>CALBYK010000108.1 GCA_937889855.1 uncultured Prevotella sp.
GTATGGCATCCCTGCCATACCCTCTAATTCGGCATAATCCACACTTGCATGGCTATGATGCCATACCCGCCTTATTTGCCAGCATTATTCCGGTTTCTCTCCATACTGGTTATCCTCCTTGCTCGGCTGCACCATATATATAAGCAGGATTATTGCGCCAACCAACGGGAGCAGTCCCCAGAACAGATTCCAGCCTGAGCGACTTGTGTCGTGCAGACGTCGCACGGCGACACCAAGTGAAGGCAGCAATGAAACAAGAGCGAAGATGCAATAAAGCACCGTGCCTACCGTTGTTCCCTCGGCAAAACCTTCAAGCCCATTGCAGGCACTGCCTATTATGGCGCTGCCATACACCAGGACAAGGTCTACGATAACGAAGAACAGATAGAAATACCAATACTCGGAGCGTGTGGCGCGTCCCTGGAAAGTGGCGTACTTGCCATAAACTGCCTTGATTGCTTCTGTAAATCCCATAATGATAAATTTTGGTTAATTATTAAGTTTATTGATACACAAATGCAGCCTTTAACAGTACAAAGATAATATTTTATCCTTATTCCATCATCATTTATGACATATTTTTGCACATATACACCGAAAAAAATGCCGCTATACAGGCAGAACCCCATATAGCGGCATGTATTTTAGTAGCCTATAGCGGCTGATTACTTTATTTCATCATCTCGTTGAACTCGTCGAGAGTCACTTCCTTCTCGTTGAGGGTGACAGTCTTCTTAATGGCGGCAGCGAGCTTCACGTCGATGGCGCGCTCAACGAAGTTGTCCACAGCCTCGCGCTTCTTGAGAAGCTCACCTGCGTAGTTCTCCACATATTCGTCAGGCACGTTTGTCATGCCATACTGCGCGAACTGCATGCGAGCCATCTCGACAGCGGCAGCCTTGATGTCGGCGTCGTCAACCTTGATGTCGTTAGCCTTGACGAGCTGCTCCTTGATGAGGTGCCACTCGAGCTGCTTGATGCTCTCGGCATAGTTCTTCTCAACAAAGTCCTCACCCTTGTCCTTGTTGTTGAGGAGCATGATGCGCTTAAGGAGAGCGTCCGGCCATGTGAGCTCGCCCACCTTGTTCTCACAGTAGGTGCGAACGTCAAGCATGAACTTGTAGTCGGAATTGGTTTCGAGCTGTGGCTTAAGCCCCTCAACAATCTTGTTGCGGAATTCCTCCTCGCTCTTCACGGCACCCTCGCCAAACACCTGGTCGAAGAGTTCCTGGTTGAGCTCAGCCTTCTTGAAGCGCTGGATTTCGGTAATCTGGTAGCTGAAGTTCGACTCAAGGGTCTTAGCCTGCTCGCGGTCAATCTTGAGGAGAGAAGAAATCTCAGCCTCGCCCTCCGGGTAAGCCTTGCGCGGGTTGAAGGTGATGATGTCGCCGAGCTTAGCACCCTTGAAGAGGTCCTTCTGCTCGTCAACCTTAATATATGAAGGCATGAGCACGGCGCTCTCTACTGTGATGCCGCCCTCCTTGGTGTTGCCGTCAGCGTCGAGCTCGCGGAGGTCGCCCTTGAGAAGGTCGTTCTGCTCTGCGTCATACTCCTCAGCCTTCTCGTATTTGCCTGCGCGGCTCTGGTACATCTCAACCTGCTCGTCAACGAGCTTGTCATCGGCCTTGATTGTGTAGTAGTCAATCTTGTTGCGGCCGTCGAGGTTGATGCTGAACTCAGGAGCAACGGCTATGTCGAACACGAATGTGTAAGGAGCCGGCTTCTCGATGTCGGCAGGTTCCTGCTGCTTGTCAGAAGGAAGAGGCTCGCCGAGCATCTGGATATTGTTGTCCTTGATGTATTTGTAAAGCTGCTCGCCAACGAACTTGTTGACAGCGTCGTAGCGTACGGAAGCACCGAACTGACGCTTGATCATGCCCATAGGAGCCTGACCCGGACGGAAGCCAGGAACGTTAGCCTTCTTGCGGTACTCCTTAAGAGTCTTCTCGACAGAGTCCTTGAAATCTGCTTCTTCGACTGTGATAGTCAACAGACCATTCACTTTGTCGGGATTTTCAAATGAAATGTTCATTTTTTGTTTAGAATTATATTTATTATTGTTGTTTTTTCGTCATGGTTTGCCCCATGCTTTTGGCATGGCGACCCATTGAAGTGCAAAATTACTCATTATTAATGTAAAACCCGAATATATAGGCTAAAAATTTGTTTTTTTAACTTGACTGTGCCTAATCAGAAACGGTTTATGAAATTCTTGCCGCCACTATTAAGCGTTTTTCAGATTTGCATTTCCTTCAACACGCTGCCGTCCATACGGCGCACGCGCAGCACCCCGTCATCATAAGTGGCGAACGTTGGCTCATTGCCGCCCTTTGGAAAGGTGACGGAGCCGAGATTGCACACGATGCCGCCGTCAGCCGGCTCAAGCTTCCAAAGATGCGTGTGGCCATAGACGAAAATGTCGTGCTTCAGTGTGGGACGGTTCTGTTCGTTGTAGACGTGTCCGTGTGTGAAGAAGAGCCTTCTGCCGTTGTCAACAACAAGGGCGTAGTCTGCCATAATAGGAAATTCAAGGAGCATCTGGTCCACCTCAGCGTCGCAGTTGCCGCGTATGGCGATGATGTTGTCCTTGCGGGCGTTGAGCCGCTCGACGATACCTTTTGGGTCAATACCTTCGGGTATGCGGTTGCGCGGACCGTAGTTTAGTATGTCGCCGAGGATGCAAAGCATGTCGTAGCACTCGCGGTCGTAGAAGTTGAGCACCTGCTCAAGTGAGGGAAGACAACCATGGATGTCGGAAACGAGTAGATATTTCATTGCAGATATATAAATAGAATGGAGTCAAAATTAGCCTTATTTCATTTGCTGACAATTGCTGGCAGTTCATCCAAGACCTTATGCACAGCAACATAAGTTATTCGATTATGGATAAAACATGTCCTTCATGTTTTGTGTCGGGCAGGAGCTCAACACCTTCCACGTCAATCGTGCAGTTCGCGCTCTTGGTCGCGCTTGCGCTTCTGCTCGTCGACGAGCTGGAAGTCCTTCTTTTTCAGTTCGAACTGCGAGCCGAGATACTTCTCGCGCACAATCTGGTTCTCAGCCAACTCCTCCGGCTTGCCCTGGAAAAGGATGCGTCCCTCGAATAGCAGATAGGCTCTGTCGGTGATGGTGAGCGTCTCCTGCACGTTGTGGTCGGTGATGAGGATGCCGATGTTGCGGTATTTCAGTCGCCACACCACATGCTGAATCTCCTCCACGGCGATAGGGTCCACGCCGGCGAACGGCTCGTCGAGCATGATGAACTTAGGGTCGATGGCGAGGCAGCGTGCAATCTCCGTTCGGCGTCGCTCGCCGCCTGAGAGTTGGTCGCCCTTGTTCTTGCGCACCTTGCCGAGATTGAAGTCGTCTATAAGACCTTCGAGTTTCTCAAGTTGTTGCTTCCGCGTGAGCTTTGTCATCTCGAGCACCGCCATGATATTGTCCTCCACGCTAAGCTTGCGGAACACGCTCGCCTCCTGCGGCAGGTAGCCGATGCCGGCACGCGCGCGCTTGTAGACGGGGTAGTCGGTGATGTCGTGGTCGTCAAGATATATATGTCCCGCGTTGGGCACGATAAGGCCTGTGGTCATATAGAACGATGTGGTCTTGCCCGCGCCGTTAGGGCCGAGCAGTCCCACAATCTCGCCCTGACGCACATTGATGGACACGTCATTGACCACCGTGCGCTTGCCGTATCGCTTCACGAGCCCCTCGGTGCGGAGCACCATGCAGTGGGGCTTGTCTATAGTTTCGTTATTTTCCATTCAATAATTTATAGTGTTACTTCAAAACCTTCACAGTCTTGCCGCCGCGTCTGAAGATGTTGATACCATTGCCCATGCGGTTGAGCTTCATTCCCTGCAAGTTGTACACGGCAGTGGGTTCACCGCTATTGTCGGAGCCTAGAACACTGCTGATTGAGGTTGTCTTGTCAGTGAAGCTCTCGGTGACAATCTTCATTGTGGGATTGTACTCGCCAGCGTCGTAGTCGTACTCGCTTATGACGACTTCCTTGGCGGCATCGCTGTGCGCCGGGTCGTAGGTGTAGGCATACTTCGTGCCGTATGACTGCTCCGTCGTGCCTTCATCGTTGAGCATATAGCCTTCCTCCTTGGTCACATTGCCATGTTCGTCAATGCTCACGATAGCACTCTCCTCGTAGGTTTTCTCATTATTGGAAAGCACACCGTCACCATTGACATCCTCCAAGTCGTAGTAATAACTGGTGTAGCTGCCGTATAGGTCGTGGTAATAAAGTCCGGTGACGGAGCGTGACAGTTCGTCGGTATAATTAATCTCCTCGCGGAATTCGGTCTGGTCGTAGGCCGAGTGACTATAAGTGATCTCGATTTTCCCGAAGTCCACGGTCTCGCCTGTCGTCTCGTCTACCTCGGATATGGTTCCGCTCTTGAGTAGGTTGCCGTATTCGCGCCAGTTGTCAAACTGGTCGACAAGCTGTCCGTTGGTCTGCTCCCAAACGAGATTGCGGAGATATTGCGATGTACTCCACTCTCCATTCTCGTCCTTTTCCTCAAACCTGAAGGTTGTAGCCTGTTTTGTGGCAGGGTTGAAGGTGTTGGTGATGCGCTGCGTGGCGTCGAACTCGCCCATATACGGCACGGAGAGCGTGAGACCCGTCACGTTGCCGTCGGCGTCGCGCGTGATGTCGCGGCGGAAAGCGTCGTATGTCGCAATCCACTCGCTGTCGTCCTCGCTCCATGTGTAGCGGTCCTTTGTAAGTGTGAGCTGCGGAAGCACCTTGTCGTAGGTCTGCACGCGCTTGGAGTCGGGCTTGAAAGTCACGCCCCCGTCCACCGACACGCTGTTCACCTCGGTGAGCAACTTCCCGTTGGCGTCGTAGGTGCTCTCGGTGCGCTGTATGCAGTCGCCCTCGTCGATGTCGAGACATGCCACGCGACCCGCCTGGTCGTACTGGTAGGTGTAGGTGCTTTCCTCACTCCACGTTCCGTTCTCATACGAATATATCTTCTGCACATGCGGACGGAATGTCGCAGTGGCGGCAGTCTGAGCACCAGCGTGTGCCGATGCGAGACAAAGTGTAAGAATTGTCAAAGAAACTGGTGTAAAATGCTTCATATGCGTTCGGTTTATATGGTTATACGCGTACAAAGTTAACACAAATAGAGTTTAGCGCAAAACAATTGCACATGTTTTTTGCCATTTGGCGTTTTATTGCTACTTTTGCAGCGAATAAAAACAGACACACAACACGATTATGTTGATATTGAAATATTTAAACACTCTCGGGCGCTATCTCATACTCATGGGACGCTCCTTCGCGCGCCCCGAGCGCATGCGAATGTTCCTCAAGCAGTACGTAAAGGAGATGTCGGCGCTCGGCGTCGACTCCATCGGCATCGTGCTGCTCATCTCGTTCTTCATCGGAGCCGTTATCTGCATACAGATGAAGCTCAACATCCAGAGTCCGTGGATGCCACGCTGGGTATCGGGCTACACCACAAGAGAGATTCTTCTGCTGGAGTTCTCAAGCAGCATCATGTGCTTGATTCTCGCAGGAAAGGTGGGCTCCAATATTGCCTCTGAGCTTGGCACCATGCGCGTAACACAACAGATTGACGCACTCGACATCATGGGCGTCAACTCCGCCAACTACCTCATACTGCCTAAGATTATGGGACTGGTGACCATCATGCCGTTCCTCGTCATCTTCTCCTCCGCCACGGGCATACTCGGAGCCTACGGCACCGCTTATATAGGACATATCCTCTCGCCCGACGACCTGACGCTCGGCCTGCAGCACGCCTTCAACCCTTGGTTCATGTGGATGAGCATCATCAAGAGCCTCGTCTTCGCCTTCATCATATCGAGCGTGTCGAGCTACTTCGGATACACCGTTGAGGGTGGCTCAGTTGAGGTGGGCAAGGCGAGCACCGATGCCGTGGTAAGCTCAAGCGTGCTGATATTGTTCTCCGACGTGTTCCTCACCCAACTGCTCAGCTAAATTGTATCACCCAGCCCAAAGAGGCTTATACATGCCTAAGAAGGCTTACAAAGGCTTATAAAGAAAATGATTGAAATAAAACATCTCTGCAAGTCGTTCGACGACAAGGAAGTGCTCAAGGACATAAACGCCGTGTTTGAGGACGGCAAGACAAACCTCATCATCGGACAGAGTGGCTCGGGAAAGACCGTCCTTATGAAGAATCTCGTTGGCCTACTCACACCCACAAGCGGCGAGGTGCTCTACGACGGCCGCAACTTCGTGGCCATGTCGAAGAAGGAGAAGGTGTACATGCGCCGCGAGATGGGCATGATATTCCAGAGTGCCGCACTCTTCGACTCGCTGTCGGTTCTGGAGAACGTCATGTTCCCACTCGACATGTTCTCCACCATGAACTACCGCGACCGCGTGAAGCGCGCCCAGGAGTGCCTCGACCGAGTGAACCTCATTGACGCGCAACAGAAGTATCCTGGCGAGATATCGGGCGGCATGCAGAAGCGTGTGGCGATAGCGCGCGCCATTGTGCTCAACCCCAAGTATCTATTCTGCGACGAGCCAAACTCTGGACTCGACCCGCACACATCGCTTGTTATTGACGAACTGCTGTCGTCCATCACCAAGGACTTCGGCATGACCACCATCATCAACACCCACGACATGAACTCCGTGCTCGGCATTGGCGAGAACATCATCTTCATATACAAAGGGCACAAGGAGTGGCAGGGCACAAAGGACGACGTTATGGCATCAACCAACGAGAAGCTCAACGACCTTGTGTTCGCCTCGGAGCTATTCAAGAAGGTGAAAAAGGCAGAAATGGCAAATGTTAAAAGACAGGTGCCATAATTTTGACACATATCAATAACATCGGACACTGGCATTGACATCAGTCAAAAAAAATGCATACAAAGGACCGTTGGGAACGTTTCCAATGGTCTTTTTTGTTAATACAACATGCATAAACACACAAAATTCGATAATTATTAAAGATTTCTTCACAAAAGTTTGCACATGATAGAAAATAGAACTATCTTTGCAGCCGTCAAAAGTTATCATCAAAACATAACAACCTTCTGAAACCATATTGACACAACTGTCGCCCGAAGGATTCAAATAATTCGAGAGCGATGAAAAAATACCTTTAAACAATCACCTAATAATACCTTCTCAAAGAATAAAAACTGATAGTCATCACTTTACTATTAATTACACATCCCTGCCGCAGATGATGCGGCAGGGATGCTTTATTTCAAGCAAAAAACATTTTCTTAGTTTTTACTTGTTTGCATTAAAAAAAATGTACATTTGCAAATAATTACAGACCTAAAAAAACAAATCTTATGAAAAAGCTTTATTTATTCTTTTTAGGCATATTTGTTTCACTTCATGCCTCAGCACAAATGCGTGGATACGACTATCTTGGTTGCTACTACGAGATACAGCTAATGAAAGGCAAGCTGTATTGACCACTACAAATAAAGAGAGCACTAATATGAAAACACTTCTTTCGTTTCTTCTTTTATTATTCGCGACCCCAACCTTCGCCCAGCTACCATCCGATTTCCGAACGGAACAGATATTTCTTTGTCCAAAGTCAACAGTATGTACTTCCGATGACTCAATAAAGGCAGACGGATTCGTCACCTGCGACGCGTCCGACAGAATTATGCCATATAGCAAATATCTATATATAGAACTTATTGACAGTAACGACTCCGTGCTTGTGAGACAAAAGACAAGCTGCAAGTATGGCGGCGTGTTCCATGTTGCTATACCCAAAGACCCAGCAGCAGAACCTGGTATTTACTACTTGCGTGCCTATACAGATCTTATGCGCAACTTTTCGCCCCAAAGCTTTGCCATTCAGCCAATACTGGTTAACAGAACATTTCCCAAAAGAGACCCTCATGTAGACAATGGAGTGAAGTGCATAGTTGTGCCTTCCGGAGGGAAGCTTGTAGCCGGAGGCATACAAGGCATTACCGTATTTGCCACAGACGGTATGGACAATCCACTTTCCAACATGAAGGTAGACCTGATTGACATCTCAAACGACACTATAGCCACCACCTGCACTTCCGCATCGGGATACGCTACACTGAATATCGCACCACAAACAGGAACAGAATACAGAATCGTGGTTCAGGACAACATGTTTCCCCAAACTGTTTCATTGCCTCCTACAAGCACAGACGACATAAAGATAGTAGCGTTTCTCGGCAAACACGCACTAAAATACCAAATACTCGGCAACACAGAAAGGAATGAGATAAGCAAAATATACGTATACGACAGACACGACGGTCTTTTGCAAATAGCCAATCCTCAAAGGGAGGGCATACTTAAACTTGACCCACAGACACACATAGCAACCTTGTTTGCCGTTGACAAAGAAAACAATGTCATTGCCGAGTTCACTGCACTTGGCAAATCGGACGAAGACAATGACACTCTTGCAACCAACTACACAATAAACACTGGCGACAGCATACATTTCAGAGTACCCAAATATGCCGACTGCAAACAAGCCATAGTCCGACTTGTGGATTACAACGAACTTTGGGCTCCACAAGCAGAGAGACAAGTTTTATATGAATCGGACTTCTCCTCGCCACTTCCTTTTCCCGAGCACGCCTTTGCCTCAAAAGGGGCTGAACGCTGGACAGACATACAGGCATGGCTGGCGACAGCTTCGTTCAAGCGATTCAAACTCAAGGATGCCATAACAAAGGGAGACAGCATATACACATTCATGCCAGAAGAAACGATGACATTTTCAGGAACGACAAAAATGGAGACTGGACAAAACGTGAAACACGGAACCATTGTAGCATACAACACCGAAAACAACATGGTGTACGACTCTCCAATACAACCTGACGGAAAATTCCGCATCGCTGTGGATGACTTCAAGGACGGCGACACTTTCTTCCTCCAAACGGTTGACAAAAACGGCAGGCCTATTTCCTCCAAAATAAATGTGGATGCCAACACTTATCCCAACGTGGACTTGCCACATAAAGCTTCACTTCCTAAAGATCGGTACGCCAATGACAGCCATGTGGAAATCGGCAATGGGGGCATACACGACCAAGTGCTTCCGGACATAGTGGTAAAAGCCAGGATACGGACAGAAAAAATCGAGCCTTCAAACAGATTCTACAGGATGAACTACGCCAACCGTGAGGAAATTGAGAAGCATGAATGTCAAACACCGTACGACATACTACGAATGATGCCTGGCATAAGACTACGACAAGAAGAAAATTTCGACAAGAAGCAACTCTACAAAACAGTAGTTGGAGACTGGGGCGTTTATAACACACGTGGTCCCTCCACTTTTGGCAAGAGCCTAATGGTTGTTCTCGTTGACAATTTAAGGCTAACAACCATACCTGACATGATTATGCGGACGCCAGCGTTTGAGATAGAAGAAGTCGAGGTGCTACAGGCAGGGCAGGCCTTGGCATACACTTTTGGCGCAATAAATGGAGCTGTATTGGTGACAACACGCAAAATCAGCCAACAAAGAAAAGTGAAGTCGAAAGGTACTTATTACACACCCAAAGGACTTTCTGTATACACTCCAGACAACACGCAGCAGGTGCCATGCCCAGACAGAACTGGCAAATACCGTCTGTTGGTGGATGTGTTAACTCCAAAGGGAGTGAAGTCGTTTGAGCATGAAATCACCGTAAACAAGCCTCACTGACAGAGCTTGTCTAATGTAGCCTCATCTCCGGCATCCTGTTGCCCGCCATACAGCAACATAGGCACGAAGCGCCAAAGACACTGAGATGAAACAATTTTAGTTTCATCTCAGTGTCTTTAGCAAATTTGATTATGCACACCTATTTATTTCCATATTGACTTTATCGGACGTACACGTCCATTGGCAGTCAGCCCGTCAACGGTGACGCGGTTGTATATGCTCTTGGGATACACGAGCAGCGTCTGCGCCATTGAGCCGTCGGCTGTGAACAACTCCACTGACGACTGGTCGATGTAGAAACGCAGTGTCACCTCGCCAGCATTCGTGTTGAGCGGAGCCACTACTGACGGCAGAGAGAAGTTGCCGCTGAACGAAACGTCGCCAGTCTGCTTATTACGATGGGCTATGATGCTGCGTGTGGATGCGTTGAGCGTATAGTCGAGGTGCTCGCCCTCGGTGTTGAGGAGAGATATCTCGGTGTTCTTGCCAGTAGGCACTGTCAGTTCCACCTCGTAGGCATCGGCTGCGTCGAATGTAGAGGCAATGTCTTTCCACTCGCCCTCAACAGCCTCAAACTCCTTCACCACATTGCTGCAAAGCACCGGCTTGCCGTCAACATCCTTGAGCGACAACTCGCGTGGCAGAGTGTTGGCAGAGCGCCAAGGCGACACGGGCGAGGCTCCGGCATACTGCCAGTTGTTCATCCATCCGATGAAGAGTGCGCGATCGGCGGTGTTGCTCCATGTCACTCCGGCATAGTTGTCAGCCCCATAATCGAGCCACAGCGGATAGTCGAGGTTGTCAGCGGTGAAGTTGTTGCCGTCGAAGTTGCCCACGAAATACATCGTGCCGCTGCCTATCGTCGGTCCGCCGGGGTTGACGCTCATGATGAGCACCCACTTCTTCGTGCCGTTGTAGTCGAGCTGTATGAGGTCGGGACACTCCCACTGTCCGCGGTTGCAGCGGCTCACGCCCGTCGAGAACGTGCCGAGACGCGACCAGCTCTTCAAGTCCTTCGAGCCCCAGAACTGTATGCCGTACTGCCATCCGAGAGCCAGCGACATTATCCATTGCTTCGACTCCTCATGCCAGAACACCTTCGGATCGCGGAAGTCGGCAAGCTCCGTATTCTTTATCACCGGGTTGCCCTCATACTTATTAAATGTCTCGCCGCCATCGGTACTGTAGGCGATGCTCTGCTGCTGGTGGTCGCCCGACGAGGTATATATGGCAACGATGGCGTCCTTGCCGAATCCGGCGGTGTTGTCCTTGTCAACAACAGCCGAGCCGGAGAATATCATGCCGAGATTGTCGGGAGTGAGAGCCACCGACTTCTCCGTCCAGTGCACGAGGTCGGTTGATGTGGCATGTCCCCAGGAGAGGTTGCCCCAGTCGTTGGCGCTCGGGTTGTACTGGTAGAAGAGATGGTAGGTGCCGTTAAGATACACCATGCCGTTGGGGTCGTTAGTCCAGTTCTTGGCAGGAGTGAAGTGTATCTGCGGGCGAT
>CALBYK010000109.1 GCA_937889855.1 uncultured Prevotella sp.
TGGGCTAATGTATGGGCTGGCAACGCGCGTCCCGAGTTCATCGACCGACAGATAAAGACCGACCCCCACTCTCCCGCCGAGGCACGCGTCAACGCCGCGCTGCCGCAGATAGACGCCTGGTACAAGGCTTTCAACGTGAAGAAGGGCGACAAGCTCTTCCTTGACAAGAAGAAGCGTGCACATATTTGGTAAACCATACAATGACAAGTAGGCTTTAAGGAAATTGTTACAAGGCGCTTGTAACACACTTACCAGAGAACGGTAAGCACGATACCTTTGTTTGGCAACGTGCTTACCGTTCTTCGGTAAACACACAACCCTGCCACTTGGTAAATGGCACAATCTTTACATGTAGCCATCAAGCAGTTTTCAGTGACACTTCCAGTGACACTTCTGGGCATCACACGCCACATCCGTCACAGGCTAAAGCATTGACAACAAGCAACATACGCGGATTAGTGACGGATTGACCGTTTTTTCTTACATAACTTTATTCTCCTTCTTCTTTGCCGTCTCATTATTTTCCACTAACTTAGCCAAACAATTAAAGACTCGAATCTATGATACCACAGGAATACCAGAAATTTTATCTTAAGGACGTCACCTTCGTCAACCTCATGATGCGGCGCATCTACAACGTGCTCATCGTCGCCAACCCCTACGACGCGTTCATGCTCGAGGACGACGGACGCGTGGAGGAGAAGATATACAACGAATACGTGGAGCTCGGGCTGCGCTATCCGCCAACCTTCACACAGGTAAGCACCACGGAGGAGGCAAGGCAGGTGCTCAGCACAATGAACATCGACCTCGTGATATGCATGCCGGGCAACGCCGACAACGACGCCTTCTCGGTGGCACGCGACATCAAGGCTGGATTCCCCAACATCCACTGCGTAGTGCTCACACCATTCTCGCACGGCATCACCAAGCGCATGGAAAACGAGGACCTTAGCATCTTCGACTACGTGTTCTGCTGGCTCGGCAACACCAACCTCATCCTCTCCATCATCAAGCTCATAGAGGACAAGATGAACCTTGAGCACGACATCAAGGAGGGCGGCGTGCAGATGATTCTGCTCGTGGAGGACAGCATAAGGTTCTACAGCTCAATACTACCCAATCTCTACAACTACATACTCGCTCAGAGCAAGCGCTTCTCTACAGAGGCGCTCAACCGCCACGCCGCCACGCTCAGGATGAGAGGACGCCCAAAGGTGGTGCTGGCACGCACATACGAGGAAGCAATGGCGCTCTACGACCGATATGCCGACAACGTGCTGGGAGTGATAAGCGACGTGCGCTTTCCCGTTGGCGGCGTGAAGGACAGCGAGGCCGGGCTCAAGCTCCTGCGTGCCATACATGGCAAGAACCCATACCTGCCCCTCATCATGGAGAGCTCGGAGGCCGAGAACCGCGAGAGAGCCGAGGCCGAAGGGTTCAGGTTTGTCGACAAGAACTCAAAAAAGATGTCGCTCGACCTGCGCAAGCTCATGGAAGAGCACATGGGATTTGGCGACTTCATCTTCCGCGACCCGAAGACCAAGGCGGAGATTATGCGCATACACTCCCTCAAGGAACTGCAGGACAACATCTTCAACATCCCCGACGACTCCATGCTCTACCACATCTCACGCAACCACATGAGCCGGTGGCTGTCGGCAAGGGCCATATTCCCCGTGTCCGAGTTTCTCAAGAAAATCACGTGGGAACGGCTGCAGGACATCACCGCGCACCGCGAGATAATATTCGATGCCATAGTGCAATACCGCCACATGAAGAACATTGGTGTCGTGGCTGTGTTCGACCGCATGAAGTTCGACTCCTACTCGCATTTCGCACGCATCGGCGAAGGCTCGCTCGGAGGAAAAGGCAGAGGCCTGGCCTTCCTCGACAACATCATCAAGACCCATCCCGAGTTCAACTCCTTCCAGGGAGCCACCGTGCAGATACCTAAGACGGTGGTGCTGTGCACCGACATCTTCGACCAGTTCATGGAGCAGAACAACCTATACCAGATAGCCCTGAGCGATGCCTCCGACGACGATATTCTGCACCACTTCCTGCACGCGCAGCTGCCCGACTCGCTCATAGCCGACTTCTTCACGTTCTTCGACGCTGTGAAGTGCCCTATCGCCATACGCTCGTCGTCATTGCTTGAGGACGCCCATTACCAGCCATTTGCCGGGATATACTCCACATACATGATTCCGTATCTCGACGACAAGTATGCCATGCTCGAGATGCTGGCATGCGCCATCAAGGGCGTGTACGCGTCGGTCTACTACAAGGACTCCAAGGCCTATATGGCGGCTACAAGCAACGTCATCGACCAGGAGAAGATGGCCGTCATACTTCAGGAGGTCGTCGGCAAGCAGTATGACGGACGCTACTACCCAAACATATCAGGCGTGCTGCGCTCGCTCAACTACTACCCCATAGGCGACGAGCGTGCCGAGGACGGCATAGCGTCGCTTGCCCTCGGGCTGGGCAAGTACATCGTCGACGGCGGACAGACGCTGCGCGTGTCGCCATACCATCCCCACCAGGTGCTCCAGACAAGCGAGATGGAGACGGCGCTGCGCGAGACGCAGACACGTTTCTACGCCCTTGACACAAAGCATGTGGGAAACGACTTCAAGGTTGACGACGGATTCAACATCCTCAACCTCAAGGTGAAGGAGGCCGAGCGCGACAACTCGCTCAACTTCATCGCCTCCACATACGACCCCTACGACCAGGTAATACGCGACGGCATATACGAGGGCGGACGCAAGGTCATCACATTCGCGGCTGTGCTGCAGCAGGGAGTGTTTCCTTTGCCCGAACTGCTGCAGATGTCGATGAAGTATGGAGCAGAGTCAATGAAGCGTCCGGTGGAGATAGAGTTCGCGTGCAACCTCAACGCCGACCGCTCCGGCTCGCTGTACCTCCTACAGATACGCCCAATAGTCGACTCCAAGCAGATGCTTGACGAGGACGTGGCTGCCGTGCCTGACGAAGAGTGCATCGTGCGCTCCCACAACTCGCTCGGACATGGCGTGACGGAGGACGTGACGGACGTGGTGTACGTCAAGACAGACGACTCGTTCACCGCGTCAGACAACCCGGCGATTGCGCGTGAGATAGAAAAGATCAACCGCCAGTATCTCGATGCCGGCAAGAGCTACGTGCTCGTCGGACCGGGACGCTGGGGATCGAGCGACCCGTGGCTCGGCATACCGGTGAAATGGCCGCACATCAGCGCGGCACGCGTCATTGTGGAGGTTGCCCTGAAAAACTACAGAGTAGACCCGAGCCAAGGCACACACTTCTTCCAGAACCTCACGTCATTCGGCGTGGGCTACTTCACGGTCGACACCAACCGCGGACAGGGACTGTTCCGCAAGGACCAGCTCGACAAGATGGAGGCCGTGGAAGAAACCGGGCACGTGAGAGTGGTGCGCTTTGACCGGCCGCTGAAGATAATGATGGACGGAAAGAAACAGGAGGGCGCGGTGTGCCTGGAATGACAATTTAATTATCTTTAATAAACATATTTGTCCGAGTAAACCTGTTGTTTTGTAATTTTGTACCTCCAAAAAAAACGAAAAGCTATACAATATGGAGAATACATCACAAATCAAGCAACACAACTGCGCTGAGTCACAGAACTTCTGGCTATGGCTCGGCGCGCTTGTTGTTGGTGGCGCACTCGGACTGCTCGGCATTGGATGGGTGAACGACGCTGCCAACTTCGTAGCGACTGTCTACACACGTCTGTTCCAGTTCATAGCGGTGCCCACCATAGCACTCGCCGTGACGTCAACACTGGCCGCGTTCGGCAACAAGAGCGACACGGGGCGCATATTCCGGCGCACCATCACCTACACGCTCCTCACCACTGTGGCAGCCTCAACCGTAGGCATGATTCTCTACCGCATCATCGCTCCGGAGAACCTGCCTGCCGAGATAATACACAGCAGCAAGGCAACAGCCGCCATCCCGTCGGAGATAGAGGGAGCCGCGTCCTACTACGACTATGTCGTAGGCATTGTGCCCAACAACATACTCAGTCCGCTGCTCGAGGGCAACGTGCTGTCCATACTGCTCATCGCCGTGGCAGTGGGCATAGCCTTGGCAAAGATG
>CALBYK010000110.1 GCA_937889855.1 uncultured Prevotella sp.
GAGTTCGGCTCAAAGACATCGGCTAAGGCTGCCATATATATTCCTGCAGAGATAGCACAGCTCTACAAAGGCTGTACAATCTCCACCGTGAAAGTTGGTCTTGCGGCAAAGTCTAACGTCACCGTATTCATCACAAAAGACCTCAACGGCGATGCCGTTGAGAAGAAGACTGCCGGCAGCCTATATAAAGGCTGGAACGATGTAAAGCTCAGCAACGCCTACACCATTGACGGTGACGGCTTCTACATTGGCTACAGCTATGACGGCGACGACAACTCACTTGGCGTTTCATCCATGTATTCGGAGAATGGCTGCTGGGCCGACCTGGGCGACGGATGGAAAAACTACGCTACGGAGAAGGGTGTATATGCCAATGCAGTCGCAATACAGGGACTCATCAATGGCGACAATCTTCCAAAGGACTATTGGATATATGCAAACAGCAGTTTCCAGGTTAAGCGTGGCGATGACTTCACTCTCAACTTTGGTATAAAGAACATGAGCCCGTACATCGGACGCCAATTCAAGGTGGGCTACAGCATTGACGGCAGCGAAGAGACAGTAAGCGACTTCTCCACAACGCTTGGAGCAAACAACGAGAAGGAATTCTCGATTGACCTTGGCAAGTTCAACGAAAACGGAAGTCACGAGGTCAAGCTGCACCTTATAAGTGTTGACGGCGAGCAGGACGCATATGCGGGCAACGACGAGACCACGCTTAAGCTCAATGTTGTCAACTCAGTGCCTATCCAGCGCATGGTTGTTGAGGAGGGTACTGGCACATGGTGCCAGTATTGTCCAAAGGGCATCGTGGCTTTCGACAAGATGTATGAGAAATACCCCGACTCATTCATCGGCATATCGGTACATAAGAGCGACGGCTCATTGACAACAACCACATATGACAACATGAAGTTCTCGGGTTACCCACGATGCTTCATAAACCGCGACCTCAGCTACGAGCCTGAGCCTTCGTTCGAGACTTTCGAGTCATTGCACAACAAGACCATAGGCCAAGCTCCTGTCATGGATGTTGACGTGCAGGCCGACTTTGTTGACGATAGCAAGACACAGATAAGCGCAAAGGCTTCAACAACATTCCTCGCCGAGCACTCCGGCATGAAATACCGCATTGCGTTTGTGCTTACCGAAGATCACATCAAGGGTTATACCCAAGCCAACCGATTCTCCGGCGGCTCCACGCCAATGGGAGGCTTTGAGAACATGGACTACTACGCAAGTGTTGACATGGACCACGTTGCCCGTATGAACTATGGCTACGATGGAATCGAGGGAAGCATACCGAGTTCGGTAAGTGAGGGCGAGACGACAACCTATGATGCCGTACTTGACATTCCTGACGGGTCAGAGAGTGGTAATCCGGCTGTACAGTCAAAGGACAACCTCAACATCATCGCACTTGTCATCAACGGCAGCAACGGAACCATCGAGAACGCTGCAGAGGTGAGAGTTGGCAAGAAGACCACTGCAATTGTTGACACACAGGCAAAGGTGGCACCCGACTTCAGCATCGACGGCGACCGCATCAACACAAAGGGCTTCGACGGACCTGTACATGTATATAACGCCGACGGCATTGAAGTTGCCAACGCCAACCTCACGCCGGGCTTGTATATTGTCAAGGCCAACTTTGGTGGCAATTCATTTGTGAAGAAGCTTATCAAGCGATAATGACACAATATGACCCATAAGAAAAACAAACAATTAATAGGTAACAAAAACCGAAAGAAAATGAGAAACTTTACCAAACGATTATTAGTTGCAGGTGCACTTGTCGCTGCAATCGCGCCAGTAAACGCGCAGATGAACGAACGTGTTGTCCCGTCACAAGTTTACTCAAAGGCAGTGTCTGCCCAAATGAAGTTCCCTGGCAAGGAAGTCAAGAAGGCCCCTATAGCCAAAGAGGCCATCAACCCTACCGACTACGGAACAGAGGTGGGCATCGTGTCCGAATCCTTCTCCAAGATGAGCTATGGCACAGAGAGCGAGCCAGACATGGACAAGAACGACATGAACTATGACAACCCTGACAACGTGTGGATCAACCTCCTTGGCGATTACACTGAGACAGAGGGATGGGGCTCACTGAACGCATACCCGGCAGGTGGCGCACTCTACCTCTACGGTACAGATGGCGGCGCACGTCTCAACACTCCGATGCTCAAGTTGTCTGGCAATAGCGGCATAGCCTTTGTTTCTTTACGGGCACGCCGCTTGGCAAAAGACCCCGAGCTGCAATATGGATTGGATGTTGAAGGCGCCGAGACATACAACATGGCTCCGTCTTGGAAGATACTTGGCTCACACCACATAGACAACATCACCACAGAATGGCAGACATACACATTCATGTTCTACGGTTGTGGCGACTATACGTTGTTCAACATCTACACACCAGTTGACCAAATATTGATTGATGACGTGAAGGTTTACCAGATTGACCAGTATGCTCCTACAACAGCAGGCCACAAGCACGACACATACCGCCGTGTTGACGACAACACTGCGTCATTCAACATTTCATGGGACGCGGTAGAGGGTGCCGATGGCTACCTGCTCGACCTCTACCAGCTCGACGACAACGGAACGCCCAACTATCTCCGCAAGGACTTAGAAGTAAAAGGCAACACCTACACCGTGAGCGACGCTCCTTCTGGCGACATCCTCTACTACACAGTACGCACAAAGAAGAACGGACACACATCCATCCCGTCAGAGGCAGTGCAGATAAAGGACGTTGCCGAGCCTAATCCTACTATCGTGAGCACAGAGGGTTCCAAGTACACAACGAAGTGGAACAACGTGCCGGGTGCAGAGCGTTACAACCTTACCACGTTCTACAAGCGCACCGCCCAGGAAGACGGTCAGTTCACTGTAACCGACCTCCATCTCTCTGGCATGAAGTATGATAATGTAGAGGTAACAGATGGTGAAGATATTCCGGAAGTAGAATTTTCTACTGACAACCCCGACTATCACACATACGATTTCGGTGCCCTCCCCAAC
>CALBYK010000111.1 GCA_937889855.1 uncultured Prevotella sp.
GGAGACTCATATCCGCAACACACGCGTCAGCAACGTGTACGTGGAGCAGCAGCGCGACTCGCGCTTCAACCACAATGTCATCACGCTGCACAACGGCGTGACGCGCAACCGCCTCGACGTGCAGCTCAAGGGCGAGGGTGCCGAGTGCTGGTGCAACGGCTGCGTGATTGCCGACAAGACGCAGCACGTCGACAACAACACGCTCATCGACCACCAGGTGTCCCACTGCACAAGCCACGAGCTCTACAAGTATGTGCTCGACGGCAAGGCTACGGGTGCCTTCGCAGGCCGCGTGCTCGTGCGCCACGGCGCGCAGAAGACCGTCTCGGAAGAGGTGAACCAGAACCTATGCGCCACCAAGACCGCCCGCATGTACACCCAGCCGATGCTCGAGATCTACGCCGACGACGTGAAGTGCTCGCACGGCTCCACCGTCGGACAGCTCAACGACGCGGCTCTATTCTACATGCGCCAGCGCGGCATAAGCGAGAAGGAGGCCAAGCTGCTGCTCGAGTTCGCCTTCATCAACGAGGTCATCGACAACATACAGCTTGAGCCGCTGCGCGACCGTCTGCACTATCTTGTGGAGAAACGTTTCCGCGGCGAACTGAGCAAGTGCGAGGGATGCAAGATGTGTAAATAAATAGGAGTTAGAGAAGTTAAAAGAAGTTATCGCTTCGCTCTGAAGTTAAAGCCAAATGCTTTATTGGCTGAAGATGGTTTAATGACTTGGTTTGTAAAACATATGGCTCTAACTCCTCTAACTTCTCTAACTCCTCTAACTCCTCTAACTCCTCTAACTTCTCTAACTCCTCTAACTCCTCTAACTTCTCTAACTTCTCTAACTTCTTAATAAATATGTACGACATAAACAAAGTCCGCGCCGACTTCCCAATCCTCTCGCGCACGGTCTACGACCGCCCGCTCGTATATCTCGACAACGCCGCCACGACACAGAAACCACTGTGCGTGCTCGACGCCATGCGCGAGGAATACCTCAACGCCAACGCCAACGTCCACCGTGGCGTGCACTACCTCTCGCAGCGTGCCACCGACCTGCACGAGGCTGCACGCGAGACGGTGCGCCGCTTCATCAACGCCCCGAAGACGGAGGAGATAGTCTTCACACGCGGCACAACGGAGAGCATCAATCTCGTGGCATCGTCATTTAGTGAGGCATTCATGCACGACGGCGACGAGGTCATCGTCTCCGTCATGGAGCACCACTCCAACATCGTGCCCTGGCAGCTGCAGGCCGCCAAGCGCGGCATCGCGCTGAAAGTGATACCTATGGACGATACAGGCAAGCTCGACATGGAGGCCTATGCCAAGCTCTTCTCCGAAAGGACAAAGATTGTGAGCGTTGCCCACGTGAGCAACACGCTCGGCACAGTCAACCCCGTCAAGGACATCGTGCGCATAGCACATGAGCACGGGGTGCCGGTGCTTGTAGACGGCGCGCAGTCGACGCCCCACTTCGCCGTCGACGTACAAGACATCGACTGCGACTTCTTCGCGTTCTCGGGGCACAAGATATACGGCCCTACGGGCATTGGCGTGCTCTACGGCAAGGAGGACTGGCTCGACCGCATGCCGCCATACCAGGGCGGAGGCGAGATGATAGAGAGCGTGAGCTTCGAGAAGACAACGTTCGAGAAACTGCCGTTCAAGTTTGAGGCCGGCACTCCCGACTATGTGGCGACACACGGACTCGCCGTCGCGCTCGACTATGTGTCGCGTCTCGGCATGGACAACATCGCCCGGCACGAGCACGAGCTTACCGACTACTGCATGAGCCGTTTGGCAGAGATTCCCGACATGCGCCTCTTCGGGACAACCGAGGGCAAGGATGCCGTGGTGTCGTTCCTCGTGGGCAACATCCACCACCTCGACATGGGCACGCTGCTCGACCGCCTCGGCATAGCCGTGCGCACCGGCCACCACTGCGCGCAGCCCGTCATGGATCGCCTCGGAGTGCAGGGCGTCGTCAGGGCATCGTTCGCTCTATACAACACCAAGGAGGAGATTGACACCCTCGTGGAAGGTATCAAACGTGTCAGCAAGATGTTTTGACGGAAAAAATGTTTTGGCGAAAAAAAGCCAAATCCATCACTATTAGCTGTATCAGATTGATACACACACAATTAAGCCGTGACGGATAGGGTGATACTTCTTCATCATGTATCACTCTATCCGTCACGGCTTATTCATTGACAATCATAGTTAGACAAATCATCTCTATCCCAAAGTCATTACCAAGCCATTGTAGCATCATTACCGTGACTCGGTAGCCCTCGTACCAAAACCATGTAACAATTATACCAAGACTTGGTAACAATCTTGACGTTACATCACTCGATATGTCGGATGAGCCTTAATTAACGATTCAATTAACACAAAATAATTAGTCACTAATGTCCGCCAATCATCCGCTAAATAATTCGTGTAATTGCCGTTAATTACCAGTCAAGTGGAGAAAACTATTTTCCTACAACAATTTTCATTGCCTGAGTACCCACTTTCAACATATAGACCCCATTGCCTGGCAACGTCATGTTGACAGAGCCCTCCTTAGCGACGGCCTCCTTTACAAGTTTCCCGTCAACAGTATAGAGTGACACCTTGTCAGAACTGCCTATATCGTCTACTGTGACATTCAACCCATTGACCTTTGTCTTGAATGTGGCTGTCTTTACATTGCCTATGCTTGTAGGAACATATGAGTAAACTACCTCGCCATCATTCGCCACTTTCATGAGCCTCGTGCTCAAGCCATCCAAGCCCAAGCCATAGTTGAACAAAACGCCTAAGCTTGACGACACTCCCTTATACCAGACGAATGTCCCCTCACTCTTATGTACATCAGGAGCGTCACCATAATATTCCTCCATGGTCATTGCCGTCAGCCCACTCTCTCTATCTTGGTCAATGCCTATGCATTTCACATAAGCCTTGTCCATCTTGGGATAGTAGCCGATGTTCCACGAACTGTAGACATCGCATCCATCGCCAACCTTTAACCCGAAGTCGTACATTAGATACCATGGTGCGTCGTCAACGCCAGCCGGTTTGAAATAAACCTTGTCACCATCAGTCCGAATGTATATATACGGTTCCGACTTTTTGGAAGTGGCATCCGAACAGAACATCTTCAAAGCCTGGTATCCATCTATATCCACCATGCCATTTAAAGACGCTGTTTCCGTCTCACAAACAGGTTCTTTGTCCCCGCTGACTATCCCACAGCGGAGCGTTTCCCACGTAGTACCGTCCTTAAAACATGTTTGACCCATGGCAATCATTGGAAGCACAGCCAAAGTTATTGTTGTCAATATGTTACGCATAATAATAGAGTTTAAAATTGTTAACTGTCATTTTTAATGTGTCCTTTTCAAAGCGAAGAAATTTGATGGACTAAAGTTGTAATTGCCTGCATTGAAGACGGCTCCAGAATAATAACCATTACAGCTACCGCCCCATCCCCAATCGCAATGAATGTATGCACTTCCGTCTATCACATCATCTTTATTGACAAATTCAGGCAAACTAATACTTACACCATTTGTATTGTTGGACAGCCCCCTTTAACACAGAAGTAACAGCCGTCACAAACCCATGCATGGCCAGCATTCTTGCTATAGTCACGACCTCTTAAATAAACAATGTAATTATTTTTTAGATAACATACTATGTCATTAATATCAAATGTTGCAAATCCACTATCAATAGTACCAAATATTTTCGAAAATTGAAGGATCCACGATATAACAATCATCAAAGTCAGAATCACTTACGGTGTATGTATTTGTAGCAGTTGCATTACTAACTAATATATGCACCTAAGTTGTCTATGAAATTCGACTTCACTATTTCATTGTCAAAACTGAAGTTTCCTTTGTCCGAGAAGCCAAGAACTGGATAAACATTTCTTGTAGTGGAAACAATTACAAATCCGTTGTTATTTGGATAGTTTATTATATAAGCAAGCGTATCAGGCGCAGTTGTGCCATTTGTCCTCGTTTTAGTCTCATTCAAGACATATTCAAAACTGGGAATCCCTTCCGATTGATTTCTTGTAATGGAAGAATGCTTTATCACCTTAGAGGCTATTTCCAATGCTTCTTTCTGAGTAATTGATTGTGAAGAAGGCATCTGTTGTTCTACACCATCAACAATTGTAAGGGTCTGGTCGTCATTATTACAGCCCAAAAGTAAGGTTATAAACGATAAATAACAGAATAATAAAATTTTTCTCATAATAATACATTTTTAATTGTTTTTAGCTATATTTGTTTGCAAATATACAACGAATTTGCACATCTGCCAAACTTTGTTATACAAAAAAAAATATGAATTTGCATATTTTTAGCAATCATTTTTAGCAATCATACTGGGATTTTCCCGATGCCGCTTATTTTGGGTTCTTCCGACATATCGAGTGAGCTTCGTGTTACAATAATTGGTATTATTGGAATGAATATTATATTTAATCACTCGAAATGCCGGATGTTCCATTATTATACCACAAAAGTTTTGCAGCCTTGCATAAAAAGCGTAATTTTGTAGGAAACATTCAAGCAACATTACGCCACTATGACGAAGAAAAACCATACAAGCCATCTCCTGCCCCACTATTACCCCGACCTCGTGGAGGCAGGATGCGACGAGGCAGGACGCGGATGTCTCGCAGGGAGCGTGTACGCAGCCGCCGTCATCCTGCCGCCCGGCTACGACAACCCGCTGCTCAACGACTCGAAGAAACTCAGCGAAAATAAGCGCCGGGAGCTGCGCGACCAGATTGTGCGCGACGCCGTTGCATGGGCTGTAGGCGTGGTCACTCCAGAGGAGATTGACAGGATTAACATCCTCAAGGCAAGTTTCCTCGCCATGCACCGCGCCCTCGACCAGCTGACGGTGCGCCCCGAGGCCATTATAGTAGACGGCAACCGCTTCACGCCCTACCGCGACATTCCGTATACAACCATCGTCAAGGGCGACGGCAAATACCAGGCCATCGCCGCCGCGAGCATCCTCGCCAAGACATTCCGCGACGAGTATATGGACCGCCTCGCCGAGGAATATCCCTACTACGACTGGCAGAAGAACAAGGGCTACCCCACACGCGCCCACCGCGAGGGTATACGCCTGCACGGCACGTCGCCCTACCACCGCATGAGCTACAACCTGCTGGGAGGCGACGGACAACTGGAGCTTAAATTTGAAAACTGACCTACATGGAAAAGAACCAGACACCACGCATTCTCGACCTCCTGCTCGAGCTGTCGTCATACGGGCAGCACACCACGCAACAGCTTGCCGAATCGCTGGGCGTGACAAGGCGCAACATCTACAACTACCTGGGCATGCTCACCGACTACGGCTTCAAGGTGCGCAAGGACGGGCACAGCTACTACATCGACCCCCTCTCGCCGTTCTTCAAGAAGCTGCGCGAGAACATACAGCTAAGCGACACGGAGGCCGAGTATATATGCCAGACTCTCGCCGAGGCTCCCTCCAACGACATCATGGCTGCGAGGGTGCGCACAAAGCTCGCCCGCCATTACGGACTGGACGACATAGCCGCATCACCCGAGGCGTTCGTGCAGCGCGTCAACACGAGCAAGGCGCTGCTGCGCAAGGCCATCAAGACGGAGCGTATAGTGAAGATTGTGGGCTACTCGTCACCACACAGCCACACCGTGAAGGACCGCTTTGTGGAGCCTTACATGTTCCTCAACAACGGGCACGACGTGCGCTGCCACGAGATATCCACCCACACCAACAAGACATTCAAGCTGTCACGCATGCAGGGAGTGGAGCTGATGGACGACTCGTGGTTCAACAAGAAGCTGCACAAGGATGTATACACCGACATCTTTATGTTCTCTGGAGAGGAGACACATCCCGTGAAGCTGCGGCTCGGGCAACTGTCGCACAACCTGCTCCTTGAGGAATGTCCTCTGTCAAGGGAATACATCACAGCCGGGGAGGACGGTAAGAGCTGGACATTCGCCGCCGACATGGCGTCATTTCTCGGAATAGGGAGGTTCGTCATCGGACTGTACGACGACATCGAGGTTTTGGGCGACGACTCCTTCATTGACTACCTCAACAAAAAGGTTGAGACAATGAAGAACCACTCACATGCAAACAAAACAACAACGACATGAGCATAACGCAAGCCTTTTCGCAGTTGAAGAACAAGATATTCAACGGCAAGAACCCAAAGTTTGTATATTACATCAAGGCGTATGCCGCACTCGCCACACCACGGTGCCTGCTGCGCCCGCGCGTAAAGTACCTTGACCGCATCCTCGACAAGCGGCCCGACCGCGAATACATCCTCGACCGCGTCAACTACTACTGCCGTGCCGAGAGCTACTCCGGCACATCGCGCGACAAATGGAGCCAAGAGTCGTGCCCGCTGTGCCGGCAGCCAATGACCAGACAGAAGGTATACTATCTCGACTCCATGCCACTGGCACGGCATTTCCCGGCCAATCTGAGATGGCGGCTGCTCCATGGCGACATCGACTATGTGCCGGACGTACCGAGCATTGTCAAGAGCCGTCCCATAGAGGGCATGCCGGGAGCCGACGACGTGAGAAATTCAATTTTGCTCAAGCTCGACAAAGTGCGCCACTTCATCTTTGTAAAGGACAACATCCCGTTCCGCGACAAGGCAGACCGCGCCATATTCCGCGGGAAGATAGGCAACAAGCAGCCGCGCATCGACTTCATGCGCATGTACTACGGCAACGCGAGGGTGGATGCCGGAGCCATCGACAACGTAGAGCCAGAGTGGGTTACGCCCAAGATGCCCATCCACGCGCACCTCAAATACCGCTACATAATGGCCATAGAGGGCAACGACGTGGCGTCAAACCTAAAGTGGGTGATGTCGTCCAACTCCATCGCCGTGATGCCGCGCCCCACGTGCGAAACGTGGTTCATGGAAGGACGGCTGCGCCCGGGCTACCACTATATAGAGGTGAAACCCGACTTCTCCGACCTCATTGCGCAACTCGACCATTACTCCGCACATCCAGACGAGGCGGAGGCCATCATTAGGCATGCTCACGAATATGTGGACCAGTTCCGCGACAAGCGCCGCGAGAAACTCATCTCGCTGCTGGTGCTTAGAAAATATCTGAATGGGGTTGAGAAAATTTCGGATGAGCCAAACACACCACCTTCATAGAAATCATTCACTCACATAACATCCATGCACCGAGGACAATTACACATTAATAAATTTGTAATCAACTTTATATATATAGCGTCTTTAATATCCTGCATTTGGGCGGGGGGCAGAATATTCGTTGCCGACACATTTACGATACCTTCTAAATCAATGGAGCCGGAACTTGCCCCAGGCGATAAAGTTATCGTCAACAAACTGTTGTTTGGCGCGCGCCTATACAAAAGCTTCGACCTGAGCAGCACACGTCTGCAATGCATGCGACTGCCAGGGACACGTGGCATAATGACTAATGACATTGTTGTGTTCAACATGCCATACGCGCCCAATTCCGACAGGATTACATTCCACATCAATTATGTCTACTGCAAGCGGTGCATCGGTTTGCCAGGGGATACCATCAGTATAAGAAACGGGCACTACAGCAACGGCAGGCAATCCGCATTAGGATGCATCACAAGGCAGCGGCAGCTTGCCAACATTCCAGACTCCTTGATACCGCATAAAGCCTGGCGCACCATGCCATACGACAGTCATTTAAAGCAATGGACAATCAAGAATTTCGGCCCGCTTTATATTCCAAAGAAGGGAGACGAAGTTGCCATGACACCAGAAACGGCAGCAATATACAAGAAAATAATAGAATGGGAACTTGATTGCCGACTCGCTATCGACTGGAAGAGAAGACAAGTGTTTGACGGGCACAAATTGATAAAAGCCCACACGTTTACCCACGACTATTATTTTATGGCAGGCGACAATGTAGTAGACTCTTATGACTCAAGATATTTCGGTCTTGTGCCCGACGACTTTATTATCGGAACAGTCATACATGCGATACATTTTTGAGCAAAAAGCAAGTCAATACAGCAAATAAAGAAACATTTAGAAAGATAATATAAGAAAAATTTGCACATGCTCAAGAAAAGTCATACCTTTGCAAAGGTAATTGTTACACTTAAAAATTGTAATTATGAAAAAGAACATTTTTTTTAGTACAATGCTGATTGCGTTAGCATTTACGGCTACAAATGTAGCGAAGTCTGGAGACTTAGGTGTTATGAAAGCCCTTTTCAGTACTGATGTCAAGGCATGGTCAAACTGTCAGTCCGTTGACGGCAACAAAAATGACGGGCATTGTGTGCACGACAACGCCAACCACTACTTCTGTAAAACGCCAGGATTTTTGCAGTCACACACTTGCAAAATGTTAGAAGCCAACACAGGCTCCACAACGAATTCAACTGTGAACACGGGAACTGCAGACGGTGGAAGATAATTGTTTGTCAGCAATCTATATATCCATAAAAACATCATAAATAACATAAATAAGCAGTCATGAAAATATCATCATTTTTTAAATACAGAAATTCTACAACAACTTATATCATTGGACTTCTGTTCACAGCTTCCTCTATATTCGCCTCTTTCTCGTGCACACCAGCAAAGACAGCCAAAGGAGGCGCATCAGACAGCACAATGATGAGCACACAGAAATACGAAGTCAAGAAAATCCATATAGGCTCACATATAAGCAACAGACCTTTATGCTCACAAGTTGTCACAATAGGCGGCAAGGACAAATACCTGATGCTTGACGAGTCGAGCATTTATATTTTCGACTGGCAAAGCGGAAATCTCGAGGATTCCATATCAGTCAAAGCCTGCGGTGAACTCAGCAACTACTCTGGCTTTACATTCATCTCAAGCGACTCTATTGCCGTTTATAACGATGCGCAGAGAAAGGCATTCATCATAAACAAGACAGGAAAGGTTCTTTCTGAATGTGTTGTTCCTACCGACCAAGACAACCCAGCCAACAACGTGTCAATCGTGGCTCTCAACTCAAGCCGCGCAAACGTGGACGGCAACAACATTGCGCTTAGCGGCGGCATGCTCGGATGCTTGAACATGGCAAAGGGTATGGGCATAACCAAAATACCTGTCTCCGAATTGGTAGACCTAACAAACGGCAAGACCAAGATCGCAGCCAATTATCCAAGCATATATTTAGACAGCAACTGGGGCACAAACTATCTCAACCAGGTCTACACGGCACGTGACAGCAAAGGCTACACTCTCTTCAGCTATCCAATCATGGACAAGGTACTGCGCTACAACAGCGACTTCACACAATGCGACACCATATACATGCAAAGCCGATACGGAGAAGCCATAGAGCCGTGCAAGCTAAGCCAGGAGAAGATTGAAGAGGATGAGGCTCTTGAGATAAAATACTATATCAGCCAGACATCCTACTCTAACATCCTGTTCGACCCTTACCGCAACCTCTACATCCGTATGGTTGAGCATCCATTGTCAAAGTGGAACGTCAAAGAAACTTTCGTCAAGCCAATGTCGTTCATCATTGCCGACACAGAAGGCAACGTGCTTTCTGAAACCCCAATAATATCGGGCAGCACTAAATTCCTCAGCTCAAACATGCATGTAACAAAGGACGGACTGGCAATTGCAATGCAGAACCAGGATGAGAACAACATCTACTTTGCTTGCTTCAATATAAACAGATGAAACATCTATTGATATTTCTCACCATAATCCTTGCCTTGTCCTGCTGCGGACAGGACAAGGATGCATTCACGAAAAGAGTCGAGCAATATTTCACTAAAGAGAACATCCAATTCAAGCCAAGCCAACAGAACATCCTGATAATCCCCGGAGGAGGGTGTCCGGGATGTATTGCCTCTGGCATAAGCTTCGTCAAAGAAAACCAAAAGGCTTTCTCCAACAAGCAAGAGAAAAACTTCATAGTATTCACAGGTATAACATCGCGTAAGATTCTTTACAGAAGGCTCAATGACATAGACCTTCAGAACATGAATGTCATTATAGATACGAACGACCGCTACAAGGTCGACTTTGAGGCATGTGAGTATCCGTTGGTTCTTTATTTAAGCCATGGCGACATACGCAAAGCCGAGAGCCAGTCGCCTGAATCCGACGCATTAGAACATTTGACAGATGAATTATACAAATAGTAAGCCGCTTCTGCTTATAACCATTAACTTAATTATAGCACTTCTTACCTCATGTTCTTCATCCAACATCCCCACCGTTGACATAAGCGACCTTGAGGATAACGAATGTCAGGTAGAGGCATCCCAGCTGTACAAGTCGATTGACAAGATACAGCTCGAGACTACCGACAGTTGCCTGCTCAGCAATCCGAGCGTCGTATATTTCGGCGACGACGGAATCCTCGTTTGGGACAACAACATCGTGTACAGATTTGACAAGAGCGGACACTTTCTCAACAAGATTGGCAAAATAGGCCATGGATGCGGTGAGTTTGTGGCTTCTGTATCGGCCAACTATAACAACAAACGTGGAATAATCTTATTTGGAACCAATTCAAACGAGGTCTACAAATACAGCGTGGACGGGACGTATCTCGGCAAGTTTGCCGTCTCTGGAGACGACAACGTGCTGATGACATCCAAATGGAGCGAGTCGCTGGGAGAATATGTGTGCGAAATTAGGCATTACCGCAACGACGGCCTTGACGTGTCGCTCTCCACATGGGACATCAACGGCAAGAAATTGGGCACATATCCCGTATATTCGGACGACGAGGTGGCAGAGAACAACTTCACCCACACCGGCTCACTGTGCGACACGGATGGCGGAATGTTGTTCCGTCTCCCGTTCTGCGAGACCGTGTACAAGCTCACCAAGAACGGTGTGGAGGAGACGCTGGCCTTCGACCTCGGCAGCCATTCGGCAACCAGAGAGATGGTTGAGGACTGCGCCAAGGCAGATCTGTACGAGAAGGAATGCTACAACATCTTCAACTGGAGCGTGACACCTGAGCACATCTATCTTTGTGTAGCATGCAACAGGGGTACAAGAGACGTACTCATCAATAGGGAAGACAACAGCATAATACACAACCAGTTCTATGGCGTTGACGAAAGCAACTGCCACATAAAGATAGACAACTCCGGCAACACATTCTGGCCCTGGATAGCCAAAGGAAATAAAGTTGCCGACTTCATAGAGAGCCGCGATAAGACAAAAAACCCAATTCTTGTCATAGCAACAGAAAAAGCCACCAATAAATGAAGACACGACTGCCGTACATCACGCTCCTCATGCTTCTGCTTTGCTCCCTCGCGAGAGCACAGCAGAAGCTTGTGTCGCTTAATGACGCCATACGCATAGCGCAGGCCAGCTCATACGACGCGAAGCTGGCACAGTTCGGCTTCATGTCAAGCTACTGGGCTTACCGCTCGTTCAAGGCGGAGCTGCTGCCCTCAATGAGTCTGACAGGCAGCCTCATGAATTTCGACCACTCGCGCGTGGAGGCACGCGACGCCGAGAGCGGAAAGATAAACTATGTAGAGAGCAACTCGCTCAACAACTCGCTCACGCTGTCGCTCGACCAGCAGATTGCAGCACTCGGCGGCACCGTGTCGCTGCAGTCCTACCTCTACCGCCTCGACCAGTTCAACTACAACATCACCAACTACCAGTCGCTGCCGTTGCGCATTAGCTACTCACAGCCGCTCAAGGCCTACAACGAGCTTAAATGGCGCAAGAAGACGGAGCCGAAGGAATACGAGAAAGCCAAGAAGGTATATCTTGAGAACATAGAGGACGTGGCGATAAACGTGACAAGACTCTTCTTCAACGCCGTCTCCGCACAGTCCGACTACAACCAGTGCCTCACAAAGTGCCGCGACCTTGAGGAGCTGTACAAGATTTCGGAACGACGCTTCAAACTCGGCACAATCAACAAGGCCGACCTTCTGCAGCTTGAGCTGTCCAAGCTGAACACTCAAGTGGAGGCTAACGACGCAAAGGTGAAAATGAGCGATGCCATGTATGAGTTGTTTTCCTACATGCGCGTCACCGACTACGAGGGCGCACAACTCATCGTCCCGGAGGCTGTGGCTGACGTTAACATAGACGCCAACACAGTGATACAGAAGTCACTTGCAAACTCATCACACATCCTTGAGCAGGACCTGTCCATATTAAACGCGCAACAGGCTCTCGCCAAGGCAAAGTCGGACAAGGGCATACAGATGCAGGTCAACGCCGAGGTGGGATTCAGCCGAACAGCCGACAAGCTCACCGAGGCATACCGCGGACTGCAGGACAACGAGATTGTGGGCATAACTATGACGCTGCCCATATTCGACTGGGGTGTGAAGAAAGGCAAGGTGATGATGGCAAAATCCAACCTTGAGCTGGCGCGTGCCAAGAAGGAGAAAGCCGACAACGACTTCATGCAACAGATAAAGCGCAGCGTCATGCAGTTTGGCGCACAGGCCGAACAATGCCGCACGGCAACCGAGGCCATGAAGATTTCGCAGGAGCGGTATGACATAACAAAGAAACAATTTGAGGCGGGAGCCATATCCGTGACCGAGCTCAACACGGCAATGCAGGAGCTTGAGGCCGCAAAGGCCCAACACGTGACGCTGCTGCAGAGCTACTGGACCTACTACTATGCCCTGCGACGCTATACCCTTTACGACTTTATCGCCCGGCACGACCTCACTGCCGACTACGAAAAGATTATCAAGCAATAAAGACCCCGTAAAAAGAAATGACAAAGAACACTCTGCTTTACACCACACTAATAGGTGCCGCTCTCATTATGACTGCCTGCCATAAAAAGGCCGAGCAAGCCGACACCGACACATATGCCACCGACTCCATGTCAACACAGATATATGTGGACGCGATGCCCCTGAAAAGACAGACCTTCCACCAGCAACTCATATGCAACGGCAAGCTGCAAGCCATGGAGAAATGTGAACTGTCGTTCGACAACGCCTACCGCATAAGCCGTGTGCTCGTGCAAAACGGCAGCCGTGTGGCACGCGGGCAGGTCATTGCCACATCCGACGCCGCCGACGCGCGGCTTGACATAGAGAGAGCACAGAAGGAGTTGGAGAAGGCACGCATCGACCTTGCCGACCGGCTCATCGGACTGGGATATGACGGCATATCCTCTGACGTGCCTGCCGACGTGATGCACCGCGCAAAGGTAGCATCGGGATTCTACACAGCCGCCTACCAGCTCCAGGCTGCGCGCAACGCCATGCGCAAATGCTCGCTTACGGCTCCTTTCGCCGGGCGAATAGCCGACCTCGACAACCGCCGCGGGCAGACCGTTGACAAGCTATGCACCATCATCAACGACTCGCAGCTCAACGTTGTCTTCCTTGTGCTTGAAGCCGAGATAAAGAACATACACCGTGGACAGCGTGTCATCGTGTGTCCGTTTGTCGACGAGGGGGCACAATACACAGGACACATTGTCAATATCAATCCGGCTGTCGACAACAAGGGACTCATCAAGGTTACGGCACGCATCGACAACCGCTCGGGCAAGCTAATGGACGGCATGAACGTTAAGGTGATTGCCGAGAACGACATTCCACAGGCACTCGTAGTGCCCAAGGACGCCGTTGTGGAGCGCGACGGCTACCATGTGGTGTTTGTCTATAAGGACGGTGTCGCCGTGTGGACATACGTTGACATTGCCTACAGCAACAGCTCGTCATACGCCATAACAGGCAGCAAGAGCAAGGGCACAACGATAAGTCAGGGCGACATGGTCATAACGTCTGGCAACCTCAACCTCGCCGACGGAACCAAAGTGAATGTGAAGAAATAAAAGAAAGAGCTACCGCATGGTGAAATATTTAATCAAAAGGCCCGTCGCCGTCACGATGATTGTCATCGCCGTCATGGTGATGGGCATTTTCGGCACCATGAGCCTACCCGTGTCGCTCATGCCAGCCATAGACATCCCGCAGGTAACGGTGCAGGCCGACATCCCCGGATATGCCGTGCAGGACATGGAGAAGCGTGTCGTGGCTCCGCTGCGCAGCCAGCTCGCGCATGTGCCGGGTGTGAAGAGCGTCAGCTCCGACTCCAGGATGGGCGTGGGCAGCATACTGCTGAAATTTGAGCCGGGTGCCGACATGAACCTCATCTTCATCGAGGTGAACGAGAAGATTGACATGGCTATGGGCAGCATGCCACGCGACATGGACCGTCCAAAGGTGATAAAGGCGAGTGCCACGGACATCCCGGCTTTCTATATAGACATTTCATATAAAGACGGCAACAGCAACGACAACAAATTTGCCCAGTTGAGCGAATTTGTACAGAACGTAGTGGGCCGGCGTTTCGAGCAGTTGCCAACAACAGCCATGGTAGACATGAGCGGTGAGGCCGCCTCGGAGATAACATGCGTGCCCAATGACGACAAGCTTGCCGCCATCGGGCTGACCGTGGACGACCTGCAGCACATTCTTGCCGACAACAACATCCAGTTGGCAGCCCTCACGGTGGCAGACGGCATATACCGGTATAAGGTTCATTTCGACAGCCAGATTCTCAACGCCGATGATGTAGCCAACGTATATGTAAACGACAACGGGCGCATGCTGCAGCTCAAGGACTTGTGCGACATCGAGGAGCAAACCGCCACACGCAAGAACATCCTCCGCCACAACGGCAAGCAATGCGTCACACTTGCCGTCATAAAGCAACCTGGCGCCAAGATGGGCGACCTTAAGGACGATGTCAACGCCGTTATAAACGACCTAAAAAGAAATAATCCCGACATCGAGTTCAACATCACACGCGACCAGACTGAGCTGCTTGCCTATTCCATCGACAACCTTGAGTGGAACCTTCTCGCAGCTGCTATATTCACGGCGCTCGTGCTGCTGGTCTTCATGCGGCGCTGGCGGTTGGCGCTTCTTGTGGCAATGTCCATTCCGCTGTCCATCATCATCACGCTTTTCTGCTTCCGGGTCATCGGCATAACGCTCAACATCATATCGCTTTCTGGTCTCATTCTCGGCGTGGGCATGATTGTCGACAACTCCATCATCGTCATCGACAACATAATGCAGAAACTGCGTGACGGGACGCCTCTCACCGAGGCGGTGTCGAAAGGCACACTTGAGGTTTTCACGCCGATGCTCAGCTCTGTTCTCACCACGTGCAGCGTGTTCCTGCCCCTCATCTTCATAGGCGGCATGGCGGGAGCCCTGTTCTACGACCAAAGCATGGGCATAACCATAGCCTTGTTTGCCTCACTCGCCGTGAGCGTTGTCGCGCTGCCCGTCTATTTCTATGTACTCTACAGAAAGACACGCCACGGAACAGCAGGCAAAGACAAGACTAATACACCGGCGGCTGGCAACGGAAACACGTCCGTCAACAACGCCATATACAAATGGCACAACCGCATACAGACAGCCATGTTCAGCCACCGCGTAACATGCCTTGTGCTGTTCGCGCTGTGCGTGCCAGGCATAGTCATGCTATACCACATCTCCGACAAGCGGCAACTGCCCGATTTAAGCTACACCGACGCCATAATGTATGTTGACTGGAACTCGGGCATATCTACCGAAGAGAACGACAGGCGGACCACCGACATGCTCGCCCACTGCCACAAGGACATCGCCACGTCAACGTCTATGTGCGGCTCGCAGGACTTCATCCTGTTCCACACACGCGACATAACGTCGTCCGAGGCTCTTGTCTACTTCAAGTGCCGCACCAAGGAAGGTCTAAACGCCGCCATGCACGCCATGCGGCAATACATAGCGCGTACATGGCCGGAGGCCTCGGTGGAGTTCAGTCCGTCTGGCAACCTGCTCGACCTCATCTTCGCGTCGGGCGAACCCAACCTGCGGCTCACCGTACAGGACTGCAACGGCCACCGCCCGCAGCTGGCTCAGGCCATGCAGCTTACCGACTCGCTCAGCAAGGCTTTCCCTGGCGTTGCCATTCCTCCCGTCGTAACCGAGGACAACCTCATGCTCACAGCCGACGTGGAGCAGATGACCATGTACGGCATCACGTTCGCACAGCTATGCGACCGGCTGCGGCAACTCACAGGAGCAAACAATGTGCTGAGCATCAACCACGGAGCCAATGAGGTGCCTGTAGTCATGGGCGGAAAGGACGTGGAGCGGCAGCAGATTCTCTCGGCTACGATAAAGAGTCCTAACGGTGTGGACATTCCTCTCTCGCTGCTGCTGCGCGAGAGCGTCGTGAAGGAATACAAGCACTATTACGGCTCGGAGGCGGGCGAGCACTACCCTATAGAGATAAAGACAACAGACAAGCGCGTGGAGGACATCCTGAAATATGTCAGCGGCTACGAGCAGCGGCATCCCGACATGCACATCACGGCTGGAGGCGAGTATTTCACGAGCCAGCAGACGGTCGTGGCACTTGTATGGGTGTTGACGGTGGCGCTGCTTATGCTTTACTTCATCCTTGCGGCACAGTTCGAGAGTGTGGTGCAGCCGCTCATCATCCTCTCTGAGATTGTCATTGACGTGTTCATGGTCATGCTGGTGCTGTGGGCGCTGGGCTTGTCGCTCAACATGATGTCGATGACAGGCATCGTCGTCATGTCGGGCATCGTCATCAACGACTCTATCCTGAAGATTGACACCATCAACCGCCACCGGCGCAGCGGAATGGCCATAATGCAGGCCATCGAGAAAGCCGGCGAGGAAAGGCTCATGCCTATCATCATGACATCGCTCACGACCATCTTCTCCATTCTGCCGTTCCTCTCAAAAGGGTCGATAGGAGCCGACATGCAGTTCCCGCTGTCACTCACCATCCTCGTCGGAATGGTAATCGGGACTCTGGTCAGCATCTTCTTCGTGCCAATTGTGTATTACTCCATTTATAAGCGAAAAGAAAAATGAAACTGTCATCATTCACCGTCATCATGACCTTCGTCATACTCATGACCGTAGGCATCGCACTGGCGCCGCTCATTGATGTGGGCACCGACCCGCAGCCGCGCCAGGGCAAGAGCATGACCATAAGCTATGAATGGAGCGGCATGCCTGCCAAGACCGTGGAGCAAAACCTCACGTCGCCCGTGGAAGGCATGCTCGCGGCTCTGAACGGCGTGGAGAAAACTTCCTCAAGGTCCTATTTCGGACGGAGCGAGATAGTGGTGCAGCTCAAGGACGGTGCAGACGTGTCTGCCATAAGGTTCGAGATATCGTCAATCCTGCGCCAGACGTATGGAAAGTTGCCTAATGGTGTGGAGTTTCCGGAGATATCGGGAGGCGAGGTGGCAGCAGGAGAAAACGGCAACAGCCGGATACTGCTGCTCACCTACACCGTGAACGCCGGCATGAGGGAAGACGCGATGAAGAGCGTGATTGAGTCAATGGTGGCAAGGCCGCTGAAGGAGACAGAAGGCGTGGCAGATGTTGAGGTGACAGGAACAACTGGCTCATACATCGACATAACATACAATCCCTACAAGCTCGCCGCCATAGGAATGACGGCGCAGGACATGGCGGACGGCATTGCCAACTACATAGGCAAGGACGAGAATGTTGGCACCGTGCTGCGGCCCGTCTCCGACGGCAGCCGCGAGCGCATCACCGTGCGGCTCAACACCTCGATGCCACATACCGACATCGGCAACATCCCGTTGAAGAACATCAGCGGGAAGATGGTGTATCTCAACGACCTCGCCGACGTGCGCACACGCAAGCGCGACCCCGATAGCTACTATCGAGTGAACGGCCTCAACACGGTGTACCTCAACGTGTACATACCTGCCGACGGTAAGGTGGTGGCTATGTCGGACCGTGTGCAGGAGGAAATGGCTGACGCTGTGCATCAGCTGAGGGCAAATCGGCAGAACATCGGCCTCAGGCTCACCTACGACTGTGCCAAGCAGCAACGCCAGGAGATGGCAAAGCTCGTCGGACGCACGCTTCTCTCGCTTGCCATCCTGCTGGCTCTCGTGTGGCTGTCCTACCGCGACTGGCGCTATCTCGCCATCATCGCCCTCTCGCTCGCCGCCAACATCCTCATAGCCATCATTGCCTACTGGATGTTCGGACTAAAGCTGCACGTCTACTCGCTTGCCGGAATAACCATGTCGCTCGGACTCGTCATCGACTCAACCATTGTCATGGCCGACCACTACGGCTACTACCACAACCGCAAGGCGTTCCTCTCCATACTTGCCGCCATGCTCACGACCGTCAGCTCCATGCTCATCGTGCTCTTCCTCCCGAAGGAGCTGCGCGACGACCTCTACGACTTCGCATGGATAGTAATCATCAACCTCATTGTGTCACTGTTGGTTGCCTTCTTCTTTGTGCCCGCCATTATGGACCGCTGCCACTACAGCAGCAGGCAGAGACGGCTGCGCCACGGCAGGATGGTGGCAAGATGGAACCGCATATACCTTAAATATATATGTGCGGCATCGCGCCACCGCTGGGTGTGTGTCGTGCTGCTTGTCGTGGCGTTCGGCTTTCCATTCGCCTCGCTGCCCGACCGTATAGGCATGTCTGACGACTATATGACGCTCGACAGACGCGACGGACACGCCATGCCGTGGTATTGCTCGGTATACAACGCCACCATAGGAAGCCGCTTCTTCCAGAGCAAGTGCAAGCGTCCTCTCGACAAATGGCTGGGAGGAACCGTGAGCATGTTTGTGGCCTATCTTAACGAGGGAGGCAGCGGCAAGGACAAGGGGGAGAAGGAGTTGCACATCATCGGGCGTATGCCTGCCGGCAGTTCAGCAGTACAGCTAAACCCCAAGATGGCTGCCATCGAGGACATTCTGAAAGGGCATAAGGGCATAAGCGAGTTCACGACAAGAATTGACGGACGATACGGCGAGATTGTCGTCAAATTCGACAAGGACGCCGTAGGCACAAGTCTGCCGTTTGTCCTGGAAAACGAGGTTATAGGCAAGATGATAACCATTGGAGGCGCCGACTGGAGTACATACGGCGTGAGCCAACGCGGATTCAGCAACGCCGTCGACCTGCAGTTTCGATCGCAAAGCATCACCCTTAGCGGTTACAACTACGACCAACTGCTGCGCACGGCTGGGAACATAGCTGACAGCATGGCGCTCAACAAGCGCGTGCAGGACATAAAAATAGAGACACCAGAAGCCTCCAACCAGGAGGACGAGATATACGTGCAGTACGACCGTGAGAGAATGGCTCTTGCCAAGGTGTCGCCGGGCAGCATACACAACCGTCTCTACGACATGCTCACGACAGCCGGCGCCGGCACCTACAGACACGCAGGCGCGGAGACGGAGGTGACGATAAGGCCATCCACAGCAGGCACGTTCGACCAGTGGCACCTTGAGAACGAGCAGATAACGGCCGACAGCACCAGCATGTTCGTGCCCGACATGATGAGCGTGCGACGGCGCGAGGCTAAGAACATCATCCCGAAGAACAACCAGGAATATGTGCTAAACATAGCCTTCAACGTGCTTGGTACCGAATCGTACACGTCGGAGCTTATCGACAACACAATAAAGAAAGCCAATATGCAGATGCCCGTTGGCTATCATTGCACGAGGACTACATACGGCAGTGCCGTAGAAGAAGGGGCAAGCTACTGGCTATTGCTGCTCGTGGTGGTGTTCGTGTTCTTCATCTGTGCCATACAGTTTGAGTCGCTCAGGATGTCGGCGGTCATCGTGTCGGTCATTCCGCTGTCCATGATAGGCTCCTTCCTCACGTTTTGCCTCACACGCGTACAGTTCGGAAGCGGAGGCTTCGCGTCAATGGTGCTGCTCATCGGCATCACGGTCAACTCGGGCATCTACATAATCAGCCAGTACCGATTGTGCGCAAGGCAATGCAAGGACTGGCGCAAGGCATACATAAAGGCATACAGCCACAAAATAATACCGGTTGTGCTCACCATAGCCTCAACAATAATGGGACTCGTACCGTTCTTCATTGACGGCACAGACGAGCCGTTTTGGTTCTCGTTCGCCACAGGAGTTACCGGTGGTCTGCTATTCTCCTTACCAGCCATCATCTTCGTAATGCCCGTATTTGTAGACCGCAAATGAAAGGAGGAGGGTGTGCCAGCATTACACGCCCTCCTCCTTTCATACATGTATGGATAAGCCGCTCAAAGCTTGTCAAACAGACTCTTGCCCTTCTTCAGCAATCCCTTTGCCTTGCCCATGATGCCCTTGTCTTCGGAACTGTCGCCCTTCTTCGAGCCTTTCTTTGAGCCCTTGCCCGACACCTTGTCGTCGCTCACCTCCTTGCCACCGAACACGGCGCGTACGGAGTAGCCTTGGTACGTAGGGTAGCCTGTGTTGTCCTCGTCGGCTCCATGTCCATACATAGAGAAGATGGCAGCCTCGCCTTTCTTGCCCGTATGGTAGGCGCTGCCCCAGACGTAGGCATACATTTCGGTAGAGCGGTGGGAATTGGCAGTAAGATAGACAGCTACCGTGCCGCGGTCGTGCACCACCCCGCCTATCTTGTGTCCCGCATAAGGAACGAATATAGACTTGCCGTTTTTAAGACTTGTGTAGAGCGTGCCCTTCACACCGTTCACTATGATAAACTTGGCAGAAGTGTTTTCAACCAGCTCCTTGTGCTGCATACGTGTCGGCAGGCTCCACTCGCCGCCCATGCTCTGGCGCGCCGCGTCATACTCGGGTTTAAGCTTATGCTCCATACTGGTAGACACAGAGTAGAGGTTGTCTTCCTCGGCGTAGCTTCCAAGTCGCTTTGAGTTGTTGTATAAACTGGAGCCATAGCCTTCAAAGTTTTTCTCCCAAAACTCCTTCTTCGTCTTGGTCTCGCCATAGCCATAGAAGTCGCCATAGGCTTCGGGCTTGGCTGCTCCCACATTGCATGTGGCCCACTTTGTGCCGCTGGGCAGCCCGAGGTCAACATAGCCATAGCCCGAATGCTCGCCGTCAGCCGCGCTCACCTTTGTGTTGGCAAGATATGGGTTGCGCTTGCCGCCCATTGTCACCCTCAGCTCACACTGCAACGGGCGTCCAGAGGCGGTGATGATGTTGGCAGGCTCGCCATTAACTGTCACCTTCAGGGTGGTGTTGTCGGCTGTGAATTCCTTGTCGTTCTTGTAGTTGAAGAGAACATCCGTGAAATTTGTCACCGACACCACCATCTGATAGTCCCTGCCTGCCTCAAACTTGGCGTCAGCGGCAGGAACTACTGGCTTGCCTGTGGTGTCATATTCAAAGAAGCCCACACCGGCATCGCCTATCTTGTCGTCGCCGAGCATGTTCTTGGAGCCGAACACGTCGGTCTTTATCGCCGTCACCTTGGCATCCTCGTCTATAATGTCAGCACCTACCTTAGGCATCTGCACAGTAATGTCTATCACCTTGATTCTCTTCTGGGCCTGTGCTCCCAATGTTGCCGACAGCAGCATCATGATAAAAATAGCTAATCTAGTTCTCATCTTTGCATTTATGGTTTAAGTTAGAAAATAAAGAATGACGTTTTAGGTTGTGTACGCGCAAAACACCATAAGCCATAACGTTTTGCGTTCACTGCGTAAAGATACAAAAAATAATTGCACAGACAACAATTTAGTACATTATTTTTAAGTGGCAGTGCAAAACAAATTTATATAAGTAACTAATCAAATTTAAGCGACATGTTTAGAGAAGTTTATACGCACCCCCCTCCGATATCCGCAAAAGCTCTGTTAGTGGTATAGAAAAGCATGTCAGAAGTTATATAATATTGTGGTCTTATCCACTTACCTTTAAGAAATTTCAAGAAATATTTTATATAAACTAATTTTGCTCACTTACTTAGCTACTTAATATAATGGAAGATGGGGCGTCCCGCCCCCGACACTTCAACAAACAATTACTTGAAATGCCGGTGGCAGAATGCCTTGCTCACAATTATTCATTAATATCCTTATGCCATTGAACTGTAATTTCATAATTATCCGTATCCTCATCAAGAGAAAGCGGAGTTGTGCCATCGGCAGAACCTTCGCTGGTTCCAAGTGAACCAGCCAATATTGAACATTCGTTTTCCATTTCAATCACAGAAACGCTCGGTTTCAAATAAACTTTCTTTTCCATAGTCGCATCTATTTTTATTATATTCTATTTTTTTATTACCTTATTATTATTCACTATATACACGCCAGCGGGGAGACCATTCAGAGCCTCACCCACACTTACGTTATGCCTTACTTTCATACCTGATGTTGTATACACATCCACAAGCCCATTTTCCACAGCCTCAACTGTTGTTATCTCGGTCGCAGTACCAGGTAGCTTAAGGCTATTGTAGACAGACGCGTTACTCTTGCTGTTCAGATAGCAACGATAGGCAGGCAAAATGATCTCCGGAGTCTCATACACACGGTAGAAGGCGAGCCCATCCTGTTCTTGGTTCTGCAACACATAAGAGCCTACCGGCACTTGCTTCTCCACATATTCACCTGTCATGTAGTCTGTTGAATATTCATCAAATATTGCACTGTAAACGCCACTGAAATGATAAGTGGCAGGAGTACCCTGAACTATATAGGGGGTGTTTGCGGCAAATGAGTTTACACTGTTCAGCATCAGTACGCCACTGTCGTCCACGCCATTGCACTCGTATGCAGTCAACCCCTTGGGTATTTCGCAGTTAAAAGGCAACATGAGCGTACCGTAACCGGCTGGAGTCATGGTGTAGTCGATTCCGGGAAAGTCCTGACCGCCAGCTATGCAGAAGTCGGCATATTCAATATGGTCTATGCCATTGCCTCTTACATTTTCCTGTTCGTCGATGAGGGTAAAGTTTACATCCCACATTTCCACCTTATACGTACCATTGATGGCCGTGTTCTCTGTTACAAGTCCAATTGTGAGGAGTTCCTTCACCGTCGTTCCGTTCTCGTCATCTGGATACAACTCGCTATTGGTATTGCTGTATGCAATAATCTTAATGGTATTGTCATCTGGCATACCGCAAGCAATGGTGTGGTCGTAAGTGCGGCTTGCATTCACGTCAATGTCGTCAACATACTTACGACCTTCCTTGCGCTTGTTTATCTTTACTCCCTTCGGGACAGACAAAGCCATATTGAATGCCACATAATTGACATTAGGATCATACTCGTAAATTGTAAGTTTGGTGACAGTCTTTCCATCGGCTGTCAGTTCCACTTTTTTGTCTAACCACACATTGAGCGTGTTGTCTGTAGACGTTACAGCCAATGCCTGTACCGAGAATAGTACAAACATCAGCGACATATAATATAATCTTTTCATTTTGACTATTATTTATTGGTTCCTCTTATTCTTTTACGCAACTTGTTTTTAGGCTTACCAGCAGAAGATGTGTATACCTTCACTATTTCCACAATATCGTTAGAGTTGATGACACCATCCTTGTCTATGTCCGTGGCGGCAAAGTTCAAGGCCGCCTTGCCGGTAGTGTAATACTGCACTGCAAGTGTGATGTCATCGGAGTTTACCTTTTCGTCGCCGTTTGCATCGCCATACTTGAACGTGGCTTGGCTCACCTCTCTCTTCAGCTCCTTCTGTTCTTCATTGCCAGCCATGTCAACAGCCCTGACACAGAAGCCATAGTCGAATCCGCTGTAGCCTTTGAACTTGTATTCCGACGTTGTTATCTCGTCTTCCACCTTTGTCCAGTTGCCGCCCTCCGTGTCCTGCACATAGAGGTTGTATTTCCATATACCGGAACGGTTGTCCTCGGCATCGAAGCGGAGCGTCACCACATTGTCCTGCATAGCGGCAAACGTTATCTCGCTCTCAGGGGCAACAGCATCAACGGTGTTGGTCCAGACGGGAGTCTCTATCGGGTCATTGCTGTCAAAGACAATCAACGCCTTATTGGATATCTCCGTTCCATCCTCAAACACGCTGTTCAACTTTATGTCAAAAGCCACCTCGCCAATACCAGACACGCCGTCATTGTTTACAGGCAAGAAGCCTTGCATCACATTGTCCGTAGACTCCATTGTCATCGGGTCAAGCGATGTGAACAACCATGTGGCAACACCACTACTGCTGTCATACATTCCTTCCACCTGCACTATCGCATTAATGGCAGGACGCATATCTACGGTTTTGACAAAACGTGGACTTCCGTCAAGGTCAATCATCTTGTCTCCTATCTTGATGCTTGTGGGAGCATAGCTGTTCAAGTCAAAGTGTTGCGCGTCAAGCTCATCTGTGACTCTTACAACATGAGCGGAAGCTGTGGCAAACTCCGGGTCGTTCTCAAACTCTATGCGATAGTTCATCTTCTGAACTGCATTAGACATGAACTTGCTGCCCGACTCCGCCAAATAGCCATATATGTCATTCGGGTCAAGGGAGTTGACAGGATCGGACGGACCACCATCTGGAGGCGGACAATTCTTGTTGGGCTTTACATCTGTGCAGTTGAGATCATCTTCGATATCTTCATGATTTTCATCATACTCCTTGCGAATCTGAAGATCCTCACAGGCAGGCGACTTCATCAACGAACACAAGCCATCACTGATGGCACTCCGTCTGGGCATGTTGCTTTTGGCAGATGCCAGGCTATTCCATTCGTCAGGGCACCAAGCGTACAGATACGCTGTGGCATCAGCCTTAATCGCAATCCTTATCGTTTTTGACGTGTTTGGAGGAATATTCACAGACATGACCGTCTTGTGTGCAGCCGGATAGCCTGCCACATAATCATTGTCCACACTATGCGTGAACAGGCACATGTCTCCCACGCTTTCCTTCAAGGATGCTATCTCATTGTCACGCGCTTTAGTAAATACTTGAGGTAATTTTTTCTTGTACATCGAATACAAGTCAAACCCAGCAATATCCACCCTTTTCAAATCGTCCAGTTTTTCCGTATATACATAAAGAGGTATAGGCACTTCGTAAGCAGTCATGTTGCCATTGTTCTTCAGAGTAAGTGTGTACGTATTGCTTGTATTACGCAGATAAGCCGTTGCAAATGCTACATCATGATCTATGGTTATAGGTTTTGCCGTTTCGACAGTCAAACAGTTTGCTATAGCCCTTGTCTCATCCTTGAACTTAAACATAGCCTCATACTTTCCTGTCTCCACATTGCTGAAATCAAACTTGATTGCAGTTTCAGCATCATTGCTGTTGTCTATTTCACTCGCAACAATCGTGGTCGCACCATTCAACGTTACACTTTCAAGGTCATGGAAGCCATTGCCTCTAAATGTAATCGTGCTGTACCCTCCATTGCCTACCACCTTGACATCCTGAACAATGACATCATACTTGTCAAGATGCAGATAGTCAAGGCTGAACGTATTGTCACTTGTTCCCATTACATCATGCAACGCCACGTAATACGTGCCGTTCTCCGACGCATGAAATCCGCCATACTCCACAGACTCCGAGCCTTCGGCACTATACACTTCCTTTCCGCCCGGCGAAAATACCTGAAGCGTACCTGCCTGACTTCCACGCACAGCAATACTGTCACCAATGTTCGCAGAGACAGAATACCACACAACCTTGTTTTCTGCCGGCTTTTCTGAGTCTACGCTGCCTTCGACACCTGTGATTGCCTTTATTCCCTCCACTGCCTCTGACACTTTATAGTCCACAAACTGTCGCGATGTTTCTGTCAATCGCCCAGCCACATCATAGAAGCGCATGTGAAGGTCGTTCTTTGCATACATCATTGGCTTGCCGTCCTTGCCAACCTCAAAATGGAAACAACTGCTGCGTATCGGGCGTGGATCCACCGGCAGAAGGGTTATGAGCTTCAGAGGACTTGTGCGCTTGTCAAGCTTTGTCACCGTCCTGTTTACCTCTTCATCATTCAGCCAATAGTCGTACTGCATGATGCCGTTGCCGCCAAGCGGGGTCTTCACGAAGAACGACGACATGACCTTTGAGCTCGTGCCGTCCTCGCCCATGAGCATATACGAAAGACGGTGGAAGCCATCGGCCAGGTTTGCCACATCAAGGTCGAAATGATAGAGGTTGCCGTTGAGCGTTCCGGCTTCGGTATAGTGCTCGTCGCCGTCAACAGAATACAGGCACTTCATGTTCTTGCGCTCTGTACCGGTCATGGCGCGATAGAAGAATGTCTCCTTCAATCCTGTGGCCGCGCCAGATGGGGTAACAAGAAAAGCCTGTGCCTTGTGCAGCCCCACCTTCATGCCAGTGGCGTCAAGTGCGAAATTAACTATACCGCCATGTGTAGAGACTTTTTCCTGTTTGTACATCTCTCCGTCAACCATAAAAGCACACATCATATAGTCGATGCCTTGCGTCTGCGGCATCTTTATGAACATGCTTGTTTCTGGTGAGCTGGCGGTCTTTCCCGCCTTGGCTTGCACATGTATTATATGCATGCCGTCAGAAAGACCACTCACGTCAATGTCAGCCTTACCATCATAAGAAGCCAGCCTTTTCCTTTGTGCTCCATCGTCAAACCAATATTCAATGTCCGTAGCGTTCTTTTGTGCAACTTTCACAAAACACCGTGTCACGGGAACGCTCCACACGCCTTTGGTATCCTTCACCTGGAAATGAACGGCATGTAGTCTCGTGTCCAACGCCCCGATATTCAGAGCCATCTGCCATGTGTTGTCTGACGACGTGCCAGTTTGCATTGTGCTCTCGTCACCGTCAAACCAGTAGCGGTATTCGTACACGGCTTGTCCCCTTGCCATAATACACAGGCAAAGCGACAATAACAATATAAATAACTTTTTTTGCATAAGTGTATTTATGCTTTAAATCTAACGTCGGTTTACTCCGCACTCTTCACCTCAATGTCAACACTCAGTTTGCCGTCTGCCGTAGTCTTGGCTGCAACGTTGAACTTGCTGATTTGAGGGTTGGTCGGAGTCGGGTCGTAAGGAATACTGCCTCCATAAATTCCTACTTCAGTGCCGTCCGTGCCTTTCATTATGGACTTTGCCTCTTCGGTGAGTTTATAGTCGTTGTCGTCGGAATAGGTGAGCAGATTCTTTACGCGCTCGTCATCCGTTGACAACTGTACATTGGTATTGTTGGGACAATCCAATTGGGAAGAACTAAGATACAAGTTGTTGTACATTGTCATCGAATTTCTATACGCATAAGGTTCTATCAACACACAATTCTTATATTCCGAATTATCGCACAAGCCTGTACTACCATTATTTCTTCCAACAAGGCAGTTCTTAAAACTATAGTTATTGCCATTTATATACGAAACAATACAGTTTTGGAATGTGGCGGAATTGTTGGATTCATACGAGCCTGAATACGTCTCTGTAATTCTACAATGAATAAACGTCAAGTCTGTTCCATAAAATTCTATGCCAGTTATACTAATCTTTCTTATCCTATCTTTTAGAAACATCGCGTTCTTCAGTTTAGCGATGGTTATCTGTTGGTTGGAATAAATGCCCTCAATTGTCAGCCGGTCTGTCACTTCATCATCAATCGTGATTTTGAAATCGTTTGCCAGCACTGTCGGCTCCGTCTGCGTCGCGGCATCCAGCGTCATACCGGCACCACGGAGAGTGACAGCCTTGGTTATATCGACAGAAAGAAACGTTCCTGACGACAACGTGATGACATCGCCGTTGGCGGCAGCCTCATGCGCCTGTTGCAAAGCTGTTGAACCATAGAATGTTGAGACAGTGCCCTCGTGGTTGAGAGTTGCCAACAGGGATGTCTGAGCCTTGGCTTTAATGACACACATCGCCACTAAAGCAATAAAGAAAACGATAAACTTTTTCATAAACGTTTAGGGTTTATATGCGCTTATAGACTCTTCGGATTCAGCTGTTTCTAAATAGTTTTTGGTTTGAGATAATCACATACGAAAAAAGGCGCAGGAGTCTGTTTCTTGCTTATCTCAAGGACACCGGCCTTCGCATTGCCTACCCAACCGAGATAAGCAACGCAGCCAGCCCACGCCCATGTACGTATACATACAGCCATAGCTATGACACCAATATACGTACCAACCCTACCCATACTGACATACAGGCACAATCGGATACGACAATTGATGCAGACCATAGCCTACAATAATCGTACTAAACGCAGGCGTTTCTCGTTGCCTAATCTTCGGTTGGATTGGAAGTTGCGAAGTTCGTGTCCTTAAAGATCAGCGTCTGAAAACGCCATTTCCCATAAAGATGCCTACCACTTTCCCCACTGGGACTGGCATGCACGTGCAAAGTTAGGAAAATATTTTAACTATACAAATAAAAAATGCACGCAATCCGTGCTGTTTTGCTGAATTTTGAACTAAGACAGTACAAAACAAGGCAAAACGGCACGAATTGCGTGCAACAACTGGGAGTGAGGGCACCCCCTCTCCCATTTATTCGATGTTCTTTATCACGTCGAGCACCTCGCCCCTGCGACCGAGCACCACGCCAACCACCTTGTCGCCGAAGGGCAACGGTGCCGGGGTGCCGATGATGCGGAGAGCGCGGTCGCGCAGTTCCTCAAGCGTGACGAGCCTCAGTCCTGCGGCACGCAGACGCTCGGCTATCTCCGGGCGTGCCGGGTTGACGGCGATGCCGTATTCCGTTACGACTACGTCTACCGAGCTTCCCGGGGTGATAAGTGTTGTCACCTCATTGACGATGCACGGTATTCTGCCACGCAGCAATGGGCACACGATGATGGAGAGGGCGGAGTCCTCAGCCGTGTCGGGATGTCCGCCAATGGCTCCGCGAATGATGCCGTCGCTGCCGACGAGCACATTGACGTTGAAGTTGACGTCCACCTCAAGAGCCGACAGTATAACGATGTCGAGATAGTGGGTGGCCGAGCCTTGCTCCTGGGCACTGGCATACTCGTAGGCAGCCACTTCCTTGTGCTTGGGGTCGTTCTTGAGCGACTCTGCCGCCACCTTGTCGAACGACTGCACGTCGACAAGACGGTCTATCAACCCCTCCTCGTGCATCTTCACCATGTGGGCGGTGATGCCGCCAAGGGCGAACGAGGCGGTTATGCCCTGGTCGATCATGCTCTGGCGTATGTACTTCACAGCAGCGAGCGATGCACCGCCCGTACCTGTCTGTATGGAGAAGCCCTGGCGGAAATAACCGCTGGCGAGTATCACGCGGGCAGCCTGCTTGGCGAGCAGAATGTCGCGCGGGTTCTTGGTGTCGCGTATGGCGCCCGAGGCAATCTTGGAGGAGTCGCCCACGGAGTCAACCTCAACCACAAAGTCGACGTCATGCTCAGATATTGAGTTGGGCGTGTTAGGGTAAGCCACAAGGTCGTCGGTGAGAATCACCACCTTGTCGGCGTAGCGTGCGTCGGGCAGCGCGTATCCCAACGAGCCGCAGATGCTCTTTGCGTGCTCAGAGCGCGAGTAGCCGCAGGCATTGCCGAGCGAGTCGCTCGACGACGCGCCGAGAAACGCCACGTCAATGTGTAGCTCGCCCGAGGCAATGGCGGCGCCACGGTTGCCGTGGGATCGGAAAATGACAGGCTTGTCCATCAGTCCGTGAGATATATCCTTGGCGAGTTCACCACGCAGGCCAGAGGTGGATATCTGCGCTATCACGCCATTCTTGATGTGCTGGATTAGCGGCTCGTGCACGTCCTGCAGACTCGACGCAGCCAGGTGCAAGCCCTTGAAGCCCATAGCGGCGAGCTTGTCCACCACCATGTTCACCACCTTGTCGCCGCCACGGAAATGATGGTGGAACGATATGGTCATACCGTCGCGCAGTCCGGAGCGGCGTATAGCCTCCTCAAGGGTGACGAGCTTGGGACTCTTCTGTTGCAGTTCCATACGCGGAGTGATGTCCTTGAAGTCGTGCTCCACATTATTATATACACTCTTTCCCATTGCCTGGGCAACCTGCCCGGCGATGCTCTGTCTTTCTTTCAATGTGCTCATGCCAAGTCCTCCTCTTTAATTACTCCCGATGCCAACGCGAGGTCAATCACGCGCTGAGCGCGGATAACCACCGGACGGTCAACCATTTTACCATTTACAGCTATCACACCCGAGCCCTTGCGCTCAGCCTCCTTTATGGCAGCAATCACGGCAAGAGCCTTGTCGATGGCTTTCTGGTTTGGAGTGAACACCTCGTTGATTATCTCTATCTGCCGCGGATTGATAATCGACTTGCCGTCGAAGCCAAGCTGGTGGATAAGCTCCACCTCCTTGCGGAAGGTTTCCATGTCGTTGAGATTGGAGTAGACGGTGTCGAGGGCATCAATGCCGGCGGCACGTGCCGCCACGACAATGGTCTGGCGCGCCATGAGCAGCTCCATGCCCTCTGGCGAGCGCTGCGTCTTGAGATTGGCGCAATAGTCTTCGGCGCCGAGAGCTATGCCCATCATGCGCTTCGAGGCTTTGGCTATGGCGTAGGCATTGACCACTCCGAGCGTGCTCTCTATGGCAGCCATTATCTGCGTGCGGCCCACACAGCCTATCTCGCGCTCCACCTTCTCTATCTCGCGCTCCACCTCAACTACCTCCTCGGCAGTCTCGGTCTTAGGCATGCGTATCACGTCGACGCCCGCCTTCACCACAGCCTCTATGTCCTTCTTGCCGTAAGGAGTGGAGAGCGGATTGATGCGCACCACCATCTCCGTCTTGCCGTAGTCAATCGACTTCAGCGCGTTGTACACAAGCAGACGTGCCGTGTCCTTCTCAGCCATGGTGACTGAGTCCTCAAGGTCGAGCATTATTGAGTCAGGACCGTAAATGTACGCGTCCTGCATCATGCCGGGGTTGTTGCCCGGCACGAACATCATGGTTCTTCTTAGTCGTTTCATAGCGAATTCGGATTTTTAGTTGCTAATCTTTCCACACATCCTGTCCCGTTGCCCTCACGGCAGCCGCCGTTGTGCGGGCGCGTATGGTGCAGTCGAGAGCTCCCTTGTCGGTGGCGTGCACCTCTGCCCGGGTGATACCGAGCCCTAAGAGAGTGTCGCTTATCACCGACTTTATCTGGTCGCCAAACTGGTAGGCGACGGAACTTTGTAGCTGGATGTCGAGCCCCTCACGGTCGGTTGGGGCTATTTGAATAAGGATGTCGCCGGACTCAAGAGTGCCGGCTGTCGCTTGTTTTAGTTCCATAGGTTGAAGGTTTTTAGTTGGTTAGTTTCACGGGGTAAAGATACAACTTTTGCACGACATGACAAGCGTTTCACACAGAAAAAAAAATTTTTCATGTTGTGCCACCGCCTACGCAAGTGGCTCGGGGCAAAGGCTCTGAGAACAAGCGTCATACTTATAGAAACTTCAGTATTTAATTAAAAGAGTCAAAATCATAGCAAAAACCTTTGCTTGTATTATAAAAAACTGTATCTTTACACCGTGAAAGAGAAGTCCGCGTCGCCTATGTGTTTTGTGCGGACACAGACCAGAAAATGCTTAAACCTGCTACTATTAACATTACAGAAAGACATAAACATGAATGATAAGCCCATTACGCTCCACGAACTTCTGGCGAGCCGAGACGCACGCCATGCCATGCAGCTCAGGCTGCTGGCTGAACATTCGGGAAAAACACTGGTGTGCCTGACTGTGGTCATGCCAGGAAGCGTGAAGCGTAACCGCCAGTCGCTCACCGTGGCACATGCCGCTGTGGATGCCATTCGGGATGCCTTCGGGATAGCACGGGATGGTTGCAGTAGTGCCGGGCATGATGTGGAGGACATGCACACGGAGAATGATGCCGAGCTCATAGAGCGCGACCTCCCTACTGGTTACGAGGCTTACCTCCTCACTTCCATGCCGCTGCTTGACGCCAAGCGCATGGCAGTAGACATAGAGAACACACATCCGCTCGGGCGCCTATTCGACATAGATGTCATTGACAAGGACGGTGCGCCCGTGTCGCGCGAAATGGTAGGAAACAGTCCGCGCCGCTGTATTGTATGTGACCGCGATGCACGCTACTGCATGAGGATGCGGTGGCACACTCAGGATGAGATATGGGCACGGATTAACGATATGGTGGAGCAGTATTCTTACACACTCAACTCAATAACACCCGCAAAAGATATAACATATGGAACTTCAGCATGTTTACCCCTCCATTCCTCTCCACCGGCGCCGCATCGAACGGTTCCTGGAGGACAACGGCTTGCGCTACGATGATGTCGACCACTATGCCATGCTCGTGGACGAGGCGACAGGCGAGATTGTAGCTGGGGGCGGACTGTGGCACGGCATAATAAAATGTGTCGCCGTGGCAGGGAGCCATAAGGGGGAAGCTTTTGCCAACACCATAGTGTCGCATCTCATTGCCTTTGCCAATGCCGAGGGCTACCAATGTGTGAAACTATACACGAGCCCCGCGAACCTCAGGCTCTTCGAGAGCCTGTCGTTCCGATTGCTTGCCGAGGCTCCAAAAGCAGTGCTCATGGAGACGGGCATAGGAGGCATGGAGGAATACTGCAAGGGCTTGAAGAATAAGGTTGAAGTGACATCTGAAGAACAACATGCCGGAGGTGGGGACGCAATCCCTTCCAGTTGTATGTCGCGAAGCGGCGTGATTGTCATGAACGCAAATCCCTTCACGCTTGGCCACCGCCGGTTGGTCGAGCAGTCGTCAGAGTTGGTTGAAAGATTGTATGTTGTAGTCGTCAGGGAAGACTGCTCCATGTTCTCATACAACGAACGAAAGGCGATGGTTTGCCAAGGCGTGAAGGACATAGGGAATGTCACCGTTGTTGACGGCAGCGACTACACCGTCAGCATGGCGACATTCCCAACCTATTTCCTAAAGCAGATTTCGGACGCGTCCGACACGCAGATGCGCCTCGACCTCGACCTCTTCCGCCGCCATATCGCGCCATCGCTCAACGCTACCGTGCGTTTTGTGGGCAGCGAGCCTACCGATGCGCTCACACGGCGATACAACGAGCTGATGCACCAGTTGCTGCCCGACGTGCGCGAGATGTCAAGGCTTGAGATAGACGGTATGCCCGTCAGCGCATCGCGCGTGCGCCGAGCAATAGAGGACAACTGTTTGTGGAAGGCGGCGCGTCTTGTGCCGCCCACCACCATACCTTATATAATAGGCCATCTCGCTGCGCATGCCCTGCAGGTAGAACTCGACACTACCCCAAAACCTGGACTGGTAGACCTCTGCGACAACGGTGCCCACCGCGATATGGACCACGCATTGATGCAGCGTAGCATCCGCACACTGCAACCTTATTTCACGCGCCTGGCACAGCTCGGCATTGAGAAAGCCCAACCTGAGCACAATGACATCGTGAACATAGGCATCGAGGCCGAGCAGGCTATGCTCGGAGCAACAGGCGGAGTCAATACCCACAAAGGCGCACTCTTCTCGCTCGGCCTGGCGACAGTGGTGGCAGCAATGACTGGGAGAGGGGGCGACTCGCCCCCGACCGGGCAGCTTGTTGCCCAAATGCTGTCTGACATTGCCCGCCGGTTTCCCGACACACACGGTACACATGGAAGCGAGGCGAAAGCCAAAGCGGGGGCCATGTCGGGAACGAAGGCCATGTCGGGGGCGGGACGCCCCCTCTCCCAGTTAAAGGGGGCGCTGGACAATGCGCGCGAGGGGTATGGGCAGTTGTTCGGAGAGTGGCTTCCGTTCTATGATAACCGAGTGGTTAGTGGTGATTCTTTCGCCCTTCACAAGACCCTCCTGCGCATTATGTGCGACCTCGACGACACCAACATCGTCTACCGCACGTCAGTCGCGACAATGCAACACGTCAAGGCACGTGCGCGACAGTTGCTCGACCGTTATCCTGGAGTGGGAGCTGAGGCTGCTTTCGTGGCAGATATGGAGGCGATGAACAGCGAATTCAAGGCGCAGAACATCTCCCCTGGAGGCAGCGCCGACATGCTGTCATTGGTTGTCTTTTTGTATGGTGTTGTACGCAAACGGTAGACTTTTTGCAATAAATATGCGCCAAAACACGCAAATACATGCTTTATTGAGGATTTTTGTAACAATCTACATTGCTAACTGATAAAAAAGTAGTACCTTTATTTCTCGAAAACTAAAAACATTGACATTATGGTTGAACTCATTAATCATGGAGTCTATCTCCTCAACGGAACAGACATTCGCGACGAGTATGCCGGAATTACCCCAGACGAGGCTCGCGAAAACACTATCACGTATGGTATTCTCCGCTCCCACGATGTAGACGGGACGAAGGGCAAGAAGATGCACATCCGCTTCGACGCAATGATGTCGCACGACATAACTTATGTAGGAATCATACAGACGGCACGCGCCAGCGGGCTCAAGGAGTTTCCCTTGCCCTACGCCATGACCAACTGCCACAACTCACTGTGTGCCGTCGGTGGAACCATCAACGAGGACGACCATGTGTTCGGGCTCTCGGCTGCCAAGAAGTATGGTGGCATATACGTACCCGCAAACCAGGCTGTCATCCACCAGTATGCCCGCGAGATGATGGTGAAGTGTGGCAACATGATTCTCGGTTCCGACTCACACACGCGCTACGGCTCGCTCGGCAACATGGGCGTGGGCGAAGGCGGCGGCGAGCTGGTGAAGCAGCTCCTGCGCAACACGTGGGACATCAATGCCCCTGAGGTGGTGCTTGTGTGGCTTGAGGGCAAGCCACGCAAGGGCATCGGCCCACATGATGTTGCCATATCGCTCGTCAAGGCAACCTTCGAGAGCGGCGCCGTGAAGAACAAGGTGCTGGAGTTTGCCGGACCTGGCGTGAAGAACCTGCCCATCGACTTCCGCAACGGCATTGACATAATGACAACCGAGACTACATGCCTTAGCAGCATCTGGGTGACTGACGAGGAGGTGCGCCACCACTACGAGATACACGAGCGCCCGGAGGACTACCGTGAGCTGCGCCCTGGCAACGTTGCCTACTACGACATGATGATACGCATCGACCTCTCCTCGCAGGAGTCGATGATAGCCCTGCCGTTCCACCCGTCGAACGCCGTGACCATACACGAGCTGCAAGCCGACCCAGTTGGCATACTGTCGCGCATAGAGGCCGACGCCAAGAAACGTTTCGGCGACAAGGTTGACGTGCATCTGCTCGACAAGGTTGTCGATGGCAAGGTGCAGGCCGACCAGGGCATCATAGCAGGATGCTCGGGAGGTACATACGACAACCTTGCCGAGGCTGCCGCCATTCTTAAGGGCAAGAGCATCGGCAACGGATACTTCACGGCTTCAGCCTACCCGCAGTCTACGCCCGTGTCAATGGCTGTAACGCGCGACGGCATAACGGCCGATCTCATGGAGGCTGGCGTGGTGATGAAACCCGCCTTCTGCGGCCCGTGCTTCGGAGCAGGCGACGTGCCGGCAAACAACGGTCTCAGCCTGCGCCACACCACGCGCAACTTCCCCAACCGCGAAGGCTCCAAGCCGGGGCAGGGACAACTCTCAATGGTTGCGCTCATGGACGCGCGCTCCATTGCCGCAACGGCAGCCAACGGCGGCATAATAACAGCCGCGACAGACATCGAATACGACAACGCCCACAAGCCTTATGTATATGATGACAAAATCTACAAGTGCCGCGTGTACAACGGTTTCGGCAAGGCGCGTCCCGAGACAGAGCTGCGCTATGGTCCAAATATAAAGGACTGGCCAAAGATGCACCCCATGGCGGATAACATGCTCGTGGAGCTTGCCGCCGTCATTCACGACCCGGTCACCACTACCGACGAGCTCATCCCGTCGGGCGAGACAAGCTCTTACCGCTCCAACCCGCTGAAACTGTCCGAATTTGCACTCTCGCGCCGCGTGCCCGAGTATGTCGGCTTGAGCAAGGAGATACAGAAACAAGACCTCGCGCGCCGCGAGGGTAACGTTTCGGAGAACGTGGCTGAGGCTCTGAAGGCTGTTGGCGCATCGGCAACCGACACCTCGTTCGGCTCTTGTGTGTTTGCCAACCGCCCGGGTGACGGCTCGGCACGCGAGCAGGCTGCATCGTGCCAGAAGGTGCTCGGCGGTGACGCCAACATCTGCTACGAGTATGCCACCAAGCGCTACCGCTCCAACTGCATCAACTGGGGCATCGTGCCGTTCACCATCGCCAAGGATGTGGAGTTCAACTTCGAGCCGGGCGACAAGGTGTTCATCCCCAGCATACGCGAGGCTATACTCACGGGCAAGGAGGAAATCGACGCCAAGGTGATAACGAGGGACGGCAAGGTGCTGCCGCTCCACCTCTTCTTCCAGAACCTCACGGAGAACGAGCGACAGATATTGGCTGAGGGATGCTTGATGAATTACTACAAGAATAAAAAATAAAGACTATGGCACAGAAAATACAGATGGCCACTCCTCTCGTGGAGATGGATGGCGACGAGATGACCCGCATATTGTGGAAGATGATAAAGGACGAGCTTATCCTTCCGTTTGTCGACCTCAAGACAGAGTATTATGACCTCGGACTCGTCAAACGCGACGAGACATCCGACCAGATAACAAAGGACGCTGCCGAGGCGACGAAGCGTCTTGGCGTCGCCGTAAAGTGCGCCACAATCACGCCTAATCTACAGCGTATGGACGAGTACAAGCTCCACAAGATGTGGAAGAGTCCTAACGGCACCATACGCTCCATCCTTGACGGCACCGTGTTCCGCACGCCTATCACCATACCGAGCATACATCCGGCGGTGAAGAACTGGGAGAAGCCTATCACCATTGCCCGCCATGCATATGGCGACGTGTACAAGAGTGTGGAGATACGTGCCGACGAGCCGGGCGTTGCGAAACTGGTGTTCGACGGCGAGAGCGGCAAGCACGAGGAGATTGTGATACACGAGTTCAAGGGTGCGGGGGTCATACAGGGCATGCACAACACCGACAAGTCGATACGCTCCTTTGCCCACTCATGCTTTAAGTTTGCGCTTGACACCAACCAGAGTGTTTGGTTCTCCACAAAGGACACTATATCGAAGAAGTATGACGCGCAGTTCAAGATAATCTTCTACGAGGTGTTTGAGGAGTATAAGGCTGAGTTTGAGAAGCGCGGACTGGAGTTCTTCTACACGCTCATCGACGATGCCGTGGCACGCGTCATCCGTTCCAAGGGCGGGTTCATCTGGGCTTGCAAGAACTACGACGGCGACGTGATGAGCGACATGGTGAGCACCGCCTTCGGCTCGCTCGCGATGATGACGTCCGTACTCGTGTCGCCAGACGGCAAGTATGAGTATGAGGCTGCCCACGGCACGGTGACACGCCACTACTACAAGTATCTCAAGGGCGAGGAAACATCAACCAACCCGATGGCGACAATCTTCGCATGGAGCGGCGCCCTTCGCAAGCGTGGCGAGATGGACTCGCTACCCGAGCTCGTCAACTACGCCAACCAGCTTGAGGCTGCATGCTTCGACACGCTCAACGAAGGCATCGTCACGAAGGATCTTGCCGGACTCATGGAGGGCGTGACGCCGAAACCGCAGACATCGGCAGGCTTCATCGCCGCAATACGCGAGCGACTGGAGAAACGCATTGGATAAAAATAAGTAGCTGCGAAAAATTATATATAACAGCAGGAGGGTATGGCATCCTTGCCATACCCACTAAATAGGGTTCATCCGACATTTCGAGTGATGTAAAGCATTCCCATAATGCCAATTGTAGGAATGGAAATGAAAACTCAATCACTCGAAATGCCGGATGAGCCTCTTTTTTGCGCCTGTTTCGTTCTTCGATTCAAATATTATGTGTAAATTTGAGCCTCAATTATCGCAATGTAAAAACTGCTTATTACAAATGGACGAAACAAATCTATTATATCTAATCTACGGCATGTGCATAATGTTCCACCTTATGATGGGGTGGATTTTCTGCGTGCAGAAGAAGGGTCTTGCCAAGAAACTCATCGGACTGCTCATGCTTCTCATGGCAGTACAATACTCCAAAGACCTTGTGTTCATCAACCACTTCTATGGCACGAGTCCACTTGCCGAGCACCTCGCGTCGAGCATCGACATCGTCACGGTGCCGCTTTACGCGCTCATCCTTTTTGAATTCTGTCGTCCCGGATGGCTCACCGCCTTGAGAGCAGCCTTTTTCGAGATACCCTTTGTCCTTCTTTCCGTCCTGTTTATGGTCACTCATGCCGATGTGTTCTTCAGCGCCATGATGGTTTTTTCTGTCATCTATGGTGTGGGCTGTGCCATATGGACCCTCTATGAGTTGCCCCGCTACCACCGCTACTTGAAAGAGGAATATTCATACGACGAGGACATCAATCTTCACTGGATGCGTGGCGTGATGGTGCTCTTCTTTGTGATACTGTCCATTTGGGTAGTGAGCAACTTGTTTACATCAATGGCCACCGACATAGGCTATATGATAAGCTCGCTGATAGGCTGGTCGGTAGTGTGCTATTTCATCAACAAGCAGGAGCTTGTGCTGCGTGAGGTGGTAAGCAGCCGCGACATGCCGTGTGCCGAACCAGAGGCAGGGGCAATCGCAACCAGCGCACAGCCAGTGGACGTAAACGTCACCAATGCCGCATCCGCTCCTGTTGCTGCGCCTGCTGATGCTCCCGACTCGCTCTGCCAACGCCTTGTCGACTGTTTCGAGAAGGACAGGGTCTACCTTGACCCCAAGCTGCGCCTTTCGGAACTTGCCGCGCGCCTTGGCACCAACCGCACCTATCTGAGCCAGTACTTCAATAAAAATTGCGACCAGTCGTTCTATTCATACGTCAACAACTACCGTGTAGGCCACTCCATGCAGCTCCTCCGCGACACCGACTACACGCTTGAGGTGATAGCATCAATGTCGGGTTTCAACTCACTTTCAACCTTCCGCCGTGCCTTCGCCCAGACCAACGGGTGCAGTCCTCTGCAATACCGGGCAGAGTGTCGCGGTGGCTGTGAGGGCGCAAATATGTGTTGACCCCATGCCATGCTATCAAAATTGGCGTTTCATTTTATAAAAATCATCTTTTTTATGTAATGAAGTCTCGTTTTTACCCAATGACATGCAATATAGGATTATTTATCCTACCTTTGTGATGTCTAATAAAATATGCGGTTTTAATACAACCAATACAGAAACGTCAATATATAAAGTATTCGGCTTTTGGATAAACGGCATGACTGGCTGTGGAAGCGACCATTCATTCACGCTTATCGGTGACAGTTGTGTCAAGGCCGTATTGATAGCTAAGAGAATGCAGTTTGTAATTGTTTGATAATCAAGAAAAGAGCAAGGTCATTCAGCAGTGATGCTGAATGACCTTTTTTGATGTTTTACATGTTACGAGCCATTCTCTTGCGAAACCTCCACCACATCATCACTCCCGCGCTCGTCAGTCCGAACGGGAAAGCCATCCACACGCCCACAAGGCCGAAATGCAGTACAAAGCCGCACAGATAGCCCACGGGCAGGGAGATGATGAAGAAAGCCACGAAGGCTATGTACATAAGCGGTTTCACGTCGGCTATGCCGCGCAGCGCGTTGGCGTAGTTGATTTGCAAGCCGTCGCCAAACTGGTAGATGAAGAACGGCACCATGAGCGTGAGCACCGTTGCCGACACCTCCGTGGAGTCGGTGAACCATGACCCTATGTGGTTGCGCAGGAGGAAGATGATGCCGGCAAGCACCACCTCAAGCGCTACCATCACGTGCAGTCCGGCGGTGACGGTGTGCCGCGTGTTGGCGTGGTCGTGCTGGCCGTTAAAGTAGCTTGTGCGCACGGCTACGGCAGCTCCGAGACCGTAGTAGACCATGAAGGTGAACTGAGAGATGGTTATCATCACCTGGTGTGACGCCAGGGCTATCGTGCCGAGCCATCCCACCATGATGATGGAGAGCGAGAACGAGGCAGTTTCCATGCCCATCTCCAGGGCTATCGGTGTGCCCAATGAGCCGAGGCGGCGTATGAGGCTACGCGACCATCCCCGCTGGAAGAATCCTTCGCGGTAGGGCTGGAACTTGTGGCGCGAGAAGAACACCGTGGCGAATATCGCCACCATTATTATTCTCGACAGCAACGTCGACAAGCCGGCACCGAACACGCCCAGCTCGGGCATTCCCGCCTTGCCATATATGAAGATGTAGTTGCCGATGATGTTGAGTAGGTTGCCCGACAGCAGAATCCACATCGACGTGCGTGTTTCGGTGATGCTGTCTGTGAACTGCTTGAAGGCGTTGAACAGCATGACGAACGGTATTGACGCGAGCAGCACAAGGTAGTAGGGGCGCATGAGCGGCAGCAGCTCGTCTGGCTGACCGATGTTGCCCAGGTTGAAGAACAGGACGGCAAGCACCGCCATCATTGCCAGAGCCGCCAGAGTATTGGCGAGCAACGAGCAGCGCAGCGCCTGGCCAGCCTCGGGCAGCTCCTTGCGTCCAAACAGTCCGCCCACGACGGGCGTCAGTCCGTAGGAGAACCCCGTGCCTGTGATTATTGCAAGGTTCACAATGTTGTTTACAAACGATGCGGCTCCAAGCTCCGTGGTGCTGTGGTGACCCACCATCATGGTGTCGGCAAATCCGAGCACAATCATGCCCATCTGCCCAATCATTATAGGCACACCGATGGAGAGAAGCGACTTGTAGTGTTCAGGGTAAAAACGCATTAAGTAGATATTGTTTTGTATGAGTGTCTTGCCTCGCTTACCAGAATTTGTTCTGCTCGGCGTTGTATTCAAAGCCCACTGCCTTGAGGCGGTCGATAATTTCCTGTTTGTCAACGTGAAGGTCGTCGCAGAGAGCGTCAAGGGAGGGGTAGATGTCGCGCAAGCGCATGTTGATGACGCTGAAGAGCATCATCGGATCTTTGGGTAAATCAAGCATAATCGTAAAAATTTTATTATCCGGGGTGCAAAGGTACAAAGATTTGTTGTATCTTAGCGCATCGAAAACAAGTATTATTCCTATTAATGTAATGAATACATCCAACCAGACAATAGCCTCGCGCCTCGCCGCCTTGCGTGACGAGATGCGCCGTGAGCGTCTATCGGCGTTCATCTTCCCCAGTTCCGACCCGCACAACAGCGAGTATGTCCCTTCGCGATGGGAGGGAAGAAAGTGGATATCGGGCTTTGACGGCTCTGCCGGCACGGCAGTCGTCACCATGCACTCGGCTGCCCTTTGGACCGACTCGCGCTACTTCCTCGCAGCCGAGGAGCAACTCTCCGGCACCGAGTTCCTGCTCATGCGTGAGCGCGTTGACTCCACACCGTCCATCCCCGAGTGGATAGCCCGTGAGCTGCGCGCCGACGACCCTACCGAGGTAGGCGTTGACGGCATGTGCCTTCCGCTCGCCGAGGCGGAGAGCCTGAAGGCCGACCTCAAGCGCATAAGCGGCATCACCGTGCGCACCAACCTTGACATCCTCGACCGCATATGGACCGACCGTCCGCTCGTGCCGCCCAACCATATCGAGCTGCACCCGCTGGAGTATGCCGGTGAGACGGTGACCGACAAGCTCTCGCGCATACGCCACGAGCTGCTGAGGCTCGGGGCCGGAGGCATGCTCATGACCCAGCTCGACGACATAGCCTGGACGCTCAACCTGCGCGGCACCGACGTGCATTGCACGCCCGTGTTCGTGGCGTGGCTCATCATTGCCGAGGAGAAAGCCGTGCTGTTTGTCAAGGACGAGAAACTCACGCCAGAGGTGACTGGCTATCTCCGTTCCAACGGCATAGACGTCGACGACTACGACAACATCATCTCCGCGCTCAACTCCTACGACGGCTACACATTGCTCGTCGACCCCTCCACCACCAACTACACGCTCGCACAACTGCGCGGCAACTTCCACGTAGTGAGCGCACCGTCACCCGTGCCTGCCATGAAGGCGGTCAAGAACAAGGTGGAGCGCGACGGCTTCCGCCATGCCATGCTGCGTGACGGCGTGGCGATGGTGAGGTTTCTCAAGTGGCTCGAGGATGCCGTGCCTATGGGCAGCGAGACAGAGCTTTCGGCATGCTCTATGCTAAGACAGCTACGCTCCGAGCAGCCGCTCTTCCGCGACATATCGTTCGACACAATTGCCGGCTATGAGCAGCACGGGGCCATCGTGCACTATGAGCCTACGCCTGAGAGTGACGCTGCCCTGAAACCCGAGGGCTTCCTCTTGCTCGACAGCGGAGCGCAATATCTTGACGGCACCACCGACATCACGCGCACCATACAGCTCGGACCTGTCAGCGACCTCCACCGCCGTGTCTACACGCTTGTGCTGAAGGGCCATCTCTCGCTGCAGAACCTCTGCTTCCCGCGTGGGGCGTCGGGCACGCAGCTCGATGCCGTGGCTCGCACGGCGATGTGGCGCGAGGGCATGAACTTCATGCACGGCACCGGGCACGGCGTAGGCTCCTATCTCAGCGTGCACGAGGGTCCTCACCAGATACGCCAGGAATATCGCCCGGCACCGATGCTCGAGGGCATGACCGTCACCGACGAACCCGGACTCTATCTTGCCGGCAAGTTTGGCGTGCGCATAGAGAACACGCTGCTGACGGTGCCTTACGTGACGACGGAGTTTGGACGGTTCCTGCGCTTTGAGCCGCTTACGCTCTGCCCCATCGACACAAGACCGATAATAGTGGACATGCTCACAACAGAGGAACGTGCCGTGCTCAACTCATACCACCAAATGGTGTATGAGCGGCTGGCACCGCTGCTCGACTCGGACGAGAGGGTGTGGCTGGCAGAGAAGACGATGAGCGTGTGACATGATGGACATGTTCTTCTTTAGAAAGGAAGACGGGAAGGACATGTTCTTAGTTAGGCAGGAAGACGTGTTTTCATAACTAAATGCTTCATCTCGTGTCCGCCCCATATGCTGTCGCCTGCATATTCAAATCCGACGGAGCGGTAGAGCCGTTCGGCGCTTGGGTTGCCCTTGTCCACAAGAAGGGCTGCGGGCAGCCCGAGTTCTGAGGCGTGCTCCGACATGCGCTTGAGCAACATGGAGGCAATGCCGCGCTTACGGTACTCGGGATAGACGGCAAGCGAGTCGAGATAGAACTCGCCCTCCTGGGTCTCGTCGTCCATGTTGGAGTAGTCCATTCCAAGATGCTTGAGCGCCGCCTCTTGAAAGCGTTGGCGCAGACGGTGCAGGTCCTTGCCGTCGTAGCCCACAATGGCACCTGCCACGGGCGCATGGTCAAGGTCGCCGCCAGTGGCTTCGTCGTCAAGGGCTACAAGGGTATTGCGCCAGCTGTACTGCGAGTCGTCCATGAGCACAAGCGAGAGCATCATGTGGTAGAAATCGTCGAGTGTGTGATTGCTGCCGGCGAGATACTGGCAACAGTCCTCGGTCATGGCGGTCATGATGAGCTGCGCTATGTCGGCGGCATGGGCTGGGGTGGCGTTGGTTATTGTCATATGCTATATCAGTATTGTTTATGGAATTGTAATGTTGCGGATGTTAGTAATTGTCGAGCACCTTCTTTATCTTTTCTGCCCGCTGCATTCCCTTCGACCTTTTCGACGGCACGAGCAGTTGGAAGAGCCCGAGCAGGTTGAATCCCTGCTGAGCCTGCTGGGTGAGCTTGGCATTCTCGCCGATGCCGCGCATCGACTTCTGCAAGTCGAGCGACATGCCAGGGGCGGTCACAACAACGTCGTTGAGCACCACTTCCTGCGGTATGAGGAAGACGGTGTCCTGCTGCAGCTCGGTGGCGTCAACACGCCGCTGTATGTAGTGCTTCTTTGAGACGGTGGCGCTGCTGAACGCCACCTGTGTGTGGAATCTCCCGAGATAGTCGGTCGTGGCGCGCTGCCCGTTGTCGGTGGCTATCACGGCGCCCGGCAGGGGCAGACGCGTGTCCATGTCGGCAACCACCTTATACCTCTGCGCAAACATGGCAGACGAATAAGGCAAGAGGGCTATTATCACTGTGATAAATTTCATGCAACAAAAATAGCCATAAAATACTTATCGGCAAAACCATTTATCTATTGTTATGACCATTTCCGTTTGTTTCACTATCGCTAACAGATGCAAAAATAAACTGTAGAACACTTGTTTATATGGATTTAAATCCTTAACTTTGCAACAGAAATTAAACTTTATTGGAAATAGAAGAATGAGGATTCCGACAGCAAGACCGATGTCGGAATTCTTGTTTTTTTTATTGTATTAACGAAAAACAATTAAAAAAACAGGATTTTATTATGGCTTACATGTCACAAGAAGGCTACGACAAACTCGTGGCCGA
>CALBYK010000112.1 GCA_937889855.1 uncultured Prevotella sp.
CTGGAAGCCGTATTCGCTCTGAAACCTCACGCGATGGTCATAATAAGCCTCAAAAGGTTGTGCTCCATGCCATACACCCCAGAAATGATCGTCACCATTCTTTCCGTCGCTCGGGGTCGTCTCGAATGCATAAGGCGACGACGGACGGTAGGCAACGTCGGGATCACACTCACGCACTACGTCAGGCAGAGTCTTGAAGAAGATGTCGTGCTGCATCTTGCCCACACGCTCGCCATAACCAATAGCGTCAAGCTGTTTTTTCTTGTTGCCCCATCCATACCACACATCCTGACACTCGTTGTTGCCTACAAACACTGCAATGCAAGGATGGTTGCGCAGACGGCGCACATTATATATTGCCTCGTCACGCACTGAGGCAAGGAAGGCGGAGTCGGCCTCATAGGTACAGCAGGCAAACATGAAGTCCTGCCACACGAGTATTCCTGCACGATCGCAGGCACGGTAGAAGGCATCGTCTTCGTAGATACCGCCACCCCACACGCGGATGATATTCATATTCACAGCCTTAGCATCGTCCACCACACGCTGATAAACAGAGTCGCTGCATCGCGAGAGGAAGTTGTCGTTGGGCACCATATTGGAACCTTTGGCATAGAGCGGTTGTCCATTAAGTTCAAAATACAGACTGTGTCCATACCGGTCCTTGTCATTGTGAAGCCTCAGCGAGCGTATGCCCACATCCTCGTGCGATGTGCCTACTGATATGCCATCTACAAACAGTGTGGTAACGAAATCGTAGAGATAAGGTTCCCCCAGTCCGTTGGTCCACCACAGACGCGGCTTCTGCACCACATAGTCAATAGCCACATGGTTCATGCCTTTCCTCAATGCCACACTGCATGTTGCCACCTGCTTGCCGTCAGCCGACACTGTGAGTGTCGCATCGGACACATTATGATTGCTCTCCACCTCCACAACAGTCGTCATGCGCGCCCGCCTCCTGTTGACATCGATTTGCCGGTGCCACACATTGGCTATCTTCTCACCGCTCCATGTTTCAAGCTGCACGGGACGCCATATGCCTGATGTCACAAGACGCGGTCCCCAGTCCCAACCATACTCATAGCTAGCTGTACGCGCGAAAGGGCTTATAGTTTTGTCGAATATGCCGCCAATGGCCGACTGGTCGGGACCGGTGTTGTGGCGATATGGCAAGGCATCGAACTTCGGGACATTGCGTTTTATCGGAGAATGGAAATACACCTCGAGATGATTGCGTCCGGTCTTGAGCAAACCTTTCACATTGCAGCGCCACTCGCAGTGCATATTATCTGTGCTTACAAGTTTATGACTGTTGAGATATACATCGGCATAGGTATCGAGCCCCTTGAACACTATCTCCTGCGTCTCGGCAGACAACTCGTCGACAGAAGGCATGATATAGGTCTCATACATCCAGTCCTCCTTGTCTATCCACTGCACCCCACGCTCGTTGAGTCGGAAGAACGGGTCGTCGATGATATGGTTGCGCATAAGGTCGAGATGCACGTTGCCTGGCACACGTGCATCGTGCCATATCTCCGACGAGCCTTGGCGGAAGCGCCACCCAGAGTCAATCTGCCTTACCTTGATTTTGGCATCAGCCGTAGCTACACTTGCAAAAAGTGCGACTACGGCTGACAAAACAATATTTGAAATTCTCTTCATATTGCAAAAAAAAATGATTTACTCACGTATCAGTTCTATGATATGGCTCACCATATCGTTTGACGACAACAGCGTAAGCCCCACCTTCATAAGATAGTCGCCAGTATAGGTCTTGCCGTCACAATCGAGCCACGACTGGCGACCAGGCATAAGACTCACCTCCTTTACGGTGTAGCGCGCGTCGGGATCGAGTCCTTGAAGACGTGTCGGCAGAATATTCTCTCCATAGCGCGGATGAATGTCATAGGCGAAGAGCAGTGCCTTTGAACCGTCCTCTGCATTGCGTTGCAGCACACAGTGGTTGCCCTCGTAAGGCGACACGAGGCGGTAGAGCTCGGGGCTGAATATCACGGGCTTCAGACGGTTGTATTCCTTGATGGCCGACTGGCAGTACAGCCGGTCCTCGTCGCTCATCTTCTTCAGGCCGATGTCGAAACCGAGCTTGCAGGCGAATGCCACATCAACACGGAATTTCACAGAAGCGCGTCCGTTCCATTCGGTCACATGAGCACACATTGCCTTAGACGGCATGAAGTGAGAGTAGCCCCACTGGATAAAGAGACGCTCTACGGGGTCGGTATTGTCGGAGCACCAATACTCGGTGAAATACTTCAGAGCCTCGTAGTCGCAGCGCCCGCCTCCACCCGAGCAGAGCATCATGCGCAGTTCGGGATAGTTTTTGTGGATGCGGTCAAGCACCTTGTAGAGTCCACGCACATAGTCTATATACAGATTGCCTTGGTTCTGTCCTTCGTATGGAGAGTAGATATTGGTGATAGGGCTATTGCAGTCCCACTTGAAGAACTTGAGGCGCGGATTCTGTTTCATCAGTTTGTCGATGATGCCATACACATACTCCTGCACTTTAGGATTGGTGAGGTCGAGCACAAGCTGGTTGCGGAAGTTGTAGGTATCGCGGTTGGGCAGGCGCAAAATCCATTCCGGATGTTTCTCGGCAAGTTCGCTCTTAGGGTTGACCATCTCCGGCTCTATCCACAATCCGAACTCCACCCCACGGTCGTTGGCAGCCTTCACGAGATAAGGAATGCCGTTAGGCAGTTTGTCGGCGGTCTCGTCCCAGTCACCCAGTCCAGCATGATCATCCTTACGCGGATACTTGTTGCCAAACCATCCGTCGTCGAGCAAGAACATGTCCACGCCAAGGTCCTTTGCCTCGCCGATAAGTTCTGTGAGTTTTTGCTCGTTGAAGTCGAAATAGGTGTTCTCCCAGTTATTGAGCAGTGTCATGCGGTCATCGTTGCCCTTGTAGAGCTGGTGGCGCACAGCCCAACGCTGGAAGTTGCGGCTACCCTCGCCCACTCCTTTCGTTGAGATAGTGAAATAGAAATCGGGCGTGCGAAACGTCTCTCCGCTCTTGAGCGTATACCGGCTCGCATCGGGATTGATACCGCTTATGATGCGCAACGCGTTGTCGTGATCGACCTCGAATGTGAAGCGGAAATTGCCTGTCCATCCTAATGTACCCATGACCACAGTACCCTCGTTTTCGCTCACCTTGCCGCCAAGTCCAACCTCAAAGAACGGCTGTGTGAACATATTGGCACGTGTGCCGAGGCGCGTGTCGACAATCTTGCGACCATAGTTGAGCGGTGCCTGCTGCATGCGCATCTCCTTCGCCCAGTCAGATCCAAACTCGTTGAGATAATAGCATGAGTTCTCAAAATACAGCATCGATGATGCGTAACGGCCTATCTGCACCGGCTTTTTCTCGTTGTGCGAAATCTCGCTCCACTGGCGTATGATGTTCTCCTTGGGATATGTCACATAGTGTAGAGTGACGTTCACTGGATAGACAGAATCCTTGAGCCGTATGACTGTCTCTGTGGCACCGTCCTCTGCTGCCCTCTGCTCGTGCGACACATACTTCAACACAGAGGTTGGGTTGCCATCGGCATGGCGGATTTCGAAAGCAGGCTCATAATAGTCTTCTGTTCCCATAACCGGGTAAGCCTCATAGCCGGCGATGCTTGCGCTTGTCGGTATGATGTATGGCATTGCGAGGTTGTCGAGATTTGTGGCTGCCGACAGTCGCTCGCCAAGGTAGGTCTGGTAGAGACGGCCGTTGTCCTTCACTTGCAGCACAAGCTGCGTAGAGTTGGTCGTTATAGATATGTTTGTCTTTGCCACCACCGATGATGCTGACAGACAGCACATAGCTACAAGTGTAATAAATGGTTTGTTCATCATTATTTTTATGTTAAGATAATTTTTATATTTTACGGTGTCTTTATTTGTTCTTCTTGCGGTTCTGCCTTTCGAAGTCTTTCGGACTGATGCCGAACTGGGCGAAGAATATCTTGCTGAAATACGATGGCGACGAGATGCCCACCATATAGCAGATGTCACCGATGAGATACTTTCCCTCCTGTATAAGCTCGGCAGCCTTCTTCAACTTCACGGTGCGTATGAGTTCTACGGGCGACATATTAAAAACTATTTTTATCTTGCGCAACAGGCTCGAATGGCTCATGCACAGAATATTTGCCATTGTCTCGACGTTGAAGTTCTCCTCACCCACGTGGTCCTCGATAATCTGTATCACCTTCTTCATGAAGTCTTCGTCGGCCTTGGGCATGTGCATGTTCTCAACCGTAAAGAAAGGTTTCTTCTGGAACGACTCGCGCTCACGCTGGCGATTCTCGAGCAGCGACTGAATGAGCTGACGGAAATACTTTATCGAGAACGGCTTCTCGATATAAGCCTCGGCACCGAGTTTCAGCCCCTTTATCTTGCTGTCGAGGTCGTTCTTGGCAGTTATAAACACGAGAGGGATATGCGAAAGGTTGAGGTCGGTCTTCACCGTCTTGCACAACTCGAAGCCGTCCATCTCAGGCATCATCACGTCCGACACGATTATGTCTATCTTGCTCGCCGCAAGCCGCTGAAGTGCCTCCTTACCGTTGCAGGCAGTCTCCACGGTGAACATCATGTTCACTTGCTCGGCAATGAACTCGCGCATACTGTCGTTGTCCTCCACAATGAGCACGGTGTAGCCACGCGGCTCGTCCTTCACCTGGTTGGTGTCGTCGGCGAGCACATAGTCGGGCGACTCCATTGTCTGAAGGTTGTTCTGCTCTACGCCCTCCTTGTTGAGAGGAATCCTCATTACAAACGTGTTGTCCACATTGTCGTTGGCATCGAGGGTCAGCGAGCCTCCAAGCAGCCGTGCCAACGACAGCGACAGAGGCAGACCTATGCCCACGCCATTCTCTCCGCTGTTCGACTTGTCTATCTGATAGAACGGCTCGAAGATGTGCTTCTCGTCGTCCTTTGAAATCTTCGTGCCGTCGCTCGCCACACTCACGGCGAAACTGCTGTCGTCGGCAGCGAGCGTGACATTTATATTATGTCGTGCATACTTCAAGGCATTGTTCAGCAGATTGCTGAGAATCTTGGTAACAGCCTCACGGTCGACCGAGGCCACCAAAGGCTCGTCAAACGTGATGTTGCGCGTGAGTGTCTTCTTGCGCAACTGTATGGTCGGCTCAAAGCGGTCGACGGTCTCATTGACGAGGGCCACGATGTCCACATTCTCAAATTTCAGCGACATACGGTTAGAACCCAACTTCTGAAAATCGAGCAACTGCCCCGTGAGATTGAGCAGACGCCGCGTATTCTGGCGCATCACCTTCAGATAGTGCGCTATGCGTTGGTTGCGTGTGCCAATCTCCTCTATTGCCTCAAGCGGCGCATCGATAAGGGTGAGCGGTGTACGTATCTCATGCGCAACCTCGGTGAAGAAGTTCACCTTGTTCTGATACAACTCCTTTTCCTTGCTGATTGCATAGAGGCGCTGACGCTCGCGCATCTGACGCTCCTTGTGCTCGCGATACCACACAAACCAGCGTCCTACAACAGCACCCAAGAGCAATATATATATAATGTATGCCCACACCGACTGCCACCAAGGCGGACATATAACGATGGTCATCTCTTTCCTGGCGGTCTGCCCATGATTATCCACCCTCACGCAGAGTTTGTATGTACCGGGCTGAAGGTTGGTGAACGACACTCGGTTGTCAATCATCCTTATCCACTCACCGTTGCCCGGTTCTATGCGGTAACTGTAGACACCACTGCCGCCGGCTCCAAATTCCGGCGACACGGCTTCAAGCGAGAAAGTGGCCATATCGTAAGGAAGCA
>CALBYK010000113.1 GCA_937889855.1 uncultured Prevotella sp.
GACGCTTACCGATACGCCAATAGTAGCCGTTTACAGAGAACGACTGGTCGGCATCAACAACCACCTTGTCCTTCTTCACTCGTACCATCTCACCCGGCAGTGCACAGTTCTCCACCGTGATATTGCCGTTGATATCCGGTCCTTTCACATATTCGATGGTAAGGTCAACGGTATAGGTGTAGAAGCGCGGCAGATAGCAATAGTATATAACGTCATGCCCGAGAGTAACCTCGCTTTGCTCTACCTTGTGATATTCTCCTGTCTCATTGTTTCTTGTATAGAAGCAACTGTCCTTGCTTATCTCCTGATAGAAATCGGTCTCACCATTCTTATAATAGTACGTTGCATTGCTGCTCAATTTGCCACTATTCACCTCAACATATTCCTCACCATTCTTTGTGAACAGTCGGCTTATTGCCACTCTGCCCTTGACTTCTTCCAGCACATGAGTGTCCTTGTTCTCCTGCTTAGCCGGAGCGTACAGCACCAATGTGCCGCTACACGGTTTGGACAGATGGTCGTTATAATATTCAGTTGTAGAGTTGTCGGCATTGTCCGAGAGCTGGAACACAATCTTTGCATCTCCGTCGGTGAACTTAGAAGGCAGTGTCGCACTGTAGAGTGTTGTGTTATCTTGCTTGAGACCTTCCTGCATACTAAGGCTCGCCGAGAATCCATCTTCAGCTTTGTAGGTCAGCGAGTTGCCGGCACCCACATTCAGCAAGTATTTGCCCTTCAGACTATTGCTCGAATGGTCGGTAGCATTATCGTCATAGTTGCGTTTCTCCAAGTCGCAAGAATAGCTGTCATTATGCGTCTTGTGCATCTTCCAACTGAGGATGTTTACCTCTTGCGACGGTTTCATGCCCGACAGAGCCACGATGCCGTCTTGGTTATTGCTGTCGAACAGCAGCGGCGTGCTGCCTGAGCTGTCGAAGGTGTAGCCGGTGATGTGAGCGTTGTAGTGGTAGTTGAATCCCGTGACATACCAGTAGTGCGCCTTTGCTCCTTCTTCGGGATTCAAGCCTTCATCAGTTATTGCCGAATAGCCCATCGGGAAGCAGTCGTCAACGATATAGCGTCCCTTGGTAAGGGTGTAGGGGAACACAAAGTTGCCGGTTGTCTCAAGGAAGTCGACATCATGAGCTGAAGCATCGTCACCTTCTGTCGCCATGCGCTTGTGCACATTGTCGGCATACACGTAGCCGCCACCCTCATCTTCGCGCACGTCGATGAGGTTCATCTCTATGACACCATATACCGGACCATAGTACAGACTATCCCTAATGCCGTTGCCGTCGTTCAGTTCCTGTGCATTCTGAATCTTCAGGGCATAGCCGGAGGCAATGCCAATCATGTTCTTGGCCGTACCATCATTGCGCTTCTCGAAGATATTGCCGTCGCCCTTGTAGGCACCATCCCCAAAATAGTCGTCGATATACTTCTGCTTCACTGCCATGTAGGTGGTATCGCTGCCATATGAGCCTGGCGCGCCCTTGCCGTCGTGCCAACGGTCGGTGAATGCAACATTGGATGTAAGCGCACCGACATAGTGGATATTGTTGGCAAGCCCCATGTAGTTGCGTGCCCTATTGACGGTATTGCCGGCAAGCACACCCTTAGCAGCCGTGATATTGTTGGCAGCATCGGCAGCCCGGTCGGTTGTCACTACATCATTGGCAATCATCTGTATCTCGGAGACACGCGAGATTGAAAACGGGGTCTTGTCCCAACCGTTGGTGGCATAGTCGCGTGCGCCGAGCAGCGAGAAGCAGTTGTCGGTGAGACGCAGGATGTCCATACGCTGGAAGGTGTTGATAATCTTCGGACTCTCCACCGTGGCACTGGCAAAGCCATAGCCTGTGAGGTCGGCACTGCGGAAGCCCTGGGCATACGACAGGTGTCCATCTCCGAACACGCCGCCGTCGTTGTCGTATTCGTAGATGTTATGGTCGTTCTCGTTGATGTTGTCGGGCAAGTTACCACCCTTGTAGTATTTGCCAGCCTGATAGATGTAGTGGTAGGCATTGGCATTGTCCTTGTAGTAGTAGCCAAGGAGGTCCTCGCCGTCGGCGATAGTCGCCACCTTCATGCTCTGGCTGGAGATGGTGATGTGGTCGCGGTCAACGGAGCTACCGTTAGCGACCGTCGTGTCGGCAATAAGGATTGTCGTGTTGCCGCCGAATCCTTTTGTCGTACCGTCCGGAAAATCTTCCAACGAAAGATTATAATTCTCTTCATTGCTGAATATATCATCAAGATTGTATGCAGACGTATATTTCAGTACGGTAGTGTTGTTTGCCATTACCGACGAGCCTTGTGCGAGTGAGTAGCCACCGCCATATACTGCATCGCCGATATTGATGTTTATATCATCCCAACCAACTGTAACCTTGGTGAAATCCTCATAGAAATATTTTTCCTTATTGTCCGTGATATCTTTAAAATCCTTGGTTTCATTATTTAATATGTCGACAATTTCGTCGTAGACTCCCTGTGATACAATGTCGCCAGCAACGAGATGTATCTCCTGCTTGATTGTCTCAGAAGCCACATCCTTGCCCTTGTCTATGTCGAGATTGTTTTGATCGGCACGCTTGAGACGATAAACACCCGATATGGACACCCCGTAGAATTTAGGATATCCCACCTTTACTTGTGTCGACCCCCATACATAGCCCGAATAAGAACCGCCAGTGACAGACTTGAACACATGGCCGTTGAGAATCTCTACATTTGTGGTACCGATAACATTTCCCTGTTGGCCACCGCCATATATGAAGTTTGCGGAAGTGCCGGTCGGCTCAAACTCAGTGGATGAAGTAGAAGGTGCTTTACATGCCATACCTTCAGCCATCTTGATGTTAGTGTTGCCGTATACATAGCTTTCCATACCATAGCCAGCTCCATACACATTCAGTGCCGAATAATCCGGGTTGGTGGCAATAAGCTCGTTTGACTTCATCAACATCTCCTTCGACTTGCCTTCAAGCATGTCACTCTTCAGGTTGATGGTGATGTCGCCCCGCACCGTTCCCGTCTTGTAGCAACCACCATAGATGTTGCCTCCCGTGTATGCACCGTCCTTGACAACAGGCTCAAACTTGTTGTTGATGTTAAGTATGATATAGGGGTAGCTGGAAGAATATGCATTACCGAGCAGATATCCACCCACGTGTGATACAACACCCTTATAGTCGTAGTTGGCATTATTGCAGCCACCGATGATTTTGTCGGTGATGGTGAGTCCGGCAGGGAATGTATACTCAAACGCGTTGCCCAATTTGGGCTCTTCTTCTTCACCAGGATCGTCGTCTGGTGATAGCGGGTACACGTTCATGTTGCCGCGGTTGCCGCCGCAGCAGAAGGTGCCGATGATACAGTCGTCAAGACCCTCGCCGTCTTTCTTGCCGTTCCAGAGAATGGTGCCCTGAATGTCGGTCTCCACAGGCTGGAAGTAGAGATCAATCATATGCGGATACACCAGCGGACGCTCCTCGTTCTTGGTAGAAAGCCAGAGCGTGCTGATGCCCTTGTTTGACGGGTCGTTAATCCAGTCGATGGAGTCGGCAAAGTTCAGTTCCTTTGTGTAGTCGTCCACATCACCGTTGAGACGCTGGAACTTGTTCATGAAGTCGTTGTCCTCGGTTGCCGTGAAGAGAGCATCGCCGTTGCTGCCCATGAACACGCGACCAATTCTCACATGGCTACCTATGTTTACGTTGATTGAACCATTGGTGACATCGGTGCGTGCATAGAAATTCTGCACCTTTCTCACAGTAGCCGAGTTGCCGCCGCCATACACGTCGCCCTGGATATATACGGTGTCGGTTGCCGATGTTCCTTCTATCAGTATGTTCACCTTGTTGGTCATCGGTCGCCAAGAGTTGATGTTCACTATGCGTGCCGCTTCACTCGCCGCCTTATATGAAGGCATATTCTCGCGCATGGGCACGGTATAGACCAGCGATTCCGTCTCGGAGTTGGGGTCATTGGGATTGAAAGGATAATCCTCGTTGACAGTCACCTTGGTGTTGCCTTTCTTGTCGATTGCGTACAGATAGTCGCCGTTGCCGGCTCCATACACGTTGCCCCAGATGCGTCCGCCATAGATGTTGACGTGTGTTCCGGTGCCGCCATTGTCCTTGAAGTAACCATTCTTGTCGAGAACCACGTTGATGTAGCCCGACACGTCGTTGCCTCCATACACATTGCCATGTACATAAATGTCAGTATTCTTATATGTGTCAGACGACTCGACATCCTTCGAGCCGATGTTTACCGTCGTGCTCTTGAGCACGTCGCCCATCTGTCCGCCGCCGAATATGTCGCGGCAGTCGATTGCCCTGATGTCCACGTTGGTTGACTTCACAGAGTTGTAGTAGCCACCGCCGAACACACGCCGGCAGAAGCAGCCACCCTTGCCCGATATATGGGTGTCGCCTTCAACCTTACCCGAATAGCCACCGCCCACGATGTCCATTATGGAGTAGCCGCTGATGAAGTGCTTATACTCCTCGCCTTCCTTGATGTCGTAGTTGTGTATGCTGCCGCGCTTCTCCATCTCGATATCCACATGCGTGTCGCCGAGAACGTTGGTCATCTCGCCGTAGCCGCCGCCGAACACACTGAAGTGAGGGGAACCAACCTTGTTGTACACTTCCCGCCACTCGTCATACTCAAACAGACTCTTGTTGGGGTCCATTACGCCCGGCACCACCTGCGTGCTGTCTTTGAGCATTCCCTTGAGCATCGTGAGATATGTATTACCGCTGCCATTCAGATTGCCGCCGGCATCCTTTCTGCCTACCGTGCATGCAATGTTGCCACCACCATAGATGTTGTGATTGACCTTAAACTTGCGCACAAGATGGTCGTATTGCGGCGAATAGGTTATACCGTCGATGATTGACGCCGGTTCCCAGAAACGCTTGTCCATGAGCCAATAGGAAGTCAGCTTCATCTCGCCGCCGGTGACAAAGAGGTTGGTGTTGCCCGTCACGTCTGCCGAGGTGGTGTCCACCACAGCCACGTTGTCCACGTATGTGGTGTCGCAACTTCCCCATCCACCACCGAGAATATTGTGGCCGAAATAGCCGTCGTTGACAGCAACGAGCGTATTGCCGTAGACGGTGCCGTTCTCGCATCCGCCATACACACGGTTCCAGATATAAGGGTCGCTGTTGCGGTCCACCCCGTCAGTGGGATGCTTCATATAGCTATTGTCCGAAGGGTCGTAGCTCTTGCCAGTGGCAAGGTCGCAGTAGGGGTATGACATTGCAGGTTGGTCGACCACGACATAAGTATTGCCGTAGATGCCGCCCAGCTTCGTATAGTCAGAGCAAACCGCTTTTTGGCGTCCCTTTCCACCGGCGAATATTTGTGAGAAGATGACTGCGCCACGTATGTTGACAAGCGATGTGTGGTCGATGTTGTTGTCGACATATACATCGTTATACTCAAACTTCTTCGGGTCGGCCTTCGTCGTGCCGACATTAGCCACATCACCGCCGCCATACACATTGCCGTAAATCTGGGTGCGCTCAATCTGGCTGCCCTGGTTGTTGATTCTCTCGCCGTAGATGTGAACCTCGGTCTTGCCCTTCACTCGCGCCATGTCGGGGAAGTCAACCAGTTTGCCACCATTTCCGAGAACCGACTCCACACCGGCACCGCCGCCATACACATTGTTTGACACGCTACCCGTCTTCATAAATAGCTTGACGCTGCCGCCAATGCTTCCGAAGTCGTAGCCGTCGCCGGAGCTGACCGTGCCGTAAGGCTTGGCTCCCAGTCCGCCGCCATAAATGTTACGGCACGTCAATTCGCCGTCGGTCTCCACATAGGCATCGTCCAACACGTAGCCCGAGAAACCACCACCATGAATCTCCATAAAGGAGAAGTTAGGCGCACCGAGAGCCCATGCCCAGCGGCTGGAGCGATAGCGCAGGTAGGTCTTGGGGTCTTTGTCCGTTCCGTCGGAGCTGCCGTAGTAGAGTCGTTTGTCTTCATCCGTCACCTTTAGGAAGTCCTCGTGCATCTTGCTCTCCAAGGCAGAGTAAACTTCCATATCCGAATGTTGGTTGAGATAGCGGAATTGCTTTCCGCCTATCTCTAAGGCTGTGCCACCGTCGGAAGCAGTGATTGCGCCTGGACGTACATACACCTCAGCCTTTGCCACCTTGGTGTTGGCGCCGTAGCCGGCACCGAACACAGAGAACTGCGGATGTGAGATATTCTCATTGCCCAGCACCCAACAAAAACCTTGGAGCGTGGTGCAATCGAGCAGACTGATGGTGTTGCCCTTTGTGTCGGTGATGTCAGTCAGTGGCGAGTGGTTAATCTCCACCACCGCCTTGCCTGTGCCTTCCTGCACAGTGCCAGAGAAGGCGTTGCCCGCCTCGTCGCCGGTGTATGTTCCTACATAGCAGGCACGGTTGCCACCGCCGAAGATGTTGTGGTTCTTCTTGAACGAGTAAGTGCTCATATCGAAGAACTCCTGTGTGCTCTTGTCGCTTGTTATCTTTTTGAAGATGGCATTCACCCTTGCCAGCATTGCGCTATCGGCAGAAGCCGCGTCGTTCAAGGCAAGCACCATCTCACGGAAATCCTTGTAGCCGGTGCTTATCTTCTCGTTGCCCGACTCGCTTGCCAGCCATGTGGTGATGTTGCCGTTGATGTTGGCCTTGCGGTTCCACAGCCACGAGCCTCCGTCAATCTGCACCTTCGTGTTGCCAAGCACATTGGCATAGGTGTCCTCGTTATTTGTATCCTTCTTGCCGAGCACCATATTGAGAATTTCGGTGTCGGTTGATGCACCGGAGTTTATGCCTTCCTTGTCCTTCTCAATCAGTCGGCTGTCGTCGATAGCCACGTCGCCAAAGCCACCACCGAAGATGTTGAGTCCGAGCATACCGCCCTCGATATGCACAAGAGTATTGCCGTCGACTGTACCATAAGCACAGCCACCGTAGATGCGGTTCCAGATGTGAGGTATGGCATCACCGTCGCTGGTGATAATCTGCGATGCAAACTCCTTTTCGGTATTAGCCACGTGCACAAGGGTATTGCCGTTGATGCGTCCAAGTTTGTAGTATTCGGCAGCCTGCGACTTCTTGAGTCCTCTTCCGCCGCCAAACACCTGTCCGAAGATATCGCCGCCGATGATGTTGACGAATGTCTTGTAGCCTGAAGCGTTGTAGCCGAGGAAAGAGCCTGCGTCTGGAGATGACGGGTCTTGGTCGAGTGTGGAAACACTCGACAACTTAGACTGGTCGTAATATCCGTCGGGCTTCGCAGCCTGATATGTGCCGACATTGGCGATGTCGCCGCCACCATACACATTGCCGTAGACAAGCGCGTCGCCCGACACCTCTACCTTGGTGGTGCCGATTACGCGCGCCACCTGCATGAAGTGTGTGCCGCTTGCCATTGCAGGAGCGACACCGGCGCCTCCGCCGAACACGTCGCCATAGATGTGCGCACCTTTCACGTTGACCTCTGTGTTGCCACCTATCTCGCCAGTAGTGTTGTCGGTTGTAGACTCTGGATTTCCAAAACCGCCGCCGTATACACGGTGGATGAATGTCTGGCCGTCAACCGTCACCTTGGTGTCGCCCGTTACGATGCCCGAATAGCCGCCGCCAAGCACACCGAGAACCGTAAAGTTGGGTATACCCTTGGAGTTGTCGAATACGGGTATTGTTGTGGAGCCTGCCTTGCGCGCTGATTGGTCGAGGCTTGGGGCAAGCTGCATGTTGTTGTCATCGGTCTCGGAGTCGTAAATGCTGTAATCGCCTTCCACATCAACCGTCACATCTGTGCTGCCCACTTTTGTGTCGGGGCCGTAACCGCCGCCGAACACACTGAAATGCGGATTGTCGTTGTCCGAATAAGACAGTTTCCACTCCTGTGTTTTCAGCAGTTCATACGGCGTCATGCCCTTCTGTACAACAACCGTGGCCTTGCCGCCCACATTACATGCGATGTTTCCACCGCCGTAGATATTATGTGGATTGATGAACTTATTCTCCTTTTCGTCAAAGAACATCGTTGAGTCGGCGATGATGGTCTCACCCTCTTTCTTGTCAACCGAAGAGTTCCAGCCATAGAAGGTGTCGGCTTCTTTCCACATCTTGTCCCATATCACGTTGATGGAGAAACTTTCATTCTTCTTGTTGGGTGACATGTCAACTTGTATGCCCTGGTCTTGTGCCAGTGTCACTTGAGTGTTGGCGCCAACGTCGGCAGAATTTCTCACCGTACCATCAGCCTTCAGTTCGCCCTTACCTCCACCGAATATCTGTCCGGCAAAGTGCCCGGCAAAGATTTCTATCTGTGTGCTGTCCGTGACCTGCGCCAGGTTGCCGCCGCCGTAGATGTCGCCGTAGATGTAAGGGGAAAGTTGGGTAGTGCCCTGGAAAACCAGGTTGGTAGACCCCTTTACCAGTCCTACTGCCTCCGGACTCTGTGTGCAGCCGTCGGTTGCCGAGTAGGCTGACACTCGCAGCGGTCGACCGTTGCCGCCTGCAAACACCGAGCCGCGTATGTCCGCCCGGTCGCCGATGGTCACGTTGGTAGCGTCGCCCTGATACTCAATCTGTGCCATGTCGCCACCACCATAGATGTTCTTATAGAATGTTCCGCCATAGATATTCAGGGTAGACTTACCGTAAATCTTGGCCATATTTGAGAGAGTGGATATTTCGGATGTCCCTTCCAAAGTTGCGTCAGCCACGCCGTAGCCACCGCCATATACCGGACAATGGAAGATGCCGCCATTGATGTCGAGTTCCACGTTGCCGTAGGTCTTTCCCAAGTCGGTATATTTGGAAGCCGTTCCTTTATATGGGTTATTCTGATAATAGTAGTCAGTGCCGCGTCCGCCGGCGAAGATACCATTCTTACAATAAAACTCGCCTCCGTTTATTGTCAAGGTGGTAGCTATGCCGTCCTTGGTGCCGTATATGTTTCCGCCGTAAATACTTGGTATACCATCAGCAATCCATAATCCGGAACTCATATATCCGCTTCCTCCGGCATAGATGCCGTCGATACTGTCGGTAGGCAAACCAAACTTGCCGCCATTGATTACTATCTTGGTGTTGGTCTCTTTCGGGTCAACATCGGTATATGTATTCTCTTTGGCGTTGTAGCAGTGATACTTTATCAGTTTGTCCTTGGCGTCCGCATACGGACCGTAGAGCATCACGGTCTTGTCGGCGTTCCAGTATGGTATACTTTCATCCTGTGTATGCGTCTCGTCGTTGTCGTTTCCATAGCCGATACCGTTCATACCACCCGCTCCGGCACCATATATGCCGGAGAAGATTTTGCTCTTTTCTGTGTTGTCGTCCGGCAGAATCTTGAAGGTGCCGCCATTGATGGTGATGGTGCTGTAACCATAGAATGGGTTGTTTACCGTTTTACCCACATCTTGACCGCGCCCTGTACTTCCTCCATACAGCTCTGTGATAACCACACGCCCATCCACATCCTCTGATTTGTTGCTCTCAGAAGATGCCGGGTCGATGTTGATGTTGGCACGCCCCATAAAGGTGTTGTCGGGCACATGGTATTTTTTGCCACTTTCTCCCGGATATTCCAGATACGTTTCACGCTCGTTTCCCAATGTGCCGTTGACCACACGTGCCACACGTCCGCTTTTTATGTTGATATCCACATCGGCATACATAGCTCCCTCGTGGTTGCCGGCAAGGATGATACCTATGTCGTAGTCGTTCTTTCTGGTCTGTCCAGTTAAAGACTTGCTATTCTCAAGTGTCCTTTTCTCATTATTCTCCTCATTCCATTCATGGTCAATGTCGATGTCGATGGTGCACTTGATGGGCATGTTGGGTGTACCCATCACGCCGTTTTGTGCTCCAACAGAAGAAGTAGAACCGGTCTGTCGTCCACCAGCACAAATACAAGAGTAGAAACCCGACTTGACTGTAATCTTGAAGCCTTCGCGTCCATGAGGCATCGAAGCCTCAAAGTCTTTAATCTTTGCTTCTGTATTCAGCGGATAGAACCGCGCGTCGTTGTTGAAACCGCCAAATATATGGAATGCATTGGTCACGGCTCCGTCGATGGTTGCATATCCAGGCATCACCCGTCTGAAACCTTCCATTCGGATGCCTTTGCCCATCTCGAGATTGTTGTACTGGCAGAAGATTACTTTATAGTAATTGACATCCACTATCGAGGTGTTCAAAAAGGTTATGTCGCGGAAGCGTGTGTCGCCCCAGATAGGCAAACCTGCACTCTGGCCTGTTATCTCTATTTTGCCGTTGTAGTCGTGTATGGCACCATTGTTATCCTCCCATTTGCCGGTAATGGTGGCATTACGGGCAAGTGGCGAATTGTCCATTACATTTTTCCATGCATCGTGAGACAGATTGCCGTCACCTTGATAATTGGCAGTAACCGAGAAGCCATTTTCCTTGTCGTTGGTAACAGTCGCACTACTTATGCCCATCAACACGATATAGTTGTCGTTCCACGAGGCGTTGGGCGACAGTTTGCTGTATGCTCCTTTCCATGTGGTCATAGGCTTTTCCGGAGTATATCCCCAGTCGTCGCTCTTCATGCGGTCGGTTTCTAAAGTGCCGTCGGTGTCGGAAGGATTGAGATACACCACCGTCGTGGTGTTGAACCACTTGTCGAGCAGGAGCAGCGTGCCGCTGTATACCGTGATATGGCAACTGTACTTGTCGTATTCGCCGGCAGAGTCGGGACGCTTGAACGTGTTGCTGCCTGTCGCCACCAGTGTTTCTCCGTTGTACCACTCGTAGGTTATCTGCAGTCCCAAGCCGTCGTTGCTTGTCTGCGTATTGTTGCTCAGAGTGACGACATAAGTATCGGGAGTTGTCTTTGAGTCAATTTCAGCTGTCATCGTGATTGCCTCCACAATCTCGATGTTTGTGCGCGAACTGCCGTCGGGCAATATGGCATACACATACTGGTTGTAGTTCTGTCGAGGCAGACTGTACGAGCTGCATGAAGAAGTATTCAGCTTTTTCCATGCGATATTGTCGTAAGACACATACCAGTCGTAGTTTTCAGTAGAAGCCACATCGTTATCGTCGACCACCGTCAACACGTCCTCTGTGCCGCGTTCCACCTTCAGCAGTGTCGTGTTGAACGAGAACTGCTGCCTGTTGCTGAAGTACGACCACATTTTCTTGTCGAGCGACTTGTCGCTGATGTAGTTATTGCACAGAGTTGCGAAGTCCAGTCCGAAGGATGCGATGTCCTTCGAGGTGCCGTAATTGTCGATATTGCTACCCGTCAGTGCCAGTTCAGGCGAATAATACAACGTATTCTGCTGGGCGGCAGTCAACTTGTAAGCACTGCTATACATCGCGACCACTCCGCCACGGCGCACTCTGTTTGAGCTGCTGGTCGTGATTGCCGGTCCGTACACATAGATATTCGTGGGCAGGATGGCATTATCGGTTCTGAAGCTGCTGGCACAGCCGATACCAGCCGAAATAGTCACGTCGTTGTTGACATGCGCGTTTTTCAGCATATTCATCTCCGTGGCGGCTGCAATGTTGTAGATTTTGTATCGCTTGCCGTCAAGATAGCCAATGATACCGCCCATACGATATTTTCCGGCAGTAGTGTAGGTTTCTCCGTTGTCGGTAACTTTCGACTGCTGGATGATGATGTTGCTTATTTCGGCATTGTCGGTCAAGTCGCCCGCTACGACACCTATCTTCACCGTACCCTTTCCCACTGGTTGATAACCAGCCTGCTTCTCCACTTTCGCGTTGTCGATAATCAGGTTGGTCACAGTGGCATATCCACTTTCGCCTGACGACTTGCCATACAGACGCGAGAATAGTCCCCACGAAGACTCATAATCGTTCTCGTTGGTCCAGGATATGTGCATGTTGCTCACGGTGTGTCCGTCACCGTCAAACTTGCCCGCAAAGAAATGCCGCGTCTTGGTGCTCCATGTACCGATAGGCATCCATAAGCCCCTGCCCAGGTTGATGTCGCCCGACAACTTGAAGTATTTGCCGGAGTACATCTGCTCGGCATTGCCATTGGTCACGTTGCGTGCCAGCAAGGCAAGCTCAAGGTCGTTGCTGATGAGATAAGGCTTATCCTTGCTTCCGTCACCTTGTGTGCCGTCGGCATAAGCGTGGAAATCGTCGGCATAGAAATGGCCGCCGTCGTAGTCCTCGCCGTAGGTCTTTGGGGTGATGTCAAAATCAAGTGTCTGCGACTCTGCGTCAGGGCTGCTGACCGTCACTCTTGCCTTGCGCACCTCGCTGCTGAGAGGAAGTGTGACGGTCTTGCCGTTGTCCGACAATCCACTGGTCACAGTCTTGCCGTCCACGCTCCATGCAATGGTGCTCCCTTCCGGGATGTTGTCCGTCTGCAGCGTGTATGCCACTGTCCAACTGGTGAAATCCAGCATTTCCTTGATGTCATCGGTGCTGATGGTCTGCGCCCATATCGCCTGTGCGCTTACAGTCAGCAATATCATCAGCGTGAAGAATCTTCTGTATATCTTATGGAGCATATCTTGTGTCATTGTAATATTCATTGTCCGTGAGGTTCCTTTTTCCTTGGGTTATGTCATTCTATCAGCAAGTGTCCTGCGTAGGCATCATCGTCGGCCAATACGTAGAGATAGCGTGGCTGGATGAGAATCCTCACTT
>CALBYK010000114.1 GCA_937889855.1 uncultured Prevotella sp.
ACCACCAACTGCACGATGATGCGAATGCGGTTAGGGATGGTGTTGCGGATGATGGAAATGATAACGTTTGAAAATGCTGTAATCACCGTCACGGCAAGACCCATCACAATGGCCGGCTTGAGCTGCGATGTCACGGCGAGAGCCGAGCAGATACCGAGCACCTGAACCAGGATAGGGTTGTCGAGATTCAGAGGATTGGTGAAAGCGGCTTTATTCTCTTTTGAAAATAAACTCATATTGTTGTTCCTCCTCCTTATTTAGATGTTAAGAATTTGGTGTAGTCAGAGAGGCATGTATGAAGCATGTCGCTCACACCGTTTGACGTAAGGGTGGCACCGGTCACGGCGTCGCATTGAGTTGTCGGGTCTGTGACCTCGCTCTTCTTCACCACGGAAAGGGCGATACCCTGCTTGCCTGCGGCGAAGATGTGCTTCCCCTTAAACTGGTCCTGCCACTCGCGAGAGTCCTTTATCTCGGCACCAAGTCCGGCAGTCTCGCCTTCGTGGTTGAAGTAGGCACCGTAGACAGTCTGCTTGTCGGCATTTACGGCAATGTAGCCGCTGATGCCGCCCCAAAGACCCATGCCGTATCCCGGAATGACATACTTGGTCTCGCCATCAACGTTGCATACGTAGAGAGCCAGACGACCTTCCTTTGTCGAAGCGCTATTGCAAAGGAAGCCGGCCTCTGTACCGCCTTGCTTACCCTGCTCTACCACCTTGCCGTCACGATTGATAATCTCGTCGGCAGTAATGACCTTATTGTATGTATCTGCAGCCTCCGCACCGTCGATGTCGCGTATGTTGAGCGAAGCCAGTATCTGCTTCTTCTTGTCAAGAGCCACGTTCTCGTCCTGCTGGGGTTTGAGCGATGACGACACAAACGCGAGCAAGAATGCCACGATAACGACGATAACCACAGAATAAATGATGGTGTAGGAATTTGAACTTGTGTTCAATCCTTTCTTCTTTGTCTCTTCCATATTCTTTATGCTGTGTTATTTGTTGGTTAAACGTTTCATTCGCTTGGAGATGTTCTTCTGCACAACGCAGTAGTCGATGAGCGGAGCAAACATATTCATAAAGAGGATGGTGAGCATCATGCCCTCTGGATAGCCGGGGTTCATCACACGGATGATTACTGCCATAATGCCGATAATGGCACCATACCAGTACTGTCCGCAATGTGTGCGGGCTGATGTAACCGGGTCGGTTGCCATAAACACGGCACCGAAGCAGAAGCCGCCAAGCACGAGATGCTCATACCATGCGATAGGAGTCATGCCAAGAGCCTCAAACACGTAGGCTGCAACGGCACCGCCCACAAACACGCTAAGCATTGTGCGCCATGAAGCGATGCCAGTCCAAAGCAATATAACGGCGCCTATGGCGATAGCGATTACGCTTGTCTCGCCGATTGAGCCAGGGATGAGGCCAGTGATCATGTCACAGAGACTGCTGTTGACTGTAGCGCCCTGTGCTATCTGTCCGAGCGGAGTTGCGCATGTGAACGTGTCGGGCAGAGTGTTGCCCAAGCCAAAGATGGTGTCATTTGCCACCCAAACAGCGTCACCCGACATCTTCGTAGGATAAGAGAAGAAGAGGAACGCGCGCGTAATGAGTGCCACATTGAAGATGTTCATGCCAGTGCCGCCGAATATCTCCTTGCCTATAACAACGGCAAATGCTACAGCGATGGCAAGAGCCCAAAGCGGACAACCAACGGGAACAATCATCGGTATAATGATACCTGAAACAAGGAAACCTTCCTGAATCTCCTCGCCCTTCCACTGTGCCCATGCGAACTCGATGCCGAGACCCACAACATAGCTGACGATGATTTTCGGGAGCACCTGCAATGCACCGTAAATGAACATCGAGATGAATGATGCGTCGGCAAGCGCGCCGGCTGCCTTATAGTTCTGGAATCCCACGTTGTACATGCCGAACAACAACGCCGGGAGCAACGCTATCACCACGAAGCTCATGATGCGCTTCGAGTCAATGGCGTCGTGGATGTTCACGCCGGTCTTTGATGTCTGGTTTGGCACAAACAGGAAAGTCTCAAAGCCATCAAACAAGCTGCGGAAAGCGTGTAGCTTCCCTTCCGGCTCGAAGTTGGGCTTGATGTCGTTAAGATATTTTCTTAAGAAGTTCATACTTTCTATTTGTAATTAAAATTGTTCGTTTTAAGCATTCTCCTTACGGAGCATGTCGAGTCCCTGACGCACGATGTGCTGGAGTTCGAGCTTCGACGAGTCAACAAACTCTGCCACAGCAAAATCCTCTGGCGCAACCTCGTAGATGCCGAGTTGTTCCATGCGGTCGATGTCGCCGGCAATGATTGCCTTTATAAGATATTCTCCATATATATCCATAGGCAACACCTTGTCGTACTCACCGCTCATTATCATATGGCGCTCGCCACCCTTCACACGGGCATCGAGGTCATACTCCTTCTTCTTGCCGAAGAGCCATGAGCAGTAGCTGCGGCTTACGGAGAAGTCGTTTGTGCGCGGCATAATCCATCCGAGCATCTCGTCAACATCGTCGCCTTCGGGTATTGCCGTTATCTCTGAAGTATGCCCACCTATAAAGTCATTCATAGTGCACTTGCGACCTGTCAGCGGATTGCCATTGATGAGGCGCACATGCTCGGCTGCCGCAAGCTTGCCCTCAACAAGACTGGCGACAGGTTGACCTACGAGGACCTCTGTGTAAGCAGGATTGTTGATTTCGCTACCTGCGACAGCCACAAGACGACGGAGGTCGACCTTGCCTGTGTTAAACAGACGGCCAAAGAATATAACGGCTGTAGGATCAACAGTCCAAACCACCTCGCCCTTGTTAACAGGAGCGATATTGTTCACCTGTACGCCCACGTTGCCTGCCGGACACGGACCGTCGAACACCGTCACCTCAACATCCTTTGCTGCTGTCAGAGCGGCGTTGGTCTGCTGTGCGCCGATGCCGAGATAGGTCTTGGCTATCTTCGAGAGTGCCGTCAAGCCAGTTTGGAAGTCCTTCTCGTTGCCTTGAAGCTCATACTCAAAGTTGCCGGCGAGCGGCATGTCGCGCAATGCACTCACAAAGATGGCACGCGGCTTCTGGTCGGGAGTGGTCGACACTGCGTAGGGCAACTGGTTGATGTAGCCGAACAATCCGGCTTCCAACAAAGCCTTCACCACTGCATCGCCGTCAAGCACCGATACCTGTTTCTGACCGAAGTCAACATACTGCTGCTCTTTATCAGCATCAACGACAACACGCAACACCTTGCGGCGGTCGCCTCTGACAACTGCCTTCACGACACCGCTCACGGGCGAGGCGAACTTAACATCTGTCTGCTTCTTATTGACAAACAGAGCTTCACCTGCCTTGACATGGTCGCCCTCGCGGACTACCACCTTCGGTGTCATGCCTACAAAGTCATCAGGTACAAGGGCATATTGGGCAGCATCCTTCACGGAAAACTTCTGCTCGGCAGCTTTTCCCTTGAGGTTGATGTCCAAACCCTTACGTAACTTAATTACATTTGCCATAAATATATAAAAATGATAAGAATTTTATGTTTTCATCAGCATTGCTATAAATCGCGATTTGCAACGCCTCAAACTTGCCTACAAAATTAACAAAATTTCGTGAATAAAAGAAAGAAAAGATTTTATTTATTTTCCTTTATGACACTTTTGTAAGTCGGGATTTGGTAGAAATGACTTCAAAAGCGAAAGATTGACACACAGACTTTACAAAACACTTTTTATAACCAAACAAATCATGGTTCTTAGACATGAAGATAGAAATCAGACACAAAGGCATGAAGAAATGTGTCCTTCATGCCTTCATGTCCAAGAAAAAAATGCCTTTCATGTCCAGAATTACTTCTTCAGTACTGGCTCACAAGTTAGGTTCACTCCCAGCTTCTTGAAGATTTTCTGGTCTACATCACTCAGCATAACCGTACAATGCACCTGGCATCCCCGGAGTTTCGGCAGCTGTTGGAGAGCGCGTCGGCAATTCTCGTCCTTCTCCGAAAGCACAGACAGAGCCACAAGCACCTCATCTGTATGCAGACGCGGGTTATGTCCACCGAGATAATTAATCTTTGTATATTGTATAGGCTCAATCATCGACTGCGGAATGAGTTTCACACCATGGTCTATACCTGCAAGATGCTTCATCACATTAAGCAGCAAGGCCGCTGAGCATCCCAACAGTTCGCTCGACTTAGCAACAATGATTGTTCCGTCCTCAAGTTCAATCGCAGACGACGTGTGTCCAGTCTCCTTCCTATAGTTCTTGGCGGCAACGGTAGTACGCCGGAAGTCGGTATTTATCTTGGCCTGATTGAACAGCAGCTGTATCTTGGCAATCTCAGCCTCGTTGCACGCTCCGCGCGCGAGCTTGTTTGTGGCGTCATAATATCGGCGCACAATCTCGTTTCTGGAAGCCTCACAACAAGCCTCATCGTCGCTTATGCAGAACCCCACCATATTGACACCCATGTCCGTAGGTGACTTGTATGGGTTAGAGCCGTATATTCCCTCAAACAAAGCGTTTAGCACTGGAAAAATCTCAATGTCGCGGTTGTAGTTAACGGCAATCTTGTTATACGCCTCAAGGTGGAATGGGTCGATCATGTTCACATCATTAAGGTCTGCGGTAGCAGCCTCGTAGGCAATATTGACAGGATGTTTTAGCGGAAGGTTCCACACTGGGAACGTCTCAAATTTGGCATATCCGGCACGCACACCACGCTTGTTCTCATTGTACAGCTGGCTCAGGCACACAGCCATCTTGCCGCTGCCCGGTCCCGGTGCCGTGACTATGACGAGCGGACGCTCCGTCTCCACATAGTCGTTCTTGCCGAAACCCTCGTCGGAGGCAATGAGGCTCACGTTGTGGGGATAGCCGTCGATAAGGTAATGGTAGTAGGTCTTTATGCCGTCACGCTCCAGACGCTGGCGGAAGGCGGTGGCGGCGGGCTGGCC
>CALBYK010000115.1 GCA_937889855.1 uncultured Prevotella sp.
GCAGCCTCAGCCACATACACCTTCGGCGGACGAGGCTGCCAATAAGGACGCACGCTCTTGTGGACTGGCTTTGGGGTTTCCTTTATATTTATGCTGTCGGTGTTAATCCTTCTTGGCTGCTCTGCCGATATACTGTCGGCGAACGAGTCTACCGGAAACGCCTTCTCGCTATGCCGTGCCAACGGCTGCATGCCTTCATTGTGGCGAGACCGCAACGTGAAGCTTCCAACCACCAGCAGCACCACAGCAGCAGCTGCTGCTACCCTGCCCGTCCACAGCCACAGGCGCGATTTGCGCTTGGCTGGTTGATGTCCGCCAGCATCGGCACTGCTGCCGACATCGGTTTCAAACATCTTGAACATCTGCCTGTATGCAGTCCAGTCGTCATGGGATATGCCATCCGGGCGGTCGCCATCGGCAGCCTTATGGAAAAAGTCGGCCAATAGCGTCTCCTCGTCAACAGTTGTCGTTCCATCCATGAAACGCTTCAGAAGCGAAACCAATTGTTTGTCATTCATCGTCTGTTCCTTTCCTTTAAATCATTAAACAACTTGCGGCGCGCAGCCGACAACACCGTTGCCACCGACTCTTTCTTTATACCCATTATGGCGGCAATCTCCTCGTTGGTGCGCCGCTCCGTCTGGCGCAGTCGAAGCACCTGCATCTCGCGCGGCGGCAGTTGCGCTATGCGCCGCGCGAGCCATTGTTCGTCCTCACGCCATTCCATAAGTCCATCGGGCGAAGAGTCGCTTGAAAAACGTGCACCGAGCCTTGATGCGCCCACGTCGTCCATACGCACTATTGTAGCCGTGCGCTTGCGCACCATGTCAATTGCCACATTGCGCGAGATGACGGCGGCAAGCCTTGCTGCATGGTCGTTGTCATGGAGAGAGTCATGCACCGCCCAAAGCTTAAGCATAGTGTCGCTTGCCGCGTCATTTGCGTCGTCGCTGTCATCAATGTATCGCCGCGCGTAGCCAACGGCTATTTGACGCAGCCTAAGAGCTATATGTTCAAACTGTTGTTGATTCACTGTCAGATTGATTTGTTGATACGACTGCCGAAATTATGGATTTGACAAAATGCCATTGGCATCATCCATATTGCGATATGTATCGCCACCGTTATTGCCAAAATTGTATGTGCCACCATCGCTGTAATTCCCAGACGACTTCGATATTTTTCCATATTTAAGCGCGTCGTCTGTTATGGAGCCACCGCCGAATACAGATTTTGTATATTGGCCAGCCTTGCCAGACACCGTGACATTGCCCGACCCTGCAACACTACAAATCAAATTGACAACTTTTGTCACATCAGCCTTTATACTGCCTGACCCTGCAACCGAAAGGTTCGCCTTGCCTGCCGTCACGCCTGTTGCCTTAAGCCGGCCAGAGCCAGCCACGCTGAACGACACATTGTCGGCAGAGAGTTGCTTTACCGTAACACTGCCCGACCCGGCTAAGCTGAATGTCACCCTCTTGGCCGTCATCCCGTCCACGCTTATACTTCCGCTGCCAGCCAAAGCGAACGACCCAACCGACGGAGCCTTGACGTACACTGTGAAACCCTCTGTCCAGTCAACCGAATTATAGTAGACACCGCCAACCTTACTCACCGACTTACTCTTGGGCGAGAGGTTCAACGACGAGTTGTCCACCCTCACATCCACACAAGCATCAGCATTGTTGTCAAGCCTCACCTCGTAGCCGCTGCCCTGCTCGTAAACAACATTTATCCTGCCAACGATATTTATTGTGTTGAAGGCGTCAACCTTCTTCACAACGTCAGCACGTTGCTTGCCACAAGCTGATGTCGCAATCATCAGCAAAGCCATCACCATGAACAAAAAGATTCTTTTCATAATATTCCAGTTTTCTATATTTTTTCACTTCTCTGTTAATACTAACGTGGAAAACAGTAATAATCAATGTCAGGAAAGTGTTTTTAACATATATTTAACAACAAAAGAATAAACAGACGCAGCATTTTATGAGAAACAAGACGCAACATTAATAAAAGTTTCCGTAACTTTGCATACAAACTATTTTTTTAAACCTACACAATGGAATCGTTAAGAGAACTATACCGCATAGGCAAAGGGCCTTCGAGCAGCCACACCATGGGACCGCAAAAGGCAGCCCAAATATTCGCATCCCACCATAAAGACGCAAGGAGCTTTGAGGTGACACTCTACGGCAGCCTTGCCGCAACCGGCAGGGGACACATGACCGACGTTGCCATCGACGAGGTACTTCGCCCGATAGCACCTCTGCGCATAGAATGGCGCCCCCAAGTGTTCCTTCCGTTCCATCCTAACGGGATGAAATTCGTCTCGTTCGATGCCGAAGGAACAAAAACCGATGAATGGATATGCTACAGCGTCGGCGGCGGTGCTCTCTCCGAGGGCGAGAAAGGGCGCTGGTTGCTTGGACGCAGGGAAGTTTACCAAAAGAACTCTCTGCACGAGATTCAGCAATGGTGCGAGAACCACGGCCGCAACTACTGGGAGTATGTTGACGAGTGTGAGGAAGAAGGCATATGGGACTACCTCATGGAGGTGTGGCGTGCCATGCAGGAGAGCGTTGAGCGGGGCATCGACCATGAGGGTGCGCTTCCTGGCCCACTGAAGCTTCCGCGCAAGGGACCTATATATTATGTAAAGGCAAGCGGCTACAAGCAGTCGCTCCAGTCGCGTGCTCTGGTGTATGCCTACGCGCTGTCGGTGAGCGAAGAGAACGCGTCCGGCGGAACAATAGTCACCGCGCCCACGTGCGGCTCATGCGGCGTGCTGCCAGCCGTGCTCTATCACCTTGCCAAAGGACACAAGTTCAGCGACACACGCATCCTGCACGCCATGGCCACAGCAGGCATTTTTGGGAATGTGGTGAAGAAGAACGCCTCTATATCGGGGGCAGACGTTGGCTGCCAGGGCGAGGTTGGCGTGGCATGCGCAATGGCTTCAGCGGCTGCATGCCAGTTGTTTGGCGGAAGTCCGTCACAGATAGAGTATGCCGCCGAGATGGGACTTGAGCATCACCTCGGCATGACCTGCGACCCTGTGTGCGGTCTTGTACAGATACCATGCATAGAGCGCAACGCCTTTGCCGCCACACGTGCCCTTGACGCCAATCTCTACGCCTCGTTCTCAGACGGCAAGCACACTGTCTCGTTCGACCGCGTGGTGAAGGTGATGAAACAAACCGGACACGACCTTCCGTCACTCTACAAGGAGACGAGCGCAGGAGGTCTGGCACAGGCTTACGAGCAGCACATGAGACAGATTGCCGACAAGCAAAACTCCAACGATGACGACATCGAGAAATATGGCTACAACTAATAGCAGGAGGGTATGGCATCCCTGCCATACCCACTGAATGAGCATAACATCAAGCCATGCCCTCCTACTTTCTTCCCCATTTTATTTTATAAACCTTATTATATTCCCAACCGTTCAATCTTGTTGTAAATAGTCTTGCGGTCAACGCCAAGCAGACGCGCTGCCTTCGCCTTGTTACCGTTAGTTTGGCGCAAGGCGGCGATGATGCGCTCACGCTCGCTGTCCTCATCGTGCAGCGCTGTGACCGCGGGGACGGCAGATGTCTGAGGCATGGCCTGTGAGAGCTGGGTTGCCGTTATCTTGCTGCCGCGTGTGAGCAGTACCGCCCGCTTTATGACATTGTTCAGTTCTCTCAGGTTGCCTGGCCAAGAATGTGCTGCAAGCATCTCCGCTGCATCTGAGTCGAAACCCTCCACGGAGCGGCCAAGCTCCTCGTTGGCATGACGGACGAAGAGGTCGGCAAAGAGAAAGAGGTCGTTGCCGCGCTCGCAGAGTTTGGGCATATATATGGTAAACTCGTTTATGCGGTGGTAGAGGTCTTCGCGGAAGCGTCCCTCCCCTACCGCCTCGGCAAGGTTCTCGTTGGTGGCGCACACCAGGCGTATGTCAATGGGAATCTCCTCGCTGCCTCCAACGGGACGAATGCGGCGCTCCTGCAAGGCACGCAGCAGCTGCACCTGCACGTCATAGCTTAGATTGCCCACCTCGTCAAGGAACAGTGTCCCGCCGTTTGCCATTTCAAAAGCGCCGCGCTTGTCGGCATCGGCACCCGTAAACGCCCCCTTCTTGTGACCGAAGAACTCGGAAGCCGCCACATCACGCGGAATCGCACCGCAGTCGAGAGCGAAGAACGGCTTTCCGCTGCGCTGGCTCAGCTCGTGTATGCGGTGTGCCACATATTCCTTGCCCGTGCCTGAGGCTCCGAGGATGAGCACCGACATTGGCGTCGGCGCAACAAGCTCCACATAGCTGTAGAGCTGTCGCGAGGCTTCGCTCTTGCCTTCGATGTAGCGTGGAGCGGAGGGTGCAGATTGTGGTGCTGCCAGTTTGTCTGGGGACGGGCTGCCGGCCTGCTGGATGGGGGTGGTTCTTCCTGAGGACTGGCTGGGGCGACCACATCTTTCATTTATGGCGTCGTTGATTTTCTGCAACAGGATGTCGGGTTGCACAGGTTTTGCAATGTAGTCGGCTGCACCCGACTTCATTGCAAGGACTGCGTTTTGCACCTCCGCGTAGTTGGTCATGACGATGAACGGAGCGTCCTTGCCATGCTCGCGCATCCACGCGAGCAAGCGCAGCCCGTCGTGGTCGGGCAGGCGGAGGTCGGACAACACGAGGTCAACCTCTCTGTCAACAAGCAACCTTACAGCCGCTCCTACAGATGTTGCCTTGTCAACCTCAAACCCTTTCTTGCGCAGCCATGTCTGAAGCATGGTGCCGAAGGCTATGTCGTCCTCTACTATCAATAAATGTGGCATTTTGTTTACTTTTGTTTACAGTCGGGGGCGAGAATGCCCCCTCTCCCAATTATTAATTGTATTGCAAAGTTACTTATTTATTCCGAACCATCATCTATTTGTCTTAATTTCTCTTTTAGCCGTTCCACCAACATTACCCGTTCCGCAGCCCCAGTCTC
>CALBYK010000116.1 GCA_937889855.1 uncultured Prevotella sp.
CCTCGCTGATGCCCATCAGCGCACGCAGCCAGTAGAGATACTGAAAGTCGGTGGCATAGCCCATGAGGTAGGTCACGGCCGACCACACGAACAGGCTTCCGACTACGAGTTTCTTGCGGCTCAGACGGTCGGCTACGACTCCGGCGAACGGACTCACGATGCCGTAAATCCATAGAAAAACGGCCATCAACGCGCCGAATGCCTCGGCTTTGTTAAGCTCCACAATGTCGGCCTTCATGGCTTCCTGCATGGTGGAGAGCATCTGGCGGTCCATGTAGTTTAGCAGGGCCACGACCCAAAGCAGTGCTACGACTAACCAGGGATAATACTTCTTTTTTGTCATTTGTTGTTTTGGCGATTAGGTTTTAATGTAATGTAAATTGTATGTATTAGGTTCTCTTTCATGTTTTGTCTGTGGCATAGAAAGTAGTTAGTAGGCTGCAAATATATCATTTTTTCGGCAAAGTGCAAAATTTATTGGCAAATAATATGACAGAGTGGGTATGGCGGGATGCCATACCTTCCTACATGTTGCCTATTACGCATCTATGTTGCCAAATCCGAATAATGAAAGAGTGATGTATTTGATGTCGTTGCGGAAATGTGTGCAAATGTGTCTTTGTGTTAAAATATCAGCTAAATATTTGTCGTTTGATTAATTATATTTACCTTTGTATTTACAAAATAATAATAAACCAATAAAACGAAAAATGAGCAAACTCATAAGACCTGAACATTATTCTGCCCTTCTCGACATGAACAAGACCGAACAGGGCATCAAACTCATAAAGGACTTCTTTCAGCAGAACCTGTCAACCGAGTTGCGTCTGCGCCGTGTAACGGCTCCGCTTTTTGTCATGCAAGGACTCGGCATCAACGACGACCTCAACGGTGTGGAGCGCCCCGTGACGTTCCCCATAAAGGACATTGGCGACAAAAAGGCAGAGGTGGTGCATTCGCTCGCCAAGTGGAAGCGTCTTACGCTCGCAGAATACAAGGTGTCGCCGGGTTACGGTGTCTATACTGACATGAACGCTATACGAGCCGACGAGGAACTCGACAATCTGCACTCGCTGTATGTCGACCAGTGGGACTGGGAAGCCGTAATTACACGCGAGCAGCGCACTGTCGCTTTTCTGAAGGACATCGTGGAGCGCATTTATGCTGCCATACGGCGCACCGAATACCTTGTGTGCGAGACATACGAACAGATACGCCCGTTCCTTCCAGAGAAGATACACTTCATACATAGCGAGGATCTGCTAAAGATGTATCCCGACCGGTCACCAAAAGAGCGCGAGGATGCCATATGCAAGAAATATGGTGCAGTGTTTGTCATTGGCATTGGTGGCAAACTCGCAAACGGAGAGAAACACGACGGGCGTGCACCCGACTATGACGACTGGTCGACGGTTGCCGAGAACGGCAAGGCGGGACTCAACGGTGACATTCTTATATGGTATCCCGTGCTGCAACGCTCGTTTGTCGTCAATGGGCATTCGTGTTGACAAGGAGTCGCTGCTGCGGCAGCTTAAGATTGAGGGCAAGGAAGACCGCGAACAGCTTTACTTCCATCGCCGACTCCTTGCCGATGAGTTGCCTTTGTCCATCGGTGGCGGCATCGGTCAGAGCCGCCTTTGCATGGTGTTGTTGCACAAGGCTCATATTGGCGAGATTCAGGCTTCGATATGGCCGGAGGATATGCGCAGGGAGTGTGCGCAGTTGGGAATGATGTTAATTTAAGAAAATATCCATCACGAAATAGTGTAGCTGTGTTTTGACACACCAACCTCCTATCTCATTCTACCGAATCTCCACCCCATTCCGAGCATCAGATGCTTAGGCGTATGGAAATCCTTGAGAGAGTAGCCTATGTGCAGCATGGTGCGGCGCGTGATGTGGGCTTTCAGCGCGAGCACCTCGTAGACACCGCCAAAATCGTTTTTGGCATTAAGGAAATTGTGTCCTATGCCAAAGTTTATATCGAAGTAGGGCATTGTGAACTCCACACGTGCCGACATGCCGAGTGTCATCTGCTTCGATGCTGACGGGCGGTGATATTGGTCGTTGGTGTCGGGATTGATGTAGTTCACGTCGTAGTATAGATTGGCTGTGCGGTCGTATATTCCGTCGAGCGATGCGCCGAGCCGCAGCCAGTGGTTGAGGTTGTACATGGGATTGAAGTTGAATCCCATGACAGCCGACTTGCCGTTCAGGGCGTATGGATAGCCATCTTCGTATACGCCGCGCTGCCGCCATGCGCCAAAGAGGACAAGGTCGTAGATGACGCTGTGTTCGACGGACGGCAGTTGTTCGTGTCGGTAGAGCAGACGGCAGGTATGGCGGTTGATGTAATAGGCAGTGCCCACGCTCAGTTGTGCCGTGTTGAGTCCGAGGTTTGGATACTGTGTGTTGCCGTTTGAATAGTGTGCCGCACCTATGCCGAACTTAACGTCAACGTAACGCGAGAGAATCCACCGCGCGTAAAAGTCCAGGCCTATGTATGCCGTTACCTTTGAGCCGATGACATGGTTGTCGGGATTGCTATCCTCGTCATACGGTTTCCATCCGAAGGCGAGTCCGAGGTTCCACTCGTAGTTGAGTGACATCCGGCTGCCAAGGCTCGTGACGCGTGCGCCCTGAAACAGATATACGTTGACAGGATTGCCAAGTTGGTGGTTGAAGTCGTTGTATGAGATGCCTACGCCTTGGTAGGCATCGCGATAGATGCGTGCCTCGCGGCTCTGCTCCGGGGCAGAGAAGGCATACTTAAGATGGTAGCTTATGTTGTGGTTCATAGTGCGCACCTCGGGATTGTTGCCGCGCAGGAAGTCGTTGGTGTGGAGGATGGCGCCTGGTTTGTAGTCGAACTCTATCTGATGGACATTTCGCCCTGTGGCAACCGTGTCGTTGTCGGCCTCATTGGCATGGCAAGGAAGCATGGTAAGCAGTCCTGACAAAAGGTATATATTATAGAGTGTATGTTTCATCGTATATTGAAATGTAAATTGGTGTATAGACGTACAAAGGTAATCAATTTTCGTTTGCTTTTGCCTACTATGCAAAAAATATAGCCCACGCGCTACTGGCATGGCCTATATTTAGAAAGTTTCTCGCGTATTTCCTGCGCACGCTCTTTCGCCAGAGCGTCTATGCCGTCAAGCGGATAGCTCAACCCTATGCGCTCGTATTTCGACTTGCCGAGTGTATGGTAAGGCAGTATCTCGATGCGCTCTACGCAGTCGTATGACGCAATGTGCCGTCCGAGACGGTCGAGCCAAAGGTCGTCGTCGGTATATCCCGGCACAACTACATGACGTATCCACGTAGGGATATGGCGCTCTTCAAGCCGGTCAAGAAATGCAAGATTGTTGTCTTGCCTCATGCCCGTCAGTCGGGGATACAGTTCGGAATCCATGGTCTTAATATCGAGCAATGCGAGATCGGTGTAGTCGAGCACGCGCATTGCACGTTGCGTAGTGTAAGCACCGCTCGTGTCGAGGGCAGTGTGTATGCCTTCTTCACGGCAAAGCCTGAAGAACTCTGCTACGAAGTCGGCCTGCATGAGCGGTTCGCCGCCAGAGACCGTAACCCCACCCTTGCGTATGAAAGAGCGATAGCGCAGCACCTCGTCCATAAGTTGCCGCGGTGTCATCTCATACTGGCAC
>CALBYK010000117.1 GCA_937889855.1 uncultured Prevotella sp.
TGTCGCCTGCAAGCAGTCCTGCGCGTTGTGCCGGTCCGTTCTTCACTACATTTTGCACGTGTATGGTGTCCTGACGTATGGTGAACTCTATCCCGACTCCAGAGAACGAACCTTTAAGGTCGTCCGTAACCGACTGTGCGTCTTTCGCGCTTATGTATACAGAGTGAGGGTCGAGGTCGGCGAGAATTTGCGGTATTGCCATGTCAACGAGCGAGTCAATGTTCACCTTGTCTACATACTGGTCGTCTATGATGTGCAGCAGGTTCGACAGACGGTTTGACCCTGAGTTGATGATGTTGAGCCTGTTGCCGGAGAAATGGTTTGCGTAGAATGTGCCTATCAGTATGCCAATGACCACGCAAAGAGCCATAAGCAGAGGCATAAACCTGTTAGACTTGTTCATGTTCATAATCGTCCGGGTTTAGATATTTTACTTCAATGTTTGCGCGTTTGAGCAGTTCTATTCCGTCAGTCAGTCGATATTGCTCGGCATATATGACGCGCTTTATGCCAGCCTGTATTATGAGCTTGGCACATTCAATGCATGGCGCTGCCGTAACGTATAGCGTTGCTCCATCGGAGTTATTGGAGCTGCGTGCAAGTTTTGTTATGGCGTTGGCTTCGGCGTGGAGCACGTATGGCTTGGTGACATTATTGTCGTCCTCGCACACATTCTCAAATCCGCTCGGCGTGCCGTTGTAGCCGTCGCTTATTATCATCTTGTCCTTCACCACCAGCGCACCCACCTTGCGGCGGCGGCAGTAGCTATTCTCTGCCCAGATGCGTGCCATGCGTAGGTAGCGCAGGTCGAGGCGCAGAAGCTTTTCCTTATTGTCTTTTGATTCCATTGCGTTCGAGTAAAGCGTCTATTGTTGGCTCCTGTCCACGGAACCGTTTGTATAGTATCATCGGGTGTTCAGTGCCACCCTTCGAAAGGATATTGTCGCGGAAGCTTTGTGCTGTCTTCTGGTCAAAGATACCGTTTTTCTTGAACACGCTGAAGGCATCGGCATCGAGCACTTCAGCCCATTTGTAGCTGTAGTATCCGGCAGCGTATCCGCCAGCCATGATGTGCGAGAACTGTGTTGTCATGCATGTGTCAGGCAGCTGCTTGCCAATGATGGCCTTCTCCCATGCGTGCTTCTCGAATGGAATGATGTCCTCGGTGAACTCTCCTTTCTGTGTGTAGTAAGCCATGTCGAGAAGTCCGAAGCTCACCTGGCGCAGGCATGCGCTTGCTGCCATGAAGTTTCGGCTGCGCACGATGCGGTCTATAAGCTCGTCGGGCATAGGCTCGCCCGTCTTGTAGTGGAAGGCAAATGTGCGCAGGAAATCCTTCTCAACGGCATAGTTCTCCATGAACTGTGACGGCAGCTCGACGAAGTCCCACCACACGTTTGTGCCGCTGAGGCTCTCGAAGCGTGTGTTTGCGAACATGCCGTGTAGCGAGTGTCCGAACTCGTGCAGGAACGTCTCAACCTCCCCGAGAGTAAGCAGAGCCGGCTTCTCGTCGGTTGGTTTCGTGAGATTCATCACCACGCTCACGTGCGGACGCACGTTGACACCCTTACGGTCGATCCATTGTCCCTGGAACTCTGTCATCCATGCGCCTCCCTGCTTGCCCTTGCGCGGATGGAAGTCGGCATAGAATACTGCGAGGAACGAGCCGTCCTTGTCAAACACTTCGTATGCCTTCACGTCTGGGTGGTACACCTGTATGTCCTTCGACTCCTTAAAGGTGATGCCGTAGAGTTTGCCGGCAAGTCCAAATACACCGTTGATGACTTTTGACAACTCGAAATACGGGCGCAGCATCTCTGCATCGAGATTATATTCGCGCATCTGCAACTTGTGCGAGTAGAAGCTTACGTCCCATGGCTCCATCTTGAAGTCCTCTCCCTCTATATTTTTTGCCTCGCACTCAATTGCTTTCTTCTCCTCAATTGCTGTGGGCTTGTAGGCGTCGATAAGGTCGTCAAGCAGCTTGTACACGTTCTTCACGTTTGACGCCATGCGGTGCACGAGCACGTAGTCGGCATAAGTGTCGTAGCCAAGGAGCTGCGCTATCTCACGGCGCAGGTTGACGATGCGCTTGCAGATGTCGAGATTGTTCTCCTTGTTGTCGTGTGTGCCCTCTGTCATGCGTGCCATATACATTTGGCGGCGCAGCTCACGCTGTGTGGAGTAGGTCATGAATGGCGAGTAGCTCGGATAGTCGAGAGTGAAGAGCCATCCCTCCTTGCCGGCCTCCTTGGCGGCGAGAGCGGCTGCCTCGCGTGCGGTGTCGGGCAGTCCGTCGAGCTGCTTCTCGTCTGTTATGTTGAGCGTGAAGGCTTTGTTCTCCTTCAGGAGGTTCTGTGAGAACTGTAAGGAGAGCATGCTCGCCTCCTCGGTGAGCTTGCGCAGACGCTCCTTGCCTTCGTCATCGAGCAAGGCTCCGCTGCGCACAAAGCCGTCGTAGGCGTTGTCGAGCAGCATCTGTTCTTCGGGAGTGAGTTCACGGTGATGCTCGTATACATATTTTATACGCTCGAACAGACGCTTGTTGAGCTTGATGTCGTTGCTGTGCTTTGTGAGTATTGGACTCAGTTTTTGTGCCAAGGCGTCAAGCTCATCGCATGTCTCTGCGCTCATCATACAAGAGAATA
>CALBYK010000118.1 GCA_937889855.1 uncultured Prevotella sp.
GTAAAAAAGACAGCCTTTTCGGTTGCCATAACATTTATTTTTCGTAAATTTGCCGACACTTTATTAAACTTTATGTCACGACACGGCGTTGGGCAGCCCCATGCCCGAGCCAGCCCAGAAGCAGACCGAGGTGTCTCGCCCATGCCTCCCCCGTATAGAGGATTGGAGCGGAAGCCAGTCTCACTGCGCCAGCAAGCCCCATCGCCGAAACACAAGTAGCCTCCCTTGTATGGAGGCATTAACCAAAGAACAAGAAAGAAAATGAAAGTATTGAAGTTTGGCGGAACCTCTGTTGGTTCCGTAGAGAGTATTCTCAGCCTTAAGGCTATCGTGGAGAAAGAGGCACAGAAACAGCCCATCATCGTCGTTGTGAGCGCCTTGGGAGGCATCACCGACAAGCTCCTCGCCACATCACTGCTCGCCCTTAAAGGCGACGAGACATGGAAGGACGAGTTTCAGGCCATGGTGGACCGCCACCACAAGATGATAGACACCATCATCACCGACCCGCGCAAGCGCGAGAACCTCTTCAAGGTTGTCGACTCGCTGTTCGAGCAGCTGCGCTCCATCTATTTCGGAGTGTTCCTCATCCACGACCTCTCTAAGAAGACGCAGGACGCCATCGTAAGCTACGGCGAGCGTCTCAGCTCCAACATTGTGGCTACTCTTGTGCAGGGCGCAAAGTGGTTTGACTCACGCGAGTTCATCAAGACCATGCAGAAGAACCACAAGAACACTCTCGATTCCGAACTCACCAACCGCCTGGTGCGCCGCACATTCAGCGACCTGCCCCGCATCTCTCTTGTCCCTGGTTTTATAAGCATGGACCGCAATACCGATGAGACGACCAATCTCGGACGCGGCGGCTCCGACTATACGGCAGCCATCATCGCTGCCGCCCTCGACGCCGACATACTGGAGATATGGACCGATGTCGACGGATTCATGACCGCAGACCCACGCGTCATCAAGACAGCCTACACCATCAATGAGCTAAGCTATATCGAGGCAATGGAACTTTGCAACTTCGGCGCAAAGGTAATCTACCCGCCAACGATATACCCCGTTTGCGTGAAGAATATCCCAATACGTGTAAAGAACACGTTTAATCCCGAAGCCGAAGGAACCATCATCAAGGCCAAGATTGCCAATGACGCCAAACCCATCAAGGGCATATCGAGCATCAACGGCACTACACTCATCACCGTTACCGGCCTGTCGATGGTGGGCGTCATTGGCGTGAACCGCCGCATCTTCACCGCCCTGGCAGACAACGGCATCAGCGTGTTCATGGTGTCGCAGGCGTCATCCGAGAATTCAACGTCAATAGGCGTGCGCGACCAAGACGCCAATGCCGCCGTTGAAGTGCTAAACAATGAGTTTGCCAAGGAAATAGAGACTGGCGCCATGTTCCCGATGTTCGCCGAGAGCGGACTCGCCACAATAGCCGTTGTGGGCGAGAACATGAAGCACACACCCGGCATAGCCGGCAAACTGTTCGGCACGCTCGGACGAAGTGGCATCAGCGTCATCGCATGCGCTCAGGGCGCGTCGGAGACAAACATCTCGTTCGTGGTGGACAGCAAGTACCTGCGCAAGGCGCTGAATGTGATACACGACTCTTTCTTCCTCTCTGAATACAAGGTGCTCAACCTCTTTGTGTGCGGAGTGGGCACCGTGGGCGGACAACTTCTTGAGCAGATACACGACCAGTATGAGGAGTTGAAGCGCACCAAGCGTCTGAAACTCAACGTCGTAGGCATAGCCACATCAAAGAAGGCAATATTCAACCGCGACGGCATCGACATCACGACATACCGCGAACAGCTTGCCAGTGCTCCAGAGAGCAATGACAAGGCACTGCGCGACGAGATATTGAGCATGAACATCTTCAACAGCGTGTTCGTTGACTGTACGGCAAGCAAGGACGTGGCAGAACTGTACCAGTCGTTCCTTGAGCACAACATATCGGTGATTGCAGCCAACAAGATTGCCGCCTCGTCGTCATACGACAACTATATCAAGCTCAAAGAGACAGCCCTGGCACGCGGCGTGCTCTTCCGCTACGAAACCAACGTGGGCGCCGGACTGCCCATTATCGGCACCATCAACGACCTGCGCAACTCTGGCGACGTGATTCTCAAGATTGAGGCCGTGCTCAGCGGCACGCTCAACTTCATCTTCAACGAAATCTCAGCCAGCGTGCCTTTCTCAGAAGCTGTGCACCGCGCAAAGGAGCAGGGATACAGCGAGCCCGACCCGCGCATCGACCTATCAGGAAAGGACGTGATAAGAAAGCTCGTCATTCTTGCACGCGAGGCTGGCTACAAGGTAGAGAAGACCGACGTGGAGAAACACCTCTTCATACCCGACTCGTTCTTCGAAGGGTCGATAGACGATTTCTGGAAACACCTACCAGAGCTTGACGCCGACTTCGAGACACGCCGCAAGAAATTGGAAGCAGAAGGCAAACGCTGGCGCTTCGTAGCCCCATTCGACCACGGCAAAACTTCGGTGGCGCTGAAAGAGATTGACAAGAACCATCCCTTCTACAACCTTGCCGGAAGCAACAACGTGGTGTCACTCACTACGGAGCGCTACCGCGAGTATCCAATGCTCATCCAGGGATACGGAGCCGGTGCAAGCGTGACAGCAGCGGGAGTGTTCGCAAACATCATGTCCATCGCGAACATATAATCAAAACAAGAGGCTATGGGGTAAAACCATAGCCTCTGCAACAAATTTGTTCTTTATTTTATTAAACATAGTTAGGCTGGGGCATAATAAAGCACCAGCAAGGATAACAACATTCCAAACGTTTCGCCTATGAAACACATCATCATTCTCGGTGACGGCATGGCTGACCACACCGTCGACCGACTCGGAGGAAAAACACTCCTTGAGTATGCCAAGACACCCAACATGGACAAGCTTGCAAGGCTCGGGCGCACCGGACGGCTCATCACGGTGCCTGACGGATTTCTGCCTGGCAGCGAGGTGGCCAACGCCACTATCCTTGGCTACGACATGAACAAAGTATATGAGGGACGCGGACCACTGGAGGCAGCGTCAATAGGCTACGAGATGCAGCCTGACGACCTCGCCCTGCGCTGCAACATCATCTGCCTGGCCAACCAAAAAATCAAGAACCACCACGGTGGACATCTGACTACTGAGGAGAGCCAGGAACTCATCGACTTGCTTAACGAGAAACTCGGGAACGACCAGGTCAAGTTCATCAAAGGAATACAATACAGACACCTACTCATCATAAAAGGCGGCAACAAGCACATCGTATGCGCCCCACCCCACGACCACCCCAACGAGGAGTGGCGCAAACTGCTCATACGTCCAGAGAAAGGCTACGAACACGAGGCATTGCCTACAGTGGAGCTGCTCAACGACCTTATCATAAAGTCGCAGCAGGTGCTATTCGACGCGCCACTCAACATCCGCCGACGCGCTGAAGGCAAAGACCAGGCAAACAGCATATGGCCATGGGGAGGTGGCTACCGCCCACAAATGAAGACGCTACAGGAGATGTACCCACAGATAAAGCGCGGTGACGTGATATCTGCCGTAGACCTTATACGCGGCATAGGACACTATGCCGGACTGAACAACATCATTGTGCCTGGCGCCACGGGCCTTGCCAACACCAACTATGAGGGCAAGACACAGGCTGCCATAGACGCTCTCAGAAAAGACGACTTCGTGTTTCTACACGTAGAGGCCAGCGACGAGGCAGGACACGACGGCGACCTTGAGCTGAAACTGCGTACCATAGAGAATCTCGACAGCCGTATGGTAGGCCCCATATATAAAGAAGTATCGTCATTGGCCGAGCCTGTGTGCATGGCAGTAATGCCAGACCACCCGACACCAGTAGAGATACGCACACACGTAAAGGAGCCAGTGCCGTTCATCGTGTGGCATCCTGGCATAGAGCCCGACTCCGTGCAGACCTATAGCGAGGTGAGCTGCGTGCAGGGTAGCTACGGGCTGCTCAGACTGACAGAGTTTATGGACATGTTTATGAAAATTTGAAAATTATGAAATACTACAGCACCAACCATACCGCCCCCCTTGCCTCGCTTCACGAGGCCGTTGTAAAAGGACTTGCTCCCGACCGGGGACTTTATATGCCTGAGCGCATAAAGAAACTTCCAAAGGAATTCTTCGACAACATCGACCGATTGTCGTTCCAAGAGATTGCCTACCGCGTGGCTGACGCTTTCTTCGGCGAGGACATCAAGGCAGACGACCTCAAACGCATTGTATACGACACACTGTCGTTCGACTGCCCAATAAAAGAAGTGGAGGAGAATATCTATTCGCTCGAACTCTTCCACGGACCGACACTCGCCTTCAAGGATGTAGGCGCGC
>CALBYK010000119.1 GCA_937889855.1 uncultured Prevotella sp.
CCGACTGGACCATCGCCATACACCGCTACGACATCAAGACCAACTCCGGCTCTGCCTACCGCACCAACTACACCACGCTCAGCGAGGTGAAAACCGCAGCCGACAAGGGCACATTCAACATGCCCTCAGCAGAAGAGTTCACAGCCGACGAGCCTTCGAAGATTACCATCGATATGTCGCACATGATGGACGGCTACATCGACTATGCCGATGCCAATATAAATAAGGTGCTCGGTAAGTGGCTCAACGTGGACACGTCGTCGATGCCACCCTCTTACACTATGGACAGCAACGTGTATCTCGTGCGCACAAACAGCGGCGACGTGTACGCCATACAGTTCACGGGCTACTCCAATCCCTACCAGAGCAACACGAAGGGATTCATATCATTCAACTACGAGCACATAAAATAAATTGCTTATCCGTGACGGAGACCTCCGGTCCCCGCAACACTCACCAAAAGAAACTTTCATGAACAATATATATATTTCTGCCCTACTGGCAATGGCTTCTTCCACGGCTTTCGCATCACCCTACATGATACGCGGCCGCGTGACAACATCCGACGGCGAAGCTCTGCCCTACGCCTATGTGCGCGTTGAGGGCAAGAACTACGCCACACAGGCCGACAAGGACGGCTACTACTCATTGCAGCTTCCCGACGGCCACTACGAGATAAAGGCCAACCTGCTGGGCTACCAGCCAATATCGAAGCAGGTGCATGCCACAGCCGACACAAAACTCGACTTTTCGCTCACCGAGGACATGATAAACCTGCAGACGGTCACCGTCACCGGCACACGCACACCGAAACTGCTTGAGAACACTCCAGTGGTGACACAGATCATCACCGCTGCCGATATAGCAAAAATCGATGCCACCAACATCAAGGACGTGCTGCTCACGGAGCTTCCAGGCCTGGAGTTCACACTGTCGATGAACCAGCAGGTGTCGCTAAACATGCAGGGACTCGGCGGCATGGCCATACTCTTTCTCGTCGATGGCGAGCGCATGGCGGGCGAAACGCTCGACAACATCGACTTCCAGCGCATATCCACCGACAACATCGAGCGCATCGAGATAGTCAAGGGTGCCGCATCGGCTCTCTATGGCTCCAACTCCGTGGGGGCGGTGATAAACATTATCACCAAGAAGGCTTCCGAACCTTGGCAGCTCAACCTCAATACCCATTTCGGCTCGAAATACAACGAACAGCGCCACGGCGGCGCACTCGGACTGCGCTCGGGCAAATGGAGCTCGCTCACAAACGTGCAGACCGACGGCACTCACTCCTACACGCTCAACGGAAAGCAGGACGGCGACCAGATGACGGTATACGGCACACGACAGTGGAACTTCAAGGAGAAACTGACATACCAAATCAGCGACCACACGTCGCTCACCGGACGCGCCGGCTACTACTTCCACGAGCGCAACTCGTCGGCAATAGCTAACGACCGCGCACGCGACTTCAGCGGCGGACTGCGCTTCCTGTCTCTGCTTGCCGGAAAGAACCAGCTCGACGTGAGCTACTCGTTCGACCGCTACGACAAGAGCGACTACTACAAGGAGATACGCAAGGACTTCATCGACTACAAGAACGTGCAGAACTCGCTGCGCGCACTGTATACACACCATCTCCAGGACAACCTCGCGCTCACCGTGGGCGGCGATGCCATGATTGACTATCTGATGACCTACCAGTTCACCGACGACGGCAACCGTAAGCAATATACCGCCGACGCGTTTGCACAGGCCGACTGGACCTTGTCGAAGAACTGGAACATCGTGGCTGGAGCACGCGCCGACTACTTCTCGAAGACGGGATGGAAGGTGACACCTAAAGTTGCAGCCATGTACCGCACTGGACACCTCAACGTACGCGGTTCCTATTCGGGCGGATTCCGCGCTCCAACGCTGAAGGAACTGTATATGGACTTCAACATGGCGAACATTTTCAATATCTACGGCAATCCCAACCTCGGTGCCGAGAACTCCCACTCGTTTGCTCTCTCTGGCGAATATGCCAAGAGCCGCTACTCGTTCACGGCAACTGGCTACTACAACATCGTCAACAACGAGATAACAACCATTTGGGACAAGAGCCTTGAGAACGGCAAGGGTGCAATGGTATACCAAAACATTGAGGGACGCAACCTCCTTGGCGCCGACGTATCGCTCATGGCGCGCTATCCGTGCGGACTGGGAGGCAAAATCTCCTACTCCTACTTCCATGAGTACACCCGTAACGGCAAGCCCAACACATCGGACACACGCCCTCACTCCGTAACCGCCCGCATCGACTACCACAAGACACTGCGCAACTACGAGATCGACGCCGCTCTGACGGGTCGCTACCTCTCATCGGCCCACTACCACGAACTGGAGTCGGGACAATACGACACCTATGTCGAGGCATCGTCGCCCGCCTACTCCATCTGGAAGTTCACCCTCACACAGCGGTTCTACCAGGCTTGGCGACTCATTCTCTCCGTGGACAACATCTTCAACTACCGTCCGCAGAAGTATGCCTACAACTCTCCGCTCAACGGCGGCACGTCGTTCTCCATAGGAGCATCGGTGGACGTGGAGCAGATATTCAAGAAGAAATAAACAAAGGCTTGAATATTGTCTCACATCGAACATGATGAGCACTCATATCGAAAGAAATGAGCACTCGTATCGTTTGATATGAGCACTCACCCCGACCGCAGTAAGACAACAAAACATACCCCGTGGCGGAGGTCTCCGGCCTCCGCTGCACCACCAAACATCCCATCACACACAACAACAACAGCACAGCTTGCCGCGGAGGCCGGAGACCTCCGCCACGGACAACAATAACAAAATGAAAGCAAAAGAAATCGTAAACCGACTCAAATCCGTACACTGGACACGCCGCCTTATACTGAAGACAATAGGCTGCATAGTCCTGCTGGCGGCTCTCGTGGAGTTCTATTCCATCTGGCTCAGCCGCACAAAAATAGCCTTCGTCAACTTCCAGCCTATCGCTCTTCAGGGATTCTCACAGGCCAACGACAACCCGATGATTTCGCTCGCCGACGTGTCGACCAAAGACATCGAGAAGTTAGGCCGGTATGACATCGTGTTCGTCAACGGCATGGGACTCAACATCACCGCCGAGCAACGCGAATATATAAAGAAGCTCGCCGAGGGCGGAAAGCCTGTCTATACCACGATGGCAACCAATCCCGACAACAACATCTCCAACCTCACTACCACGGAACTCGTTATGGTGCAGGAATATATGATGTACGGCGGCAAGAAGAACTACCGCTCGCTGCTGTCGTTCATCCGCCACAATATAGACGGAAAGATAATCTTCACCGGCAAGGCCGTGAAACCGCAAAGCAAACCCAACGACTACCTGTACTATCCTGCCGAGAACGGCGACGGCGACGACGAGCACGAGTTCCTCTCGGTGAAGGACTATGAGCAGTTTCTCCACAAGAACAATCTCTGGCACAACGGGGCACAGAAGATTATCGTCACCGGACAGATTACAGACCCTTCCGACCTCATTCTCGCACTCGCCAAGACAGGCAAATATAACGTATATCCTGTCGCTTCGATGACAAAACTCCAGGACTATGCCTCGGAGATACGCCCTGCCGCAATCATCAACCTCGCCCACGGACGAATGGGCGATGACATGGTGGCGTGGCTCAAGCAGACCAATACTCTGCTCTTCGACCCACTCACCATCAACGATCTCAAGGAAAACTGGGAGGCCGACAAACTCGGTATGGCAGGCGGCTTTATGTCACAGAGTGTGGTGATGCCAGAGATTGACGGTGCCATACGCACCGCCGCCCTCTTCGCGCAGCGCAAGGACAAGAACGGACTGCTCCAGCCATACGCCATTCCCGAACGCCTCACCACATTCCTACAGACTCTCGACCACTACATCAGCCTGCGCACCAAGCAGAACTCAGAGAAGCGCATCGCCATAGTCTACTTCAAGGGTCCGGGACAGGCCTCGCTCGTGGCGTGCCGTCGCTCTACAACATGCTTCTCAACCTCAAGGCTCAAGGCTACAACCTCAACGGACTTCCTGCCACAGAACAGGAGTTTGCCAAGCAGATTAAGCAGCGCGGTATGCTCTTCAACTCTTTCGCTGCCGGCGATGCCGAGAAATTTATGAAGACCGGACGGCCTCAGCTCGTCAGCAAAAAGCAGTACGACGCGTGGACGGCACAGTCGCTGCGCAAGGACAAGGCGGCCGAGGTAGACAAGGCTTTCGGCGTGTTCCCCGGCGACGACAACCTGCTCAAGACTGCCGACGGACAACTGGCTTTCGCCTGTCTACGCTACGGCAACGTGGCATTGCTGCCACAGCCAATGGCTGGCGAGGGCAAGGACGAGTTCAAGATTGTGCACGGCACCGACAAGTGTCCGCCCCACTCCTACATCGCTCCTTATCTCTGGATTCAGCACGGATTTAAGGCCGATGCCCTGATTCACTTCGGCACACACGGCTCACTGGAGTTCACTCCACGCAAGCAGGTGGCTCTGTCCAACGAGGACTGGCCCGACCGCCTCGTCGGCGCACTGCCACATTTCTATATATACACCATTGACAACGTGGGTGAGGGCATGATGGCTAAGCGCCGTGCTTATGCCGACATCATAAGCTATCTCACGCCACCGTTCCATGAGAGCGGACTGCGCGACACTTACAAGCAGCTTTCCGACAAGATACGGCAGTTTGATGCGGCAAAAGGCGACCGCCTGCAACTGCGCAAGGATATAAAACAACTATCCGTAAAGCTCGACCTCTGCAAGGACCTGCACCTCGACACCAATCCCGCCAAGCCATTGACAGACGACGAAGTGGCGCAGATAGAGAACTATGCCGAGGAAATCACCAACGAGAAGGTGACTGGCACTCCTTATACAATGGGAGTGCCATACGCCGACGAGGATATACGCACGTCGGTATATGCCATGACCACCGACCCGATAGCCTACTGCCGCTACAACCTCGACCGTATGCGCGGACGTGTGGGCAAACTCGGCAAGGCTGCGTTCAACGACCGCTATCTATCGGCAGCCAAGCAGACGGTGGCTTCACTCTACGGCAACATGTCGGGCGTGAGCGACCAAATGATATGCGCCGTGGCAGGCATCACCGAGGCCGAGCTGCAGAAGTCGCGCGAAGTGATTGAGTGGAAGAATGCCCCCAAGGGTATGCTCGCCATGATGATGGCTATGTCGAAGAAACAAAAGGACGGCAAGAAAGCCAAAAAGGACGGCATGGCAGAGATGATGGGCAAGATGGCCAAGGCAAGCAATGAGGTGCCAGAGGCAAAGAATAGTCCCATTGCCAAGTTCATGCGCTACCAGATGCGCAAGATGCTCGCCAAGGGCGACCCCTCGCAGATGATTGAGGTGGCTCGACGGATGGGCGCGTCGGAGGCTGCCCTGAAGAAGATGAGTGCAGCCATGACCAAGAAGAAGTCGGGCGGCTCGGGAATGATGGGTGGCTCGTCAAAGCCCAAGTACAACCGCAAGGAAGTGGAAATGGCCGTGACTATCAGTCAGGTGGAGACGGCTCTGAAGAATGTAGGCACCTACCGGCAGATGCTCCACGACTGTCCGCAGACCGAGCTTGCTGCCATCAGCAACGCGCTGAAGGGCGGCTACACGGCTCCGTCGCCTGGCGGCGACCCGATAGTAAATCCCAACACCCTGCCCACAGGCCGCAACCTCTTCGCCATCAATGCCGAAGAGACACCTACGGAGGACGCATGGGAGAAGGGTGTGGCTCTCGCCAAGGCTACCATCGCCGACTATCAGAAGGCACACAAGGGCGAATATCCGCGCAAGGTGAGCTACACACTGTGGTCGGGCGAGTTCATACAAACGGGCGGCGCGACAATCGCGCAGGTGCTCTATATGCTCGGCGTTGAACCAGTGCGCGACCGCTATGGACGTGTGAACGACCTGAAACTCATACCGTCGAAGGAACTCGGACGCCCACGCATCGATGTCGTGGTGCAGACTTCAGGCCAGCTACGCGACCTCGCCGCCTCGCGCCTGTTCCTCATCAACCGCGCCGTGCAGATGGCTGCGGCTGCCGACGGCGACAAGTACGGCAACATGGTGAAGGACGGTGTCGACGAGTCGGAGCGCTACCTTATAGACAAGGGTGTGCCGCCGGCCGAGGCTCGCGAGATATCCAAGTATCGCGTGTTCGGTGGTGTGCAGGGCGGCTACGGCACCGGCATACAGTCGATGGTAGAGAAGGGCGATGCCTGGGACAACGACCGACAGATTGCCGACCAGTACATAAAGAACATGGGTGCCTTCTACGGCGACCAGGAGCATTGGGAGGCTTATGCCGACGACGCCTTCGGTGCCGCGCTCACTCGCACCGACGTGGTGATGCAGCCCCGGCAGAACAACACATGGGGCGCACTGAGCCTCGACCACGTGTATGAGTTCATGGGG
>CALBYK010000120.1 GCA_937889855.1 uncultured Prevotella sp.
AGTATTGTTTAAACATAGTGTAGAATATGATTATATTTTTACCGTGCAAATTTAGATAAAATTTCCGAATTATAAGCCAGTTGGGATAAAAAACAGAAATGAATATCTCCGAGTGCTCGCTGCTTGAGTTAAAATGTCAAGACCGACATACCTAAAATCTTGCATCAACGTGCTCTAAGTCACAAATTATATTTATTTTTGGGAAGATTTAACCCCCAAATATGCAAGCCTATGAAATCAGTATGTGGTCTTGACGTGCACAAAGATAGCGTTTATCTTTGTATTTTGAGTGAGTTTGGAGAACTTATTGAAAAAGTTTTCGGTGTTTTAACTTATCAGTTGGAAGAAATGCGTGACCTGATGCTTCATCACCATGTTGTTGAGGTATCAATGGAGAGCACCAGCGTCTATTGGATTCCAGTATGGCGTGTGCTGTCTCCACACTTCAAGCTGAATCTTGCCAACCCTTATTTCATCAAGCAGCTCCCTGGTCGCAAGAGTGACGTGAAGGATGCGCTGTGGATTGCCGAGTGTACGATGAAGGAGCTCATACGCGGCAGCTTCGTGCCTCCTGAGACAATCCAACAGCTGCGTCAGTACGACCGCCGTATATTCGACCTCAACGAGGAGATAGTAAGAAAGCTGTCCAAACTTGATGCCGTGCTGCAACGCTGCAACATACGTCTGAGCAACTACGTTTCCAATGTTGACAGCAAAAGCTACAAAGCCGTGGTGAGAGCCATCTCACAAGGGATTACCGCCCCTGAAGAGTTGGTGAAGCTGATACATGGACGCATCATCAACCACCACGGCATGGATGTCATTACAGCATCACTCAAAGGTGTGGTAAGCCTTGCTGAGATTGACATGATATCACAATTGCGTGATGAGCTTGACATGGCAGAGGCACATAAGGAAAAATGCCAAGCCAGAATGCTTGAGATTTGTGAAAGGGAATTCCCCGAAGAGTTGAAACGGTTACAGACCATACCCGGCATAAAGGAACGTGCGGCCACATCATTGATCGCTGAAATCGGAACGGACATGAACAAGTTCGAAACGGCCAACCACCTCGCTTCATGGAGCGGTCTAAAACCGAGAAACGACGAATCCAACAAGAAAATCAAGTCGAGGAGCATCACTCATGGAAATGTATATCTCCGCAAGACAATCATAGAGTGTGCATGGGCAGCCAGCAGGACGAAGGACTGCTTCTTCAGCCGGTTCTCGTACCATCAGACGCAGGTGAGGAAAAAGAGCAAGATGAAGGTCCTGGTGGCTGTGGCAAGAAAGATGCTCGTCGCCATTTGGCATGTGTTGTATGACAACACAAATTACATTGACTTCACAACCGATCGTAAAACATCCCGAACAAGGGGATGAACACGATATACCGCCCGTCAGCAGGCTATTATCTTTGTGATGGTAACACCTCGTCTACAAATTAACCATACTGACGGACGGCTATGGAAGCCAGTTTGAGTACAAACTCGAAGAGGAAAGTATAACTATATGTGTAGACCCTTGTTTGCGCTTGGGGCAAGGATTTTGTGCGCCTCATTTTAATTATACCGATGTTTAGTTACCTTTTGCGGAGATATTCATTTTTGTTTTATAGAGGAAAGGTACTCATTTTAACGGACAGCCGATGTATGGTCAGCTGATTAATTTGCTTGATAAGCAAGAAATCCTCAAATTCAGCCGTGCAAACAACGGAGAACGCTATGTAAAGCACTTTGATGCATACCAACATCTTGTTGTCATGCTTTATGCAGTCATTAAAAGAATTCATTTGAGAGGTTCAACAATCTGCTTGCAAAGCTATAAAAGACTTGTGCAACCCTTATGCACAAGTCTTCTTAACCCACATTGCAGCTATACATCATGTAACTCCTTGATTTCCAATATCTGTA
>CALBYK010000121.1 GCA_937889855.1 uncultured Prevotella sp.
GAGAGATGGCTATTTGGGGCAACGCAGTAGGCAACAACCTTGCATGGTCTGTGGCTTATGGCTACACCAACGCCACGTTCCGCAGCTACGACGACGGCGAAGCCAACTATCGTGGCAACCGTGTGCCTTACGTCCCGTCACACACCCTGTCAGCAAATGCCGACTATACAATAGTCGTGAGAAACCGCCGCATGAAATATATAACAATTGGCGCCTGCACCACGGCGCAGGGCGACATCTACTGGGACGAGGCCAACACTTACAGGCAGAAGTTCTACTCACTTCTCAACGCCCGTGCCATGTTCGGTTTCAGCCGGTTTAAGGTGAACATTTGGGCAAAGAACATCACTTGCACCAAATATTGCACATTTGCCATGGACAGCTCGGCTTCAGGGAAGAAACATTATTTCGGGCAAAAGGGCACGCCGCTCACGTTCGGAGTGGACGTAAGCGCGAGCTTTTAGGAAAGGACACATGACGACGCTTTGAAAGTGCCAAAGTATTATTCTGACACTTTCAGGGCGTCTCACTTCTATATACATATCCATTCAAAATAGCTGCCTTGTGGTCTATGTAGAATTGCGGCAGCCACGTTCAATATGCATTACGCACCCTAACGTGCGGCGTAAAGGTCAACTCATTGGGTAATTTCACCCATTTACGGTTTACGACAATCCTCAGCCGGCTTCCTCCAGTCTGCCGCAAGACATACCTGTTGCCGTCAGGGCAGTAGGTAAGCGTAGCCGTAAGGTCCTCCGACCCATAATCGTTCACTATCTCGAGCTCCGCCTTTGTGCCACCATCCACCTTGGCTGACGTTATCAGCCATTTCCTTGAGTCGCGCACTGCCCCAAAATAGCCGCACATGGCGCCGAGCACCTCCTGCCCTGGAACCGTGACATTTTGGGCGTACAAGTCAATATCGAGATATACCTGATACTCGTCATTATATACATATGTGTGGAACACGGAATCACAACAAGCCGTTTGGCCCATCGCGAGCAAAGACGAGAGCATGAAGAAGATAAAAATAGCAACTTTTCTCATAAACGTATAATTTTAGTTCTTAAAGCTATTACAAGTCTCAAATGCACGGCAAATATATGCAAAAATCACGACAAAACACAAGAAAACTCATCAAATGTAACGAATTTACATCAAGAATAGTCTGTAAAAAGGAAAAAATAAGCCAAAAGAATCGTTTTATTTCATTTAATGTGCTATATTTGCAGCAAATAGACAGTATCATGCATTTGAGCAAGACACCCACTTGCCGCATTTACACGGTCTTAAGCAACGAACATTTAACTTTTATGAAAGAAGAAAGATTATTTCCAGACTATATTTTTGAATCGAGTTGGGAAGTTTGTAATAAAGTTGGAGGCATTTACGCCGTACTTTCGACAAGAGCGAAGACTCTGAAAGAAAAACTTGGCGACAATCTTGTCTTCATAGGTCCCGACTGCTGGGGCGACAAGCCGTCTCCCTATTTCAAGGAGGACAAGAGAATCTTGAAGGACTGGAGAAAGGAAGCCACAAACGAGGGACTTAACATCAAGATAGGACGTTGGACAATCCCCGGCAATCCTATAGCCATATTGGTAGACTTTAAGCCCTTCTACGCCGAGAAGAACCAAATATACGGCATGTTGTGGGAGAAATACCGCGTTGACAGCCTTCATGCCTATGGCGACTATGACGAGGCCTCAATGTTCGCTTACGCGTCGGCACGTGTCGTGGAGAGCTACTACAACCACATCATCATCAAGAAGAAGCGAAACGCAAGAGTGGTGTACCACGGAAACGAATGGATGACAGGTCTTGGCGTGCTCTACATCAACAGCCATGTACCGCAGATAGCCACCATCTTCACCACGCACGCCACAAGCATAGGCCGCAGCATAGCCGGCAACAACAAACCACTTTACGAGTATCTTGAGGCATACAACGGCGACCAGATGGCTGAAGAACTCAACATGCAGAGCAAACAGTCGATAGAAAAGCAGACGGCAGCCCATGTCGACTGCTTCACAACAGTAAGCGACATAACGGCAAAAGAATGTGCCGAGCTACTCGACAAGCCTGTTGACGTTGTCCTTCCAAATGGCTTCGAAGACGACTTTGTACCGCAGGGAAAGGATTTTGACATAAAGCGCCAGGCAGCCCGCAGACGGCTCATAGACATAACGCGCGCCCTAACAGGTGACAACGTTTCTGATGATGCCGTCATCATATCAACAAGCGGACGCTACGAGTGGCGCAACAAGGGAATTGACGTGTTCATTGACGCAATAAACCGCCTGCGCCAGTCGGCCGACCAGTTTAACAAGGAGGTGGTTGCCTTCATAGAGGTGCCTGCATGGGTGAACTGCAAGCGCGAGGATCTTGCTGAAAGGCTTAAAGGCATCACCATGGAGAGCACATTTGAGAACTCTCTCGACACTCCTGTAATAACCCATTGGCTCAACGAACAGCAAAACGACCGGGTGCTCGGAATGATGAGCTGGCTCGGCATGCGCAACGGGAAGGGTGAGAAGGTGAAACTCATATTCATACCTTGCTATCTCACCGG
>CALBYK010000122.1 GCA_937889855.1 uncultured Prevotella sp.
GACACAAGGATTTTCAGTCCTTTGCTCTACCAACTGAGCTATGGCACCATTACTATATCGCTTAATTGCGGGTGCAAAGGTAGTGATTTGTTTTCAATGCGCCAAATTTTTTCAGGCATTTTTTCAAAAAAACTTGTATTTTGACTGCAAAATTAGAGATTGATAGTGGCATTTATTCGGTGAAATGGTAGTAATTATACCGTCAAATCTAAATCATCTTTGCTCATAATTAGTGGAGGGGCGAAACTGCAGATCGCAACGGATAAGTAGCTGTGCAAAATTATCTTTATATATGAGCGGCAATTGTAGGAGGGTATGGCATCCTTGCCATACCCACTCTACCATAAAGTTCTGTCCATTTAGTGGGTATGGCAGGGATGCCATCCCCTCCTGCTATGTGCAGGCATACAGCGACTCTTGTTCTTTTATTCGGCCAGCGTGAAGTCGAGCTGTTTCTTTTCGAGATTGGCCTGCGCCACTTTAATCTTTATCGGGTCGCCAAGCTGGTACTTGTGGTGGTGGCGTCGTCCCACGAGGCAGTAGTTGCGCTCGTCGAAGTCGTAGTAGTCGTCGTCAAGGTCGCGCATGGGCACGAGTCCCTCGCAGTGGTTCTCGTCAATCTCGCAGTAGATGCCATACGACTGTATGCCAGAGATGTGGGCGTCGTAGACGTTGCCCACGCGCTCCGACATGAACTCCACTGCCTTGTACTTGATGGAGTCGCGCTCGGCGTTGGCGGCTATCTGCTCCATCTCTGATGAGTGCTCGCACAGTTCCTCGTAGTGCTCCTTGTTGGCAGAGCGTCCGCCCTGCTGGTAGCGCGTGATGAGGCGGTGCACCATAGTGTCGGGGTAGCGGCGGATGGGCGACGTGAAGTGGGTGTAGTAGTCGAAAGCCAGTCCGAAGTGGCCGATGTTGTGTATGGAGTATTTGGCCTTCATCATGGCACGCAGCGCCACGGTCTGTATGAGGTTCTGCTCGCGCTTGCCCTCGCAGTCGGACATGAGCGTGTTGAGCGACTTGGCGAGTGCACCCTTTGTGCCGTCGGTCTTCATCTTGTAGCCGAACTTCACGACAAACTCGCGCAGCGTCTCGAGCTTCGTCGGGTCGGGATTGTCGTGTATGCGGTAAGGGAGGGTCTTCGGTTTTTTGCCCTTGCCAGGCTTGCCGACCGACTCAGCCACAGTCTTGTTGGCGAGCAGCATAAACTCCTCGATGAGTTTGTTGGCATCCTTCGAGCGCTTGAAGTAGCAGCGTATGGGTTTGCCCTTCTCGTCGACGTCGAAGTGTAGCTCCTCGCGGTCGAACTTCACGGAGCCGTTCTTGAACCGTGCGGCACGCAGTTTCTTCGCCAGTCGGTCGAGTGTGATGAGCTGCTCGGCGTTCTCGCCCTTGTAGCCACCTTCCGGTGCCGGCGGTGCCGGCTCGCCTTTGCCGTCGACCACTCCGTTGTCCTCAAGCAGTTGCTGCACCTCTTCGTAGGCGTAGCGGCGGTTCGACTTGATGACGGTGTGCACTATGCGGTAGGCTTTGACGTTGGCATCGTCGTCGAGATTGAATATGACGGAGAATGCCAGTTTCTCCTCATCGGGGCGCAACGAGCAGATGAAGTTGCACAGACGTTCAGGCAACATAGGTATGGTGCGGTCGACGAGATACACGCTCGTGGCGCGCTTCACCGCCTCCTTGTCTATCACGGAGCCTTCCTTGACGTAGTGCGACACGTCGGCGATGTGCACACCCACTTCCCACAATCCGTCCTTCAACTTCTTGATTGACAGCGCGTCGTCGAAGTCCTTGGCATCCTTCGGGTCGATGGTGCAGGTGAACGTGTCGCGGAAGTCCTCGCGCTCGGCGTAGTCCTCCTTGGTTATCTCGCCCGAGATTTTCTCGGCGGCATCCTCCACGTTCTTCGGATACTTGTAGGGCAGTCCGTACTGCGCCAGGATGGTGTTCATCTCCACGTCGTTGTCGCCCGCTTTGCCGAGCACATCGACCACTTCGCCAATCATGTTGCGGTGGTCCTGGTCGGGCCATTCGATTATCTTCACCACGGCGTTGTCGCCGTCCTTGCCGCCCTTGAGTTTGCGGCGCGGTATGATGATGCTGTTGGCAAGCACGTTTGAGGGCGATATGAGCGTGCAGATGTCGTGGTCGAAGGCGAGCCGTCCGACGAAGGTGTCCTTGGCACGCTCGAGTATCTCGATTACCTGCGCCTCGTTAATGTGGTTCTTGCGGCGCGCCATGCACGAGAAGCGCACGCGGTCGCCCGTCAGCGCCCACATCGAGTTGCGCTCCGCCACGAAGATGGGCTTGTCGGAGCCGTCGGGGGTGACGGTGTTCTTGCCGTTGGTCTTGCGCTGGAACACGCCCTCCTGCACCTGTCCCTTGAGGTTGAGCTTGTAGGAGTTGTCTGAAACCTTTGATATGAAGTCGTCCCACGCCATCTCCTCCATGATGTCGATAGCGAGCATCTTCAGGGGGTGAGTGTCGAGGTGGAGAGTGCGGAATATCTCCTTGAACGTAAGGGTCTTGCCGGGATTGGAGGAGAAAAGCTCCTCAAGTTTCGGGGCAAGCTGTTTCTTGGTCATGCGTTTGCCGCCTTTTTTTCCTTTTCCCATAATGTATTTGTTTTAGATGGTTTATTCGTCAGTAATTACACTGCAAATAAACAAAAAAAGTTTGAGAAAAGGAATATAATGAGGTGAAAAAATGTTGCAGCGGTGAAGAAAGCCATAAAGTAAAGGCTATGTGGCTCGCTGTCGCGCGACAGCGACCCATATAGCCTTTGCTTGCTTTACTTGACCGCCACCTTCACGGTCTTGGCGTCAGCCACGCAGATACGGTTGCCCTTGACTGTGATGCCGACCTGTGAGGCATCAACCTCGCCCACGCCAGTCGGGTCGGACTCTATGTATAGGGTTCCGTTTTTAAGGTCGAGGCGTATGATCTTGAATGTGGTTTCTTCGGCGTCCATTTGTACGCATATATTGTAACTGGAATTGATTTTCTGCAGCGGAACTATGCTGTTAACTGGTACGGGGCCGTTTTCATACAATCCAAAGTTGTATGGCGCACTCCAGTCGTCTCCTGCCACCAACTTAAATTGGTCACTTTTATTGAGAGTCACGTTGTGCCATTCCACAATGCCGTTGCCCATGTCCTCGCCTATCCAGTCTTTCTTGAAATCCCATCCAGTGAACGATCCTACCATGTACAAATCGGGATATGTAATGGTGCCGTTCTCAAAATTTGTCCAGTCGTAATAATCGCTGCTTATACAGTTGTTGTCAGAATCGAATATAAACGTAGACGTCAACAGTCCATAACCACTATTGTCGTATAAATATAGTGTATAGTTGAGAATACTGCTTGAGTTGTCCTGGCATTGGAAAAAGTTACTTCTGCTCAGCTTGCCGGTCACATCATACTCATAGGTTATTTTGTAGCCCAAAACGTCGTTGCCTTTTCGGTACAGTAAATCTTCCTGGACAAGCAAGTCAATGTAATGGTTATTGTCTTCTTCGTACGTTTTCGTCACCTGATTTATTATCATCCAGTCCTTCTTGTTTATATTCCAATCGTATGTTCCACTTTATCGGGTGAGCCCAAAATTTTTCTTGTTCATATTGTTAGTTTAAAAAATCCTCGGTGTTAAGTATTGCAAATTTAGATAAATTAGTCTATTAAACGCCATAATTGCATTATTTTTTTGGCAAGCCACTTCGTTTTCATCACCTTTTCACTACCTTTGCAGCCGATTATGCATCAAATTCCATAATGACAAACAAGATATTGATAACCGGAGCCAGCGGTTTTATTGGCAGCTTCATCGTCGAGGAGGCCCTCAAGCGGGGCATGGAAGTATGGGCGGCGGTGAGGCGGACGAGTTCCAGAAAGTATCTCGCGGACAATCGTATAAACTTCATTGAGCTTGACTTCTCCTCCAAGGACAGCCTCATGCGGCAGCTCGGCAGCAGGCAGTTCGACTATGTGGTGCATGCCGCCGGGGTGACAAAGTGCATCGACCGGCGCGACTTCGCCCGCATGAACACCGAGGGTACGCGCAATCTCGTCGACGCGCTCATAGAGCTGCACATGCCGCTCAAGCGCTTCGTGTTCCTAAGCTCGCTCAGCGTCTACGGTGCCGTGCACGAGCGGCAGCCCTATCAGGACATCACCGAGAACGACTGCCCGCGCCCCAACACCGCCTACGGCCGCAGCAAGCTCGACGCCGAGCGCTATCTCGACTCCATCGGCAACGATTTCCCCTACATCATACTGCGCCCCACGGGCGTATACGGACCGCGCGAGAAGGACTACTTCCTCATGGCGGAGAGCATCAAGAAGCACGTCGACTTCGCCGTGGGCTTCACCCGGCAGGACATCACCTTCGTCTATGTGGCAGACGTGGTGCAGGCAGTGTTCCTCGCCCTCGACCGCGGCATGAGCGGGCGCAAGTACTTCCTTTCGGACGGCGAGGTGTACAGCTCCACCGATTTCAGCGACCTGCTCCGCAAGGAGATGGGCGTGAAGTGGATGCTGCGCGTCGTCGCCCCCGTGTGGATGCTGCGTGTTGTGACCTACTTCGGCGAGAAGATAGGGCGCATCACCAAGAAGCCTATAGCGCTCAACAACGACAAGTACAACATCCTAAAGCAGCGCAACTGGCGCTGCGACATAGAGCCGGCCATGGACGAGCTGGGCTACCATCCCCACTACAAGCTCGCCGAGGGCGTGCGCCTGGCGGTGAAGTGGTATAAGGAGAACGGATGGCTGTAGGGAGAATTAAAGACTAATAATTATTCAATGAATTTCATAAAGCAACTTTTCGCAATCGAGAGCAAGCCCAAGCGCGGGCTGACGGCTCTTGAATGGGTGGTGATGGCCTACACTCTCATAACACTGTGCGTGGCCCTATTCACATACACAAGACTTCCGAACCCCGACTCCATGATATGGGGGCGCGTGCGTGTCGTAGCCATGACAGCCGCGTTATGGGCTGTCTACCGTCTCGTGCCGTGCCGTCTGACACGTTGCGTGCGCGTCGTGGCGCAGATGTCGCTGCTCGCATGGTGGTATCCCGACACCTACGAGATCAACCGCATCTTCCCCAACCTCGACAATGTCTTCTGCGGGTGGGAGCAGAAACTCTTCGGATGCCAGCCGGCGCTGACGTTCGCGAGCACCTTCTCATGGCCCGTGATAAGCGAGCTAATGAGCATGGGCTACGCCTCCTACTATCCTATGAT
>CALBYK010000123.1 GCA_937889855.1 uncultured Prevotella sp.
TAGGGGTTTACACGCTTTCCAGGCGTGCCTCTTCAACCACTCGAGCACCTTTCCCCAAAACTGTTTGCAAAGATAGGCATTTTCTGTATATTTCACAAAAGTGCGCCAAGGGTTTTAAGAATAGTTAACAACTATTCTTTGAAAGCAAGCGGAAAAACACGCCTTACCGTTGCATTGGTGGTTTCTGCCACAACAGACGGCTCCACCCCGTAAGCCTGTGCAAGACGCTCAAGCACATACTTCACATACGAGCTCTCGTTGCGTTGTCCGCGCATTGGCACCGGAGCCATATAAGGCGAGTCGGTCTCGAGAACGATGCGCTCAAGAGGCACTGTGGAAGGCAACACCTCCGGTAAGTGGCTCTTCTTGAACGTCAGCACCCCACCTACGCCAAGTACAAAACGGTCAAACTGCAGAAGTTCTTCTGCCTCATGAGCATTGCCAGTAAAGCAATGGAACACGCCACCAGGCAACTCGCCGGCATAGTGGCGTAGCATCTGCACCATCTCGTTCTGCCCCTTGCGACAATGTATCATAAGCGGCAGACGTGTCTTCACCGACCATTCAACCTGGCGCTCAAATGCCCGAAGTTGCTCTTTCTCAAACTCACGCGACCAATAATAGTCAAGTCCCACCTCACCTATGGCTATGAACGGATGTCCTGGAGCAAGGTAGACGTCCATCTTGCCAAGAACATCATTCCAGTCGGCCTTCACCTCCTCAGGGTGCAGCCCAACCATAGGATAGGCATAGCCTGGGTATTTGCGGCATGTGGCAAGCACAGTCTGCACAGACTTCAAGTCAATTGACGGTATGAACACCTTGCTCACCCCAACAGCCTTAGCACGCTCAATGGCGGCGTCAATATCTGCGGAAAATTCCTCCCCGTCAAGATGTGTATGTGTATCTATAAAGTTCATTCTGGTTTCTTTTCTCCTTTACGATAATAATAAATCAGCCCGTAACGCCGACATTCGTCAAACCGCTGTTCCGGCGGGACATCAGCGAAATGGGCCTCAACCTGATTCCATACGTCTACAAGCAACCCGTCAACCTCCTCACGCAACGCCTTAAGTTCTGCAAGCGCACGCTCGGACTTGGCATTAAGAATCTTCTGCTGCTCGTAAACATCCTTAAAGATGTCGTAATGGGTTGCCACCATACCAATTGTCGGGTTATATATAGGCCTTCCTCCTGCCGCGACACGTTGTTTCTCACCACGGACAATCTCAGGAGTCTGAACATATGCATAGTCTACATTGTGGAGCTGGCGCATCGTTTCGTCAATATCGTCCACACCGTAGTATTCGGCTATAGCCGAATACTTTATTTCCCCGCGTTCTATCGACATGCACAACACCCGCATAAAGTGATTGATAAACATCATCATGTTCTTTTGCGGCTTGGCAATGAGCTGATAGTTCTTCATCTGGGCTTCGTAAGCAAGAAGAAACTGCGAGCTGAGAGTCTTCAACTTGTCGTACAACAACTTGGCGGCATTTATCTTCGCCATATCAAGGAAACGGCGTTCGGCAACATACACATCGTTGTTGTCAAGCAATATTCCAAGCGACTTAAGACGCGCCGTATCTGTTTTAGGAAATCTTCTGTAAGGCACGAGCGGTATTTGTATTTGTTGTATGTTATAAAAGAATGTAAAGCGGCAAGCAATATGCATGCAGCTAAAAGACTAATATTTGCGCTTCATCATGCGCTGGGCATAAGCGGCAAGTTCCGACTTTCGCTCTTCAGGCACACTAACGGCGTCAAGGAAACGGCGGCTCTCCTCGAAATAGAAGCTTATCTTGTCCTGGGCGAGATGGTCTATGCCTATTTCATTGTAAAGGCGTGTCACGGCGGCAATCTTCTCATCGCGATCGAAAAC
>CALBYK010000124.1 GCA_937889855.1 uncultured Prevotella sp.
CTGCAATTAGCTTTTTCGGTCCCTCCGTGACAAAGTTGTTGCCGCCACGTGCGATACTGCCAAACACATAACCCTTATAGTCTTTTGTATAGGTGACGCTGTTCACCGTATAAGACAGAGTCATAGGTAACACGTGGTCGCCAACGGGATTAGGTACACCGCCACTGAAATTATACACTACGCTACCTGCGCTTTCTGTGGCATTGGTCTTAACCGTAGCAGTGTCGACAAACGATTCCTTCAGCTCATAATCACCCGTACTAAGTTCGGAGAAATACTTGTTCGACAGTTTGTTGTATACCGTCACACTTGCGCCGCGCACTGGTACGACAGTAGTCTCGCCATTGTCATGGTTATAGTACTTCTCGCGTATGTTTATCAGCATAGAGTAGTCGTTGCCCGTCCTGAATACAGGCAAGCCGAGAGCGTATGACTCGGGCGAACCGTCGTGGAGTTGCGATTTCCACAGATGCACGGTATCGTCGACATACACGCTGCGCTCCTTGTCGAAATACTGCGGCAAGGCATACGGCTCGCCGAGCATAGCCTCATAACCCTCCTGAGCATTGTTGTTGGTGAGCGTCAGCTCTGGCGTCGTGTAGAGGATGTACTTCTGGCGAGTATTATAAATGAACGTCCGGTAGGTGTCGGTCTTGGTGGCATCGTGTATGCCGGCCGAATCGAGCCACAACGTGTCTGCCTTTTCATTTGCCGGGTCGAGGTTGATGACATTGATGTACTGGCTCAGGTCGCCGAAGTCGCTGATGCCGGCCTTCTTCGACACAACCTTTGTCACCTCCCAGCGCACTGGCGGCAGCAAGGCAGAGTATTCGCCTGTCTCGGCATCAGTGGTGATGTTCACGGAATATCCCTTAGCCGGCAATATCTGCTCGCTCTTTATCACATCCACAGTGTCGGCAGGCACGATGTCGTAGTCGCGGCTGTTCACCATGTAAGTCTTTGGCAGACTCGGGGTGAACGTCAGGACAGCCTGTCCGAGGTTGTTCTTGCTCTTGCGGAAACCTATCGGCTGCGAGCCCTCGTCGGCACCTCCCGCCACGCGGCCCACAACACGCACGAGCGTAGAGTCGTAGAATGTGGCGGCTGCCGTGTAGTCGGCCTGGAAGTCGATGTAGCCATAGCGGTCGGCAAGCGATGTGACAATGCACTTGCCATCAGCAGTAATCTCCGACAGCGAGGCTGGATAGCCATTGTTCACCATCGTGTGCTTGGCACAAACCACACCCAGCTTGTGGCGGCCTATCGGCACGCTCACCACCGCCTTGCCGTCGGCATCAGTCATTATCATGTTGCCGTCGGCATCATTCTGTATTACTCCGTCGACAGTGACGTACAGGCCCTCTGCTGGAATATTGCCGTATATATAAGATGCCTGTACGGGCACACGGAAAGCACTCTCGTCGGTGAAGTTCACACCACTGTGCGACAGACTCTGCGAGCTGACGTAGCGGCGCGTGCTTGCCGGCTTGAACTCATGGGTGCCGAATACCGGCACCACCTGATAGTTGGTTCCCTCGCCAGTGTAGGGCACACCGGCTATCTGATACTCGCCGTTGCGGTCGGTGGTGCCGCGATAGCTCAGGCAGTCGGCCGACGGCGTGACATTGTTGACAATCCTCGGGCAGCCGACAACCGGCACGCGCTGGTTGCGGTTGTTCCAAAGTCCCTCTGGATGGCTTCCGTCGAAGGCGAACTCAGCCACGCCGGAGTCGAATGTATAGTAGGCTTCGAGTCCCGACTCGTTGCCAGTGAGGTAGCGATTGTAGGTGTTGGCAATCTCCTTGTCCGTCAGAGCCTTGCTCCACAGGCGCACCTCATCAAGATAGCCGTTGAAGCTGGAGTCGCGGTCGGTGAACTGTCCGAATACGAGCTGGTCGGCATCCACGCGGCGGTTTGCCTGCATTGGAGTGTTGACAAGGAGCCAGCGAGCAGCATCGGCATCAGACACGCCGTTGCACCATACCGGCTTACTCCCGTTCTGTCCATCAGTTAAGGTATAGCCAAGATATAGCTTGCCCTGGGCAGCGTCGTGGCGAAGCATGACAGAGAAGAAATCGTCCTTTGAAGGAAGCAGCAAGTCCTCGTCGCACAGCGACACCATATCATCATCGATGCTGAGTGCCCACTTGCCAGGCATTGTCGCCAGACGCGACACTGTCTTGTTGGTATTGGGACGCAACATGAAGTTCAGAGTCCAGTCGCCATCCCAGAACAAGGAGTCGAGCTTTGGAGCGAGCGGCAGACAGTCGGCACCATCCTTGAAGCACATCGAGTAGACATCCTTCTTGCCGTCAAGCGAATTGTCGTCGGCGGTAAGCCGCACATCGACACCTTCCACTGCCGTTGAGCCTGAGCCGTAGGCAATGGAACCCATGATGGTGCCTCGGCTCGCGGCATAGCCTATGTCGGAAGCTGTGGCATACACATTCTTGTTGTATGTGCCGTCGCACGACGGATAGGCACGCAGACGGTATATGTAGACGTAGCCCGGAAGCACGTTGTCGGTATAGGCATTGACAGTTGTGGTGTTGTCGACAGTATATAATGTTTTCCAGTCGGCAGCCTCAGCATCCGACACCACTGCGTCATAGTCGAGCCCCTGGCGATACTGCAGGCGAGCCAGCTCGTAGCGCATTGACACGGCAGCCTTGTTGCCCGACGTTTTCCATTCGACCTTTATTTTGTCTGTGCTCTCGCCCTTTGCGGCGACAAACTGCGCTATCTCGAAATCGTTGGCATCAATAAACTCGCCCTGTCGTGTGTAGACAGTGCGTCCTTTCAGTCCATCAACTGTGAAACCGTCGCACACCGCCTGGTATATCCACTTCGAGCAGGGCACAGTGGCGTCGTTGTCGGCAAACTCCACGTTGATGTAATCATTACTTGAATTGTCGCTATGGAACGTGGCGGTGCCCAGCAACGTCGCACCTTTGTCGACGATTGGCTTCGACGGGTCTATCTCCGACGTGGACCCTCCGGCAGATGCCACCAGCTTGTAGAGCGACAGGCGGCACCCGTCGAGCAGCTTGGAATTGGGCATCGGCACCTTTACGCTCACCTTGCCCACTTTGCCCGACACATCAATGCCGAGCTGTGAGTCCCATTCGGCTTTTGTCTCCCATACGAGGTTGTGCACGTTGTCGGTTTCGTCGAACATCAGTTCACGGCATGCGAACACAAGCCGATAATTGTTTGACTTGCCGTACAATGGATTTTTATCCTTCCATGATGTTTCGGTGCAGTCGAGCGAGTCGATGCGTTCGCCATTGCGGTAGACATATATCTTTCCGCCCTTCTTGCTCCAATAGTCGGTGAGTTCGCTTTTCTGCAAGCAGCTCCACTTCAGCTCGACGGTCATCCGCACAGGGGAGAACTCCTTAGACTGCCACACGAATGTCGGGCGGTCAAGCATCTTGAAGGACATGCTGCCATCCTTCACCGGCACACCACGGAATTTCCACTTGCCGAGACGCTCCTTCGACTGCATGATGCTGCCGTCGGTTTCGTCGGCATAGATCCATTGGTCGGACACGGGCGTCACTTCATACGTCGTGGGGCGCAGCGCAGCCATATATACATTTTTGTTGTATATTCCGTCGGATATCGATGCGCTCGACGCGCTTGTGAGTTTGTCGCAGTCGAGGCGCAGCACCTTGTCGGAGTCGCTCACACAAGGGGTGATAGTCATACCGTTGAAGGCATATTTGGCACCTTTCTGGTTGGCTTTATAAGCCACCGGGATGTTCTCCCTTCCACTTGACGAAGTGGTCAGACAGTAGAAATTCGATGTATTCGACAGTCGTTCCGGCTGTCGGTAGCCAAAGAGGAAATAATGTATTCGCCAGCTTTCCTTGAAAGCTGCATTGTTATCGATATAACAGTCGCTACACTGCACGTCGGCCTCATGGGCGTCGCCCACGAAAGCTCCGAACTGCTTGTTCTCATCGGTATTGCCCCAATGACTTCGGTAGGCGCATATCACGGCCGAGTTCTTGAAGCGCAGTATAGTCTTTGCCTCAGCCTTGCCTATGTAGCCGCCACGACAGTCGAAGTCGTCGTCACGATTGGCAAACATGCCGTTGCCTTCGGCCACCGACACACAGTTGTAGAACCCCACCTTGGTGTTGTCCTTCTGTACATAGCCCACAAAACCGCCTACATACTTCTTGCAGTAGGCTCCCGTGTAGACATCTGAATGACAATTGGTGAAGGTCACGTTGGAGCCGCCGTCGATGAAGCCGACGAAGCCGCCGCTGTAATCCCACTGTGCCGACGACACCCTGCATCCCTCAAGCCGCACGTTTTTGAACGCAACGGTAGAGTTGTCGTTGATATCGCCGATGACGAGTCCCACGTATTTGCCGCCCTGCGACCGGCAGTTCTTAAACGTGACATTCTCTATGGTCACGTTGCCCGCGTTCTTGGGCGTGCGGCTCACAAATCCTCCCTCGTTGTGCTCTTCCTTATAGGCATAGAGGTTGATGATTTTGTGGCCGTTGCCATCGAGCGAGCCTTGCCAGTCTTCCATCGGATACCAGTAGTAGGCACCCATGTCGATGTCTTTTTTCAGCACGAGCTTGGCACGCAGCCATGTGTCGCGGTCCAAACCCTCGCGTATGGCATGCGACACGTAGGCGAGCTGCTCCGGGCTACTGATTTCGTAGCCACTGAGTGCAGAGCCTTCGGGTGCCTTGCCATAGTGGTCGGACCAGTAGCCCTTTCTTTCCCCGAAATCGGGACCTCCGGCATAGACAACAAGACTCGTTACAAAGAGTAGTAATAGGAAAAGTAGTCTTTTCATTTGCCTTGTAATGCGGCACACATTGTTAATCAACTATCTCGAAGATACAGTATTGGCAGATATGCTCCCCGCAACCGCAAAATCCTACAATTGGCAGCTTTGCCCGGTGCCGCAATTGAGACAAAGACATACAACCATAAGATAATGCAAAAATACAAATTAATCCCGAATAAACGCTTGAATGAAAGAAACAAAAATGTGCTGTACCCAATAAAATCCCCGGGTGGAGCGGATTTTCTATATTTTGGGTTCATCCGGTATCTCGAGTGATTAGATATACAAGTTCTTGGGAAAAGTTTTGCCTAATTTACTTGCCATTGTCTTTTTTTAAGTAAATTTGCAAACCATTTTCATTACAACAAATTATAAGAAAAGGAAACCTAAAACAAAACCAATGCAAATCACAAATATGAAATGGTTTATGCTTACCCGTGTTAAGACTGTGGTTCTCTTACTGCTCATGCTGGCATTCGTGCCACGCATGTTGGCCGCCACGCCTGTAGAGCAACTGCTTGAACGTATAGACAAGGGCGCGTCGCGCAAGTTGCTGACTGAGACAGTGAAGTCGGACAGCGACTTCTTCGAGCTTGACAACCGTGGAGGACGCCCCATAGTGCGCGGCAACAACTATGTGAGCATAGCATCAGGCATAAACTGGTACTTGAAATACACGGCCGGCGTGCATCTCTCGTGGAACTCCATGCATGCCAAACTCCCCTCCACGCTGCCTCTTGTGGCGAAGCGCGAGCGTCATTCCACGAACATAAAATATCGCTACTACCTCAACTACTGTACACATTCCTACTCAATGGCATTCTGGGACTGGCAGCGCTGGCAGCAAGAGCTCGACTGGATGGCGCTGCACGGCATCAACCTTTGTCTCGACATCGTCGGCACCGATGTGGTGTGGCGCAACGTGCTGCTCCGTCTAGGCTACTCGAAAGCCGAGGTCGATGCCTTTATTGCAGGTCCGGCTTTTCAGGCTTGGTGGCTGATGAACAATATGGAAGGGTGGGGCGGACCAAACTCCGACAATTGGTACAGGCAGCGCGAGCGACTTCAGAAGCAAATTCTCAAGCGTATGAAGGAACTCGGCATACATGCCTGTCTGCCTGGATATTCGGGCATGGTGCCTCACGACGCGCGTGAGCGTCTGCATCTGAATGTTGCTGACCCCGGAATGTGGTGCGGCTACAAGCGTCCTGCATTTCTGTTGCCAACAGATAAGCGTTTCTCCCAAATAGCCACATTATATTATAAGGAGCAGCGGCGGCTCTACGGTACGGCCGACTTTTACAGCATGGATCCATTCCATGAGGGCGGCAATGTGGGCGATGTTGACCTCAAGGCTGCCGGCGAGGCAATAATGCGCGAGATGAAACGACAGAATCCGCAGGCTGTGTGGGTGGCGCAGGCGTGGCAGGCTTGTCCGCATGAGGAGATGATTAGTAGCCTTAAAAATGGCGACTTGCTTGTGCTCGACCTCTATTCGGAAACGCGTCCGCAGTGGGGCGACCCTTCGTCAACATGGCATCGTCCCAGTGGGTTCTGCGGACACGACTGGGCTTTCTGCATGTTGCTCAACTATGGCGGCAATGTTGGTATGTTCGGAAAACTGCAACATGTCATTGCTGAATACTACAAGGCACGTTGCAGCCAGTTCGCAACGACAATGAAAGGCGTGGGGCTGACGATGGAGGGAATAGAGAACAACCCCGTTATGTATGAACTTGTATCGGAGCTGCCGTGGCGCGACAGCGAGTTCGACTGGAGTTGGTGGCTTAACGGCTATGTCAAAGCACGCTACGGCAACCAGACTAATGCCAAGACGCGCGAGGCGTGGCGGTTGCTGGCACGCTCTGTGTATGGTGCCGGGGCGGATGTGCTGGAGCAGGGATGCCATGAGTCGGTGCTCTGTGCGCGTCCTTCGCTTGATGTTTACCAGGTGTCGTCGTGGTCGGAGATGGAAGATTTCTACAATCCCGACGACGTGATACGTGCCGCGCGGCTGATGGTTGAGGCATCACGCGAAGTGAAAGTCAACGACAATTTCCGCTACGACCTTGTCGACATCGTCCGTCAGGCCATTGCCGAACAGGCCCGCTATGTATACCATGAGATTGTGGCAGCCTATCGTGCCAAAGACCGCGTGATGTTGACGCATGCATCAGCCCGTTTCCTTGACATCTTGCTCCAACAGGACCGATTGCTCTCGTCGATGCCCGACTTTATGGTGGGGCGCTGGATTGGTCAGGCACGCAAACTTGGGCAGTCTGCAGCCGAGAGCGACCATTATGAATGGAATGCCCGCGTACAGATAACGACATGGGGTGGCCGCGAGGCTTCCGAGGCAGGAGGGCTGCGCGAGTATGCCCACAAGGAATGGAACGGGGTGCTCGCCGACTTCTACTATCCGCGCTGGAAGGCATGGCTCGATGCCCTTGCCCAGTCGCTCGACGGCAAGCCAATGCCAAAGTTCGACTTCTACGCGATGGACGAGGCATGGACATTGCAGCATAGTGCCTATCCAAGTGTGGCGCAGGGCGACGCTGTGGAGTTTGCGCAAGAAGCGTTGGAAAAGGTGTTTGCCCGTTGAATTTACGTTGTATTTCTTATAATTAATAAAGACTATTTTTATATATGGCAATGACAAAATCAATTCGAAGGGCGATATTATCGCTCGCTTTAATTCTGACGTCAACAGTGTGCATGGCCAATCCGGTGGCTATAATACCTGTACCCAACAAGATGACAGTCAATTCAGGCAGCCTGCGCTTGTGCAAGACAAGCACAATAGGCATTGACGATGAAGCGTTGCGTCCGGCAGCAAACTATCTTGCTGAGGCTATAGAGAAGGAGTATGCAATGCGCCTGTCAGTCGTCTCTGGCGATGCCACAATTAATTTGCGCATAGCTTCAACAGACAGCGCATATCATATCACAACCGATAAGCATAAAGCCACGCTATGTGCATCCGATTACGGCGGCATTATAAATGCCATCGCCACTCTGCGCCAGCTTATGACCAAGGAAGGCAACAAGATAGCTGTTGCATGCGTTGACATAATCGACAAGCCACGGTTTGGATGGCGCGGACTTATGATAGACTGCTCGCGACACTTCTATACCACGGATGAGCTGAAGCATTTGCTCGATGTGATGGCTTTCTACAAGTTCAACCGTTTCCACTGGCATCTGACCGATGACCAAGGTTGGCGCGTGGAGATAAAGCGTTATCCTCTGCTCACGAGCCGTGGTGCATGGCGCAAGCTGAACCGGCAAGACTCCACATGCATACGCCGTGCAAATGAGGAGGATATGCCAAATCTGCGGCTTCAAGAAAGCAAGTTGCGCAATGCTGCCGACGGCACAATGGAATATGGTGGGTTCTACACGCAAGACGATGTGCGCGACGTGGTGGCATATGCCAAGCAGCGTGGCATCGATGTTGTGCCAGAGATAGATATGCCGGGGCACAGCCTTGCCGCAATAGAAAGCTACAGTGGGCTGTCGTGCTTCGCTCAGAACGGGTGGGGCAAACTGTTCACAACCCCTATGTGTCCCGGCAAGGACTCTATGCTTGAGTTCTGCCGCAACGTGTGGGAAGAGATGTTCCAACTCTTTCCATTTGAGTATGTGCATATTGGCGGTGACGAAGTGGATATGAAGAACTGGAAAGCGTGTCCCGACTGCCAAAAGCGCATGAAGGCAAATGGACTATCGACAGAACCGCAGCTACAGACATGGTTCAATCATACGATGGAAGCGTTCTTTCGTGAGCACGGAAAGAAAATGATAGCCTGGGACGATGTTGTCGACGGCGGACTCTCTCCGTATACTACGGTGATGTGGTGGCGGTCGTGGCTGCCAGACGGTCCGAAGAAGACAACAGACCACGGCAATGACCTTATTGATGTGCCGGTGTCGTATTTCTATCTCAGTCAAGAATACAAGCCCACATTGCTTCCTGGCATATACAGCTTCAATCCATACGACGGCATCAAGGAAGACAAACACAACCTCATGCGTGGCATACACTCATGTTTGTGGGGAGAGAGTGT
>CALBYK010000125.1 GCA_937889855.1 uncultured Prevotella sp.
ATTGATGAATAAGATTTTCTTTGCCATGCTCTATTATGTGTTTTGTTTGTGCGTGTGAGGCCAACATGCTCGTGCAAGCTTCTGTCACCGCGCACTATCGTGTGCAAAGTTACAAAAAAAAGTTTAGAAAAACGTCAATTAACTTGAATAACCCCCATTCTGCCGCTGATTTGTCATATTTTTAGAGTTATTCTTTCTTATTTAAGAAAAAAGTTGTTATTTTGCACTTAAAATCGAAAAATAAGGAAAGCTTTTAGCTTATAAAATTTTATTAAAGATGAAACTGTTCAGAAGTATTGTTGAACTTCAGAATGAGTTGTTCGAAGTTCGGAAGGAAGGTAAGAAGGTAGGATTGGTGCCAACAATGGGTGCCCTACATGAAGGACACGCCTCGCTCGTGAAGCGTAGCGTGGCAGAAAACGGTGTGACCGTCGTATCGGTATTCCTCAATCCGACACAGTTCAATGACAAGAAAGACCTGGAGCGTTATCCGCGCACACTTGACGCCGACTGTCGTCTGCTTGAGTCTTGTGGTGCCGACTATGTGTTCGCTCCTTCAGTAGAGGAAATGTATCCCACACCCGACAAACGCCATTTTGAGTTTCCGCCGGTAACAACCGTGATGGAGGGTGCCCACCGTCCCGGCCATTTCAATGGCGTATGCCAGGTGGTGTCTCGTCTGTTCTACATAGTTCGTCCTGACCGTGCTTATTTCGGAGAGAAGGACTGGCAGCAAATAGCCGTCATAAAGGCTCTCGTGCGCTATCTTGGGCTGAAGCTTCAGATAGTGGAGTGTGAGACTGTGCGTGAGGGCGACGGTCTTGCCAAGAGTTCCCGCAACACGCTCCTTTCCGCTGACGAGCGCAAGATAGCTCCTAAAATCTACGAGGCTCTTGAGTCAAGCAAGGAGTATGCCAAGACCCACACCGTTCAGGAGACACATGACAAAGTTGTAGACGACATCAATTCAGTTGACGGGCTTGAGGTGGAATATTTCTCCATTGTGGACGGCAACACATTGCTTGATGTCAACAATTGGGATGACAGCGACTATATTGCCGGCTGTATCACCGTGTATTGCGGCAAGACCCCTATCCGTCTTATAGACCATATTACTTACAAGAAATAGACCATCCCAACATAGCTTGATTACACTATGATGATAGAAGTTTTGAAATCAAAGTTGCATTGTGTGCAGGTTACACAGGCCAACCTTAATTACATGGGCAGCATCACCATCGACGAGGACCTCATGGATGCCGCAAATATGATTGAGGGAGAGAAAGTGCAGATTGTCAATAATAACAACGGCGAGCGTTTTGAGACATATATAATCAAGGGCGAGCGTGGCTCAGGCTGCATATGTCTGAACGGTGCCGCAGCGCGAAAGGTTGCGATTGGCGATACTGTCATTATTATTTCTTACGCTCTCATGGACTTTGAGGAGGCAAAGTCGTTCCGTCCGACGGTGGTTTTCCCGGAGAACAACAGAGTGGAGAGACAATAGCGACGCGTGTATATTCAAAAATAACGTATGCCAAACAACATTACTGAAAAGAAGCCAGCCCGCCAGCAGTCAAAGGCGTTTGACAAGAACTATGGACATCTGCAGCCACAGGCCGTTGATATAGAGAAGGTGGTGCTGGGTGCGCTCATGATAGACAAGGATGCCTTCTCTATGGTGTCGGAGACGTTGCGTCCTGAAACGTTCTATGAGCCTCGTCACCAGAAAATCTACAACGCCATACAGACTCTCTCGATGAACGAGAATCCGGTTGACATAATGACAGTTGTGGATGAACTGAAGCGTGAGGGAACGATAGATGAGGTTGGCGGTGCTCCTTATATTGTTGAGCTTAGCTCGCATGTGGCGTCTTCTGCACACATTGAATACCATGCCAAGATTCTTGCCCAGAAATATCTTGCCCGCCAGCTCATATCCTATGCGAGTGTAGTGGAAACAAAGGCTTTCGACGAGACACAGGACGTTGACGAGCTTATGCAGGAGGCTGAGGGATCGCTCTTCGAGCTCTCGCAGCGCAACATGAAGAAGGACTACACCCAGGTTGACCCGGTTATAACGCGTGCCATAGAGATTCTCCAGAAGGCTTCTGCCAATGCGGGAGGCTTGACGGGTGTGCCTACTGGTTATGAGGAGTTGGACAAGAAGACGAGTGGATGGCAGAGTTCTGACCTTGTGATTATCGCCGGGCGTCCTGCCATGGGTAAGACGTCGTTCGCCTTGTCGCTTGCCAAGAACATTGCTGTTGACTACAACACGCCTATAGCGTTCTTCTCGCTTGAGATGAACAATGTGCAGCTTGTCAACCGTCTCATATCCAACGTATGCGAGATTCCGGGCAGCAAGATGCTTAACGGTCAGCTGTCGGATGACGAGTGGGAGCGGCTTGACAAGAACATACGCTTGCTCCAGGGCGCACCTTTATATATTGACGACACCCCGGGACTCTCCATATTTGAGCTTCGCACCAAGGCCCGCCGTCTTGTGCGCGAGAAGGGTGTGAAGATAATAATGATTGACTATCTCCAGCTCATGAATGCCAACGGAATGCGTTTCGGCAGCCGTCAGGAGGAGGTGTCGAAGATATCGCAGTCGCTCAAAGGACTCGCAAAGGAGCTTGACATCCCCATCCTGGCTCTCTCGCAGCTCAACCGTACAGTGGAGAACCGTGAGGGACTGGAGGGCAAGCGTCCGCAGCTTAGCGACCTCCGTGAGTCGGGTGCCATCGAGCAGGATGCCGAC
>CALBYK010000126.1 GCA_937889855.1 uncultured Prevotella sp.
GTGTGCCGTTTGACATTGCTTTGGACAACGGTAGGCTTAATGGTGTTGATGTACGTGTGATGGAATATGGTAGCGAGGAGGGTGATGTCATGTTTTTCGTGCAGAATACTGAGAAGATAAAGGCCGGAAAGCCTTATCTCATTAAGCCAAGTGCTGATATTGTCAACCCTGAGTTTAAAGGTGTGGATATGGTAGGCGAGCAGCCGGAGGCTGTTGGCGATAGCAAATACAAGTTTCAAGGCGTGTATAGTCCTAAGATGTTCAGCGAGGATGAGAGTAAGGTTTCTTTATTCGTCAATGGCAATGCTGAGTTTAAACGGCCAAAAGCGGGTACATCCATGAAAGGAATGAGGGCTTATTTTATTTGTGCGTCCGAGACAATAGCTAATGCAAGGCTCAATTTGGACGGGAAGGAAACTGGTATATCAGAAATTGTGTCGGATGTAGATGATAACAGGAACATATACAACTTGAATGGCTATTGTGTAGGGACGTGTTCCGAACTTCTTGCTCCTGGTCTGTATGTCAAGAATGGCAAGAAGATTATTGTTAGACAGTAGGTTCTGTATTCCTACCTTATAATATATCATTCATTATCTTGTTTTATATTTATTTTCATCAACAAAAAAAGAGTTGGACTCTATAAAAAGTCCAACTCTTTTTTTTTGTCGTCATGCTCGGCATGAGTATTGTTTAACGCGTAACGTTATTTCTGTTCAGTTGCGTTCTCTTGGTTGTCTCCCTGTTTCTGCATTTCAGGAATCTGTCCTCGTGTAAGGATACTTGTGATGCGGTTGTTCATGTCATTCACCATCGAGTCGAAGAGTTTCGCACTTTCAAGCTTGAATATGAGCAACGGGTCCTTCTGCTCGTATGAGGCGTTCTGCACACTGTGGCGAAGCTCGTCAAGCTGGCGCAGATTCTCTTTCCAGCAGTCATCGATGATGTGGAGCATGATGACGCGCTCAAATTGCTTCACTACATCTTTGCCCTCTGTACGATAAGCCTCCTTGAGGTTACAAGGGATGTTGTATACACGCTTGCCGTCTGTAATTGGCACCATAATGCGCTCGTATATGGCTCCCTGTTGCTCCTCTACGTCCTTGATGATAGGCCAAGCAACACTCTCTATTCGGTCTGTCTTACGCTTGAATGTAGCCATTGCGCTCTGGAAGGCACGCTCTTCAAGGTCTTCATGCTTGATGTTCTCGAAGTCGGCTTCGTCGAACGGACATTCCATCGCAAGTATCTTGAGGAACTGCTCGCGGCAACCATCATAGTCGTTTGTCTCGATGATGTTGACGACACGGTCCCAAATGATGTTCGTGATGTCCATGCCGATGCGCTCGCCCATGAGAGCGTGGCGGCGCTTCTCGTAGATGACGGGGCGCTGCTTGTTCATCACGTCG
>CALBYK010000127.1 GCA_937889855.1 uncultured Prevotella sp.
GTTAGGTGCAAATCTGCTTAGCATTTTTGTACCAAGTTATTTTTTAACTGTTACTAAATAGAAAATATTATGGCTCTCTCACTGCTTATCCTCTCCATATTCACATTTGTGGAACTCAATTGTGAGAATCTGTTCGATTGCCAGCACGACTCGCTTAAAAACGACACGGAATATCTCCCTGACGGTGTTTATCATTGGACTCGCACACGCTATTGGCAAAAGCTCAATAGGGTAGGTCAGACTGTTATTTCATGTGGAGAAAAAACTTGTGATGACGGCGGCTCGTCAATGTGGCAACTGCCTGATATGGTGGCTTTGTGCGAGGTGGAAAATGATACGGTGATGCATGACCTGACCCGCAGGAGTCTGCTTCGCAACGCACGTTACGAATATGTCATGACATCATCGCCTGACGAGCGTGGGATAGATGTGGCTCTAATGTATTCGCCTGCATCTTTCAGAATTATTGGCTGTCACAGTGTTAGGGTGAACCCTATAAAAGAGATGCGGCCTACACGTGACATTCTTTATGTCTCGGGTGTGGTGTCTTCGGGAGATACCTTGCATGTAGTCATTGCCCACTTGCCAAGCCGCCGTGGAGGTGAAAGCCAATCACGTCCTTTCCGAAAGGCAGCTGCAGAATGTGTGGCTGCCGTAGTCGACTCTATATATAATGTGTCTTCAGATGCTAAAATAATAGTGGCGGGCGACTTCAACGACTATACACAGTCAGAGAGTATACGGATTATATGCGAGAGTGGTATGGCTGATGTCTCGGAGAAGGCAATAGGGCGGAATGGGGCTAAAGGCACCTATCGCTATCAGGGTGAATGGGGAAGCCTCGACCATATATTGGTGAGCAGATTCCTTGCTCCGATGGTAGATGATTGTTATATCAACGATGCGAGATTCTTGATTGAGAATGACGAGAAGTATGGTGGTGTGAAGCCACGCCGCAATTATCTCGGACCACGTTATCTTAATGGCTTTAGTGACCACCTGCCGTTAGTGGCAAGGCTTCGTTTCGAGTAGAGGGGAAACATTGCACAGATATACATGTAATGTGCTATTTGTGTGTTAATGTGTAATGTGTTTGCGGTGTTTTAACGTCAGTTTTTACGTGTCGCTCAATTTTTACTTTAAAATTGTTGGCGGTTATGTAAAAACTGATTATCTTTGCACTAACTATGTGACGCTTTTTAGCGCACTTTATACAAGAACAAAAAAAGAAATAGAACAATAAAAACAATAAGCAAATGAAACATCAGTTGAGAAGTGCAGTGTGTACTGAAGGCCGCCGCATGGCTGGAGCACGTGCCCTATGGGTCGCCGCAGGTATGAAACATGAACAGTTTGGCAAACCGATTATTGCTATTGTCAACTCTTTCACACAGTTTGTACCTGGTCATACACATCTGCATGAGATAGGACAGATTGTTAAGAAGGAAATTGAAAGCATGGGGTGCTATGCTGCCGAGTTCAACACCATTGCCATTGATGACGGCATCGCTATGGGACACGACGGCATGCTTTACTCGCTGCCGTCACGTGACATCATTGCTGATTCCGTTGAGTATATGGTCAACGCACATAAGGCTGATGCTATGATTTGCATTTCCAATTGCGACAAGGTTACCCCTGGTATGCTTATGGCTTCAATGCGACTTAACATTCCTACCGTCTTCTGCTCCGGAGGGCCTATGGAGGCAGGACGCTGGAATGGGGAGAACGCCGACCTTATAACGGCTATGGTAAAGGGAGCTGACAAAACCGTGTCGGATTCCGACTTGGAGGAGATAGAGAAGTGTGCGTGTCCTGGATGCGGATGCTGCTCTGGCATGTTCACAGCCAACTCTATGAACTCGCTCACAGAGGCAATTGGCCTTGCTCTACCAGGCAATGGCACCATACTTGCAACCCACAAGAATCGTGTGGAGCTGTTTAAGGCTGCCGCACGCCAGATAGTGAAAAACGCGCTCGCCTATTATGAGGATGGTGACGAGAGCGTGTTGCCGCGTAATATAGCCACGCGCAACGCATTCCTCAACGCAATGACTCTTGATATCGCGATGGGCGGAAGTACAAACACTGTGCTCCATCTCCTTGCTGTGGCGCAAGAGGCGGAGGCCGATTTCACAATGGCCGACATCGATGCGCTCAGCCGCCATGTTCCTTGTCTCTGCAAGTTGTCGCCAAATACGCAGAAATACAGCGTTCAGGAATGTAACCGCGCAGGCGGTATTCTTGGTATCCTAAACGAGCTCGACAAGGGTGGACTCATACATGGTGGCGTGAAACGTGTAGATGGCATGACCCTTACAGAGGCAATGAAAGCGTATGACATCACAGGCGACAGTGTGTCTGCTGAAGCCAACCGCATATATCACAGTGCACCAGGGCGCAAGTTCTCCACACAAATGGGAAGCCAGGACGCGCAATGGGAGTCGCTTGACACCGACCGTGAGAATGGGTGCATCCGCTCTCTTGCCAATGCCTACACCAAGGATGGTGGGCTTGCTGTGCTTTTCGGCAATATAGCTCAAGATGGCTGTGTCGTGAAGACGGCAGGGGTAGACCCTTCAATATGGACGTTCAGCGGACCTGCCAAGGTGTTCGACTCGCAGGAGTCGGCTTGTGAGGGTATTCTTGGTGGCAAGGTTAAGAGCGGTGATTGTGTGGTTATTACTCATGAGGGACCGAAGGGAGGTCCTGGAATGCAGGAGATGTTGTACCCAACATCCTACATCAAGAGCATGCATCTCGGCAAGGAATGTGCCTTGATTACTGACGGACGCTTCTCTGGCGGTACATCAGGACTGAGCATAGGACATATCTCGCCAGAGGCAGCA
>CALBYK010000128.1 GCA_937889855.1 uncultured Prevotella sp.
CAGACTCACAAACGAAACCTTTATATTTACTTATATGAGCATCAATATCCAGAGAAATCAAAAGAAGAGAGTTGTAATCGTTGGTGGCGGACTCGGCGGACTGCGCCTTGCAGAAGACCTCTATGGATCGGGCATGCAGATAGTGCTTATCGACCGCAACAACTTTCACCAGTTTCCGCCGCTTATCTACCAAATAGCGTCTGCCGGTATCGACCCGAGCAGCATCTCGTTCCCATTCCGGCAGATATTCCGCAAGCGCAAGGACTTCTACTTCCGCATGGCAGAGGCTCGCATGGTGGATACCGACAAGAAGATACTCCAGACATCCATCGGAAAGATAGACTACGACTATCTCGTGCTCGCCGCAGGAACAACAACCAACTTCTTCGGCAACAAGAACATCGAGGAGTGGGCCATACCGATGAAGACCGTACCCGAGGCAATGGGCCTGCGCAACGCCCTGCTCTCCAACCTCGAGCGCGCGCTCACATGCGCCACCGAGGAGGAACGCCAGGAACTGCTCAATGTCGTGATTGTGGGCGGCGGAGCAACAGGCGTGGAGATAGCCGGCGCATTGTCGGAGATGAAACGCTACGTCATACCCTACGACTATCCCGACATGGACTCCTCGCTGATGCACATATACCTTATCGAGGCCGGCGACCGCTTGCTTGCCGGAATGTCGCAGGACTCGTCGCGCAAGGCTTACGATTTTCTAAAGAGCATGGGCGTTGACATACAGTTCGGCAAGATGGTGACCGACTACCGCGACCATAAGGTTGTCATGAAAGACGGTACGGAGATTCCTACACGCACCTTCCTCTGGGTGTCGGGCGTAAGAGCCAACTCCGTAGAAGGCATCGGCGGCGACTTCCTCGGACGCGGCTTCCGCATAAAGGTTGATCAGTTCAACCGTGTGCCTGGACTCGACGGCGTGTTCGCCATCGGCGACCAGTGCCTGCAGACCACCGACCCGGCATATCCCGGTGGGCATCCGCAGGTGGCCCAAGTGGCGATACAGCAAGCCAAGAATCTCGCAAAAAACCTCAAGAAAATAAATGAAGGCGTAAGCGACAGTAACCTCACACCATTCGCCTACAAGAACCTCGGCTCCATGGCAACAATAGGACGCAACAAGGCCGTAGTCGAGATAGGCAAGTTCCGTAGCCAAGGATTCTTCGCTTGGATACTGTGGCTTGTGGTGCATCTGCGCTCTATCCTCGGAGTTAAGAACAAGATGATGGTGCTGCTCAACTGGCTGTGGAAATACGTCAGCTACAACGACTCCATACGAATGATTACATATGCCACAAAACCCAAAGAGGTGGTTGAACGCATGGAACGCGAACAGACAACACATCTTGGCGAAGACCTTAAATCTTAGTTTATTGAGGTACAACATTCGGACAATAACATCCCAAAAGTAATCTTGACACGGCCGTGACAAACATCCATCACGGCCGTGACGAAATTATTTCTATAACCAGCAATTATAAATTCTGCAAGACAAATAGAAGATAAATACATATTTTTAACCTTTATGATTTATGATTTAAGTACATTACTTGTTGTTTTCAGGATTAAGTTGTAACTTTGCCTTTATAAAAAATCTATTAACGTAATGCGACAAATACAAGCTATAAAAAAACACATCGGCCACACTGCCAACATCATTGGCTTGGCAGTAGCAATAGCCATAGCATGCATGGCCATGACCTCTTGCGACAACGACAACGACGAGTTCCCGGTATTTCCACTCAACCGCCCCAACGCCATCGTCACAGTAAAGCCATCAGCCGAAGGCACATCATTCTATATGCAACTCGACGACTCCACGCGCATCAACGCCACGAACATGCACACAGCGCCATACGGCAACCACGAGGTGAGGGCATTCATCAACTACCGTATACTCACCCAACCTGGCAATAGCCGCAACTACGACGTTTACGTGAATTGGATAGACAGTGTGCTCACAAAACAGATGGCTGCCGACCTCGGATCCGATCAAAACGCCACAATATACCGGCAGGACCCTGTAGAGTTGCTGCGCGACTGGACTGTGAGCGAGGACGGATACCTAACAATTCATTTCCGCACACAATGGACCACCAACGGCACCCCACACATAGTGAACCTTGTTGCTACCAACCCAAGCAATCCATATGAACTTACCTTCTTCCACAACGCACAGGGTGTAAAAGGCGGATACTGGGGCGACGGCATAGTGGCGTTCCGTCTTGACCGCCTGCCCGACACAAAAGGCAAGACGGTGAACATGACACTGCACTGGCTGTCGTACAACGGCAAGCGCAGCGTTACTTTCAAATACGCCACACGCAAAAGCGTGGACAAAATAGAAGGACTGAGTTACGCACAAAGTGGACTGTTCGAAAAGACCTTAAAATAAGCACGAGTGGACAATCGAAAAGACCGCTGACAAAATTGGTAGAATTTTCATTGCAATTAATAAAAATTTTCATACTTTTGCACTTCGTTATACCCAACAATTAAAAACAGACTCTAAAAACAGAAATTTAAAGACAGCTATGGATGAATCAAAAGTGAAAATACCTGTCAAGGCATTCAAAAGCAACGCCAAGGACTTGTTGTTCATCACAGTAGGCATACTACTGTACTCCATAGGCTATTGTGCCTATACCCTGCCCGAAAAAGTGGTGATGGGTGGAGTTGCCGGTGTGTCAGCCCTGCTGTATTATGCTACAGGCATACCTGCCGGACCTACCGTGCTCGCGCTCAACGTGCTCATGCTCATCATTGCCATTTCCGCTCTGACAAAACAGTTCTTCTGGCGCACAATAATAGGCGTAGGCATAATGTCGGTGTTCATAAGTATATTGCAACCTTTCTTCGCAACACATCCCATAATGACACCAGGAGAAGACAAGTTCATGCATGTGCTCATTGCCGGACTGCTTGGCGGCGCCGGCCTTGGACTCGTGTTCTCGCACAACGGCTCCACAGGCGGCACCGACATCATCACCATGCTGCTCAACAAATACTTCCGAGTGAGCTTCGGCAGAGCCATACAGTTTGTCGACTGTACAATCATCTCGTCCTCCTACCTGCTTTTCCACAGTGTAGAAACTATTGTCTACGGCATAGTGTTCACGCTCGTAGCAAGCTTCACATGCGACTATATTGTGAACGGAACACGACAGACGGTGCAGTTCCTCATCATCTCGAAGAAGTACAAGGACATTGCCGACATAATCAACCATCGCGTCCACCGTGGCGTGACGCTCGTTGAGGGAAAAGGATGGTACAGCAAGAACGAGGTGGACATGCTCATCGTGCTAACACGCAAG
>CALBYK010000129.1 GCA_937889855.1 uncultured Prevotella sp.
TACCCGACGTGTATGAGCCGAAGTCGAAGAGGAAATTGTCGTTGAGCGAATAGGTCATCAGCTGGCTTCCGTCAATGCATAGCTGCATGTCATGCCCGATGCCGGAGCCAGAGGCGTTGATGCCGTCGCGGTCCTTCACCTCAGCCACAAAGTAAGGTGTGGTGTTGACAGTGCCCCCGTTCTGGAATGACGGTGAATTGAGGTAGCAATAGATTGACGGACCTATTGAGTCGTTGTCGGCCACATCGCTGCCGCCCACGATGAAGTCGTCTGTACAACCCTGTGCCATGACGGTATGGTCGTCGTTTATGGCCCATGCGGTGACGAGTCCGGAAGCATCCGAGTAGTTGATGTCCTTTGGCACGGCAAAATCGAGCCGGAACCGGCCTCCACTCACTGTGTTGCGCCCGTTGTATATAGTCTTGGTACGGTCGGTATATGTGAACACCGTCTTAAGGTCGCCGGCATTGTTGCGGCAGGTGATTGTCTCCTTGCTGTCGCGCACGAGCAACGACACCTCTCCCTTGAAGTCGGGCTGGCCGTCGACATGACCTATAACAGATGCCAGGGAGCCGGCTCTCATTATTGCCGTCTTGCCGGTGTCGCCTACTGGGATGCCGTTGATGGAGTCGATCACTATAGTGACGGTAGGCAGATTGAGGCGCACGGCAGGATCGCCGAGCAGCGCAAACTGCAAGGTGTTGTTGGCAAGGCCGAGACTTGACGTCGTCTCGTTCTTGGCAAGCCGCAGCGCCTCGCCTATGGTTATGGGCAGTCCGTCGTCACCGTAGGTCAGCACGTGCCGCATAAATGCCTTGTGTATAATGGCGTTGTATATAGAATAAACAGTGCGCGTCGTGCCAAACACCGCAAGCGCGCCGCCGTTCGGATTGAGCACTGCCTTGGTACCGATGTTGTCGGCAAGGCGGTCGAAAGGCATAAAGTCGCAGCCTACGGTATTCCAGAGCGGAAGGTTGGCATTGGTGAATGTATCGAAATCGCTCATATGAAGCACGTTCTCATGCGAGAACTGCCACTCGGAGCCATGCCCCACATAGTCCATGATGAGCGCACCCTGTGCCTGCTGCTGCTTGATTATCTTTGACACATCTGGATAGGCGTTGCCCGAGGCCGTTGTCTCACGCTGGTAGGCGTCCCACATAACCTTCTTCACGAGATACCCGGGGTGGTTGGACACCACATCGTCAGCCACGCTGTTGGCGTCAGACATGTGCTGGTTGTTGTCGCCATCGTCACCCATGAAGAATATCGTGTTGAGCCAGGAGCCCTTGTTGGCAGCAGCGTTGTAGGATATAACCTTGTCGACCATCGCCTTGGCGTCGGCGGCATTAGTCACGGGAAAGCGTCCCACCGCCACATCGAGCTTGTCTACCGTGAGCGGATTTGCCCCCTCTCCGTCATCAAGCATACAATAGAAGCCGTCGTCAACATAGCAAGAGCGCTTGTCGAACGACTCCTCGCTCTCGAAGGCGAGCAGGTAGTCGTCGACGGAGAACGTGCGGCAAGCCGACGTACACATGCGGTTGTCCCACACGCTGGAGCCGAAAAGCAGCAGATACTTCGGGGCGTCGGCAGACGTGGCGGCACGGTCGTAGAGCATTTTGAGATAATGGCGGTAGGCCGAGGCGTCTGGCGTGCCACTCGAGAATTCGTTGAAAAGCTCGTCGGCAGGCACTATGTTGACACGCATGCCGTCGTGTTCCTCATGGAAAGTCTTGAGGCGCTGGGCCTGTGCGAGCAGCTTCTGCGACGTGGGGATGATTATCACCATGTCGGCCTGTGGGTCGGCATGGTGGTCCTGGTTGGTTATTCCATAGACATACTCGGGAGCCGGGAACACCGCCGCGGCAAGATCGGGCAACGGCTTCTTGTCGTTCCACGCAATCGAGGCGAAATCAAGGTGCACCGGATTGCCGGAGACAACACTAATTACAAGTTTCTGCCTCGCATTGGTACTGTCGGGCTCAACTGTATATATGCCCGACGCCTGGAAGCCAAGCTTGTATTTGGTCTCGCTTGACGTCATTGCCAGCGTACCGAGCGCATTGCCGTTAAACGAAAGCTTCGTAGAGGCTGTTCCCGAAGATGTCACGTTGACATACAGACGGCCGGAGGTGGAGTCGCCGAAACGGTCGAACGTGAGAACAATGGAGTCGCCCACCGCTACAGCCTTTGGGTTGAAGAAATTGCGTCCTCCCTGAAGATATGAGAAGCCGTCTTCCTCATAAAGGTCGTGCCACCACTCAGGCGAGTCGTAGAACGAAGCCACAAATGTGGCAGAGTCGACCTGTTCGGGGGCAGCGTCGCTTTCAGTAAGGAAATAGTAACCGTAATTGGAGTAGTAGTTGCGGGTGCGGCGGTCGGTTGAGGCCGACTGGTACGACACAGGACCCTTGCCGTAGAACAGCCGGCGGTTGCCTACGGTGCACGTAGGCAACTCATGGAGGTCGTCACAAGCCATGAGGTCTGCGGCTGTGAGCACCTCGTTCTGCAGGTTGCCGCCATAGCCGTAAATCTTCACACGCTCGGGATTGGCAAATCCTGCCTGACGCACAACAGCATCTGTAAGCTGGTAGATGCCGGTCGCAGGAACCCGTATCTTAGCCCACTTGCCATCACGCAGCACACTGTGGCTGGCATACCGGTTGGCGGGCGCTACGGTGTCGGCTTGCGAGGCACGCGAGCTTGGCGACAATGCGGCGCGTGGCTTAGCCAACGCAATGCGGCGAAGCATGAAGCTTGCCAGCACCTGGTATCCGCCATGCCGATAGACAACGGGGCAGAACGACGCCACAAGCGACGGACGCTTGCGGTCGAGCACTACATTGGTTGTCACCACGGGAAGCTCTGGCGGCAGTCCTGGACTCAAACGGCGGTAAGCCTCCACATCGGCACTGGGCATGTCGACAAACTCGGGATAGGCTATCTCGAAATTGTATAAAGAGTCGGGAGAGACGGACGCGACGGCCTCGACGTGGCTGAAAACCGGCAACACCGAATCGACCCTCACCTCACTTGCCGTGAGGTTGTAGAACCGCTGCGCGCTTGCCTGCATGAAGGCAAGGCACAAGAGAATGACGAGATGTATTGTTCGCAAGCTTCTTATTGCCATATATGTATTGAATATTCTTGTATTATAGTCTATCTTCAAGCACCGCTGCAACTACTTGCAGTTGAACTCCAGCACCTTTCGGTCCTCGACATATCCTTCGAGCTTGTCGTCGATGTGAACGGGGCCCACTCCAGCTGGTGTACCAGTATACAATATGTCGCCCGTCTTGAGAGTGAAATACTGTGAGATGTAGGATATGAGCTGGTCTACACGATAGAGCATGTCTGAGGTGCAGCCCTCCTGTACAGTGCTACCGTTGATGTCAAGGCGGAAGTGTATGGCCTGAATGTCACGGAACTTCTCCACAGACACCCAGTCGCCTATCACCGCCGAACCGTCAAAGCCCTTGCACAACTCCCACGGCTTACCTTCCTCGCGCAGTTTCTTCTGCAGCTCACGGGCAGTAAAGTCAATGCCCACTGTGACGGCATCATAGTAGCGATGTGCAAAACGCTCAGGTATGGTCTTGCCAAGTTTGCAGATGCGCACAACAAGCTCCGTCTCATAGTCGATGCGCCCCATATGGTCGGGGATGAAGAACGGCTTGTGATCCTTGAGCAATGCCGAGTCGGCCTTGGTGAAAATCACAGGACTCTCTGGTTTATATAACGAGCCATGAAGCTCTTTATTGTGTTCGAGGTAATTCATACCTACAGCAAATATCTTCATTTTTCTTTCTTTTTAGTTGACAAGTTTCCTTTATTAGTTGACAAACAGACGAGTAGACAAGGAGAACAAGGAGTCGAGTAGACAAGGGGATTTGCTAACTCATCATGCAATCAACTCGTCAACTTGCCAACTCACCAAATAGTCAACTTTCAAACAAAAAAGCCGCAGAAGGCTCACACCCTCCACGGCTCCAATTATAAAATCATGCGTAATTGATTTCTCGATTACTCAGCAGCAAGAGTGAAGCGCTTGTAAGCAACAATCTTCAATTCCTTGTCCTGCTTCTTGAGGTAGTCGGCAACGCTCTCCTTGTCGCCGTCGCCGAACTGGAACTCCTGGCAAACGAGGCAGTTCTCCTTGAGGAACTTGCCCACACGACCCTTAGCGATGTTCTGGATCATGTTCTCGTTGAGGTTGGCCTTCTTCTCCTCTGAAACAGCAGCGCTGATCTCGCGGAACTTGGCAACGTCCTCTGCAGTGATCCAGCCCTTGCCCTGGTTAGACTCGATGTGGTCCTCAGAGTCGAAGTGGTTAGGATTCAAACCTGCCTTCTTGAGAGCGGCAGCTACAGCCTTCTCAACCTGCTCTTCCTTGGTCTTCTCCACAGCGACCTTGTACTCCTCCTCCTTTACAGACTCAGGTACAGAAGCCTCGTCAAGAGCGATAGGCTTCATGGCAGCCACCTGCATAGCGATCTTGTGACCAGCCTCCTCATTGTTCTTGTTGAGCTGAACCATTGTGCAGAGAGTGTGCTTCTTCATGTGGTCGTAAACCTCGATGTTCTCACCCTCGAGCACGTTGTAGCCGTCGAGCTCCATCTTCTCGCCTGTGATACCAGAGCGCTGTGTCACAGCAGCCTGAACGTCAGCATCACCGAGCTTCAGAGCCTTAACCTCGTCAAGAGTCTGAGCCTTGGCAGCGATGGCAGCGTCGAGGATGTCCTGTGTCAACTTGATGAAGTCGGCACCGTTGGCAACGAAGTCAGTCTCGCACTTAAGAGCTATCATGGCAGCGAAGTTGCCTTCCTTCTTAACAAGCACGCAGCCGTTGGATGTCTCGCGGTCAGAACGCTTTGCAGCGATAGCGAGTCCACGCTCACGGAGCAACTCCTTTGCCTTATCGAAATCACCTTCTGCCTCTGTGAGGGCCTTCTTTACGTCTGCAAGACCGGCACCGGTCATGGCACGAAGCTTCTTGATATCTTCTATTGAAATAGCCATTGTTGTAATTTATTAATTATTTAGTAATGTTTTGGTTGATTATGGAATAGGACTCATAAGACCTATAAGACCTACAAGACCTACAAAACCTATACGTCCTATATAGCTTTATTGCTTATGTCCTTTAACCCAAAAATCGGAAATTCTCTAATCAAAATATGCTGATTTATGAATTAAAGAATTTCCGATCCTTATGTTATTGCGAAAAATTACTCGGCAGCAGCCTCTTCCTTGCGAGCCTTGCGGGGAGCCTTGCCCTCCTTCTGCTCAGCGGCAGCCTTCTCGTCGGCCTTCTCTACCTTGCGCTCCTCAAGGCCCTCTGCGATAGCACCGCAGCAAGCAGAAAGGATTACGTCGATAGAATCTTTGGCGTCGTCGTTAGCCGGGATGATGTAGTCGATGTTGCGTGGGTCAGAGTTGGTGTCGACAATGGCGAACACTGGGATACCGAGGCGGTTGGCCTCCTTCACTGCGATGTTCTCCTTCATCACGTCAACAACGAACAAAGCGCTCGGAAGGCGAGTCAAGTCGGCGATAGAACCGAGGTTCTTCTCCAGCTTAGCGCGCTGGCGTGTCACCTGAAGAAGCTCGCGCTTAGAGAGCTTCGAGAATGTACCGTCGTTCATGAGCTTGTCGATGTTCGCCATTTTCTTCACAGCCTTGCGGATTGTCGGGAAGTTGGTGAGCATACCGCCCGGCCAACGCTCGATAACGTAAGGCATGTTCACGCTCGCTGCCTTCTCGGCAACGATGTCCTTAGCCTGTTTTTTAGTAGCGACGAACAGGATTTTCTTGCCTGACTTTGCGATCTGCTTCAAAGCCTCTGCAGCCTCGTCAACCTTGGCTACTGTCTTGTGCAAATCGATGATATGAATGCCGTTGCGCTCCATGAAGATATAAGGAGCCATTGCGGGATTCCACTTACGACGGAGGTGGCCAAAGTGACAGCCTGCCTCTAACAACTGGTCAAAATTAGTTCTTGACATTTCTTTGTTTCTTTGTTTAATTGTTTACTTTCCTTTGAGTTATTTCGAACCAGCCCGCGGGTAATCAACAAGATTGAAAGATAGAAAAATTGAAAGAATGAAGCATTTACATATTTCCATCGTCCCATATTTCCATCGTTTCTGTCGGGTCTCGCGAGTTTGGATACTAAACAGCGCGCAAATATTAACGCTTGCTGAACTGGAAGCGGCGGCGTGCCTTCGGCTGACCCGGCTTCTTACGCTCAACCTCACGAGAGTCGCGTGTGAGGAAGCCCTGAACCTTGAGAGCCTTCTTGTCTTCAGCGTTAACCTTCACGAGTGCACGTGCGATGGCAAGACGGAGAGCCTGGCTCTGGCCTGTGAAACCGCCACCGTCAAGGTTGCACTTGATATCGTATTTTTCCTCGACACCGAGCAACTGCAATGGCTGCTTTACAACATACTGCAGGATTGCTGATGGGAAATACTTTGCGAGTTCTTCTTTGTTGATAGTGATCTTACCGGTGCCCTCTGTGAGGTAAACACGAGCTACGGCACTCTTACGGCGACCAATTGCGTTTATCATTTCCATCTTCTATGCTTTATTTATACTGGTTAATATCGATAGCCTTCGGCTGCTGTGCCTCGTGCTTGTGCTCTGTTCCGTCATAGATATAGAGGTTGTCGATCAAGCGACGACCGAGCGGACCCTTCGGGAGCATGCCCTTGACTGCGTGGCGGATGATCTTGTCCATTCCGTCCGGACGCTTGCGGAGCTCAGCCGGAGTGTTGAAGCGCTGTCCACCAGGATAGCCAGTATAACGAGTGTAAACCTTGTCAGTTTCCTTCTTGCCTGTGAAAACTGCCTTGGCTGCGTTGATGATGATAACGTTGTCTCCACAGTCTACGTGAGGTGTGAAGTTTGGCTTGTACTTTCCGCGGATTAATTTTGCTACCTTAGAGCAGAGACGACCTACAACCTGGTCTGTGGCGTCAATAACCACCCACTCCTTCTTAGCTGTTTCCTTGTTGGCGGAAATAGTCTTGTAACTTAAAGTGTTCATTGTTTAATTTAAATATTACTACTAAAAAACATTTTATTTTTTTTGCACGAGCGATTCACTAACCACGCCGCTTGGCCTTTTCTGTGGCGGACGCTATTAACACCCTCATGCAGGGGACTCTAAGTGTATCCCCACATAATCGGTCTGCAAAATTACTCATTTTTTACCATATATAAGAGTGGAAGGCTTTTCAATGCCGAACATTTACGTTTATTTAACAAAGCAATATGATGCATGGACAATTTTGCAGAATGGTTACACGCTGTAGGTATTTCATCAAGCCCAACAAGTGGCATGACACGTGTTCCACTTGCCAATACAAAAAAAACAACGATAATACCAAGCTTTGGTAATGTTGTTACCAAGGCCTGGTAGCAGCACTACAAAGCGTTGGTTGCGCTGCTACCAAGTATCGGTAATCATTGTGCTCAAGTTTCGGATTTAGCCAATCGCGCGAAATCCGAAACTTAAGTTAAGTTGCTAAGTGAGGTTGCAGTGCATCCTGTCCGTCTCACCTGCATGAGCGCTACATCAGAAACAAGCACGCACTATGCGCTCCGTGGCGCCAGTGTGCTCCTCAACCACCTTGCCAGCCGCCTTTCCAAGCTGCTCAATGGCACTGCTGTCGTTCAGCAGACGGTCCATATGGGCGGCGAAATCCTCATAAGAATTGATTTCTATGCCCGCCTTCGACTGTATGAGCCACTGTGCCTCCTGAAAATGCTTGTTGTTGGGACCGAAGAAAACCGGCATGTTCCATACAGCAGCCTCAAGGACATTATGTATTCCGACGCCGAAGCCGCCGCCGACATAGGCAACGTCACCATAATTATATATAGACGAGAGCAAGCCGAAGCAGTCGATTATCAAGCACTCTGCCCCTGCCGCCTCCTCAGGCGAGGTGGACGTATAGCGCACCGTCTTGCGCTGCAGCTTGGAGAGAATCTGCTGCAAGTGCTCCTCACTTATGACATGGGGCGCAATTATGAGCCGCCAGTCGCGGTGTTCGTTGAAGTAGCGTATGAAGATGTCCTCGTCCGGTCCCCATGACGAGCCTGCGACGAATGTCCTTATGGGAGGAGCCGAAGCCCCTGGGGCAGCCGAGCCGCACCTGAAAGCCTCAACTATTGGCAACCGCTTGGCTGCATTGCGTATCTGAAGCACACGGTCGAAGCGCGTGTCGCCCACCACTTCGGCACAGTCAATACCTATGCCGTGCAGAAGGCGGCGGCTCTCCTCGTTCTGGACGAAGAATCGTGTCACGCAACGCAACACTTTGCCATACTCATAGCCGTACCATCGGAAGAATATCTGGTCCCTGCGGAAGATGCTCGACACGCTGAACACAGGCACACCGCGATGCTGGAGAATATGGAAATAGTTGTACCAGAACTCGTACTTGATGAAGAAGGCCATTACTGGCCGCACCGCACGCAGGAAACGGCGTGAGTTGCGTATGGTGTCAAGCGGCAAATAGCACACTATGTCGGCACCCTTGTAGTCCTTGCGCACCTCGTAGCCGGACGGAGAGAAGAACGTCAGGAGAATCTTATACTCAGGATGCAGCTCACGAATTCGCTCCATCAGCGGACGGCCCTGCTCAAACTCGCCGAGCGAGGCGGCATGAAACCACACGTACTTCGCCGTAGGGTCCACCTCACGCTTCAGAAGTGCGATTGTCTGACGTTCGCCACGCCACATCTTGCGGACCTTCTCGTTGAAGATACTGGCGATGGCGACACCTATCAAATACAGGTAGATTACTATGTTGTACATATGAATAGCGAATAAAAAAAACAATATCAGTCGCACACATCGCTCCCCTCCATAACGGGAGGGGAGAATCCTCTGTCTGCGGATTGGGGGAGCGGCCGTCGTTGTTGCTTTATCCAAGCACTTCTATCGCCTTTCGTAGGCGCTTCAAGGTTTCCTCCTTGCCGAGGAAG
>CALBYK010000130.1 GCA_937889855.1 uncultured Prevotella sp.
GCCACAAATATGGCTACAATAGGCAAATGACACGATATATTTGCTGATATTTCTGCAACTAACGCTTGCCACATGACTTTTTTATTATTATTAATACATTCCACCTATAAAAAAAGCCAAATAATATTCCGTAAATACCGATGCGCAATGTAATTTCGAGTATAAAGGGATGAGACCTCAACTTTTTTATAAAACTGGCGTATAATTCGCCTTTTTTATGTAAGTTTGCGATGAAAAATCGAATGCAAGAATGAAAAAGTACATCATAACCGTGTGCCTCGCCCTGGCTTTAAGCTCCACGGCGTTTGCCGAACAAGAAGGCAAGTGGACCATATACAAGAGTTTCAACAACATAAGCGAGATAGCTCCTGCCGGCAGTATGTGCTTCGCCCTGGCAGACGGCAGTCTGTTCTCATACAACACCGCTACAGGCGAGACGGCTGTCTACGACAAGACCAACAGCCTGTCCGACATCAACATCAAGCACATGAGATGGGCAAAGGGAGTGAGGAAACTCGTCATAGCCTACGAGAACAGCAACATCGACCTGCTCGACACCGACGGGACGGTGACCAACCTGCCCGACCTGTACATGAAGACAACGTCCGAAGACAAGACGGTGAACTACATATACATTGACGGCAACAACGCATACTTGGCGCTCGGACTCGGCGTGATGAAGGTTGACCTGAAAAGAAACGTGGTTGTGGACACCTACCAACTGGGATTCGGCGTCGACTATTGCTACACCAAGGACGGATATGTGTATGCCGCGTCAAAGGACAAGGGACTGTACCGGGGAAAACTCTCCGACAACATCCTCGACAAGAGCAAATGGGAACGCACGGCCGACTACACACCGCTGGACGAGGATCTGCTCAACGTGAAGGACGAGACTACAAACGAGTGGTGGACAAGAAACGACGACGGCAAGCTGACCTACTACACCGTCGGCGACGACGGGCAACGCACATACAAGACAGAAGGCATACTGCCCGAGGGACCGGCGTCCAACAACTTCTTCAGGCTATACACGCATGGCGGCAAACTGTATGCCACGGGAGGATTCTGGAACCAGGAACTGAACGGCAACTATCCAGGAGAGGTGCACGTGTGGGACGGCACGGCATGGGAGGAATTCGAGAAACCGTCCAGCCAGACATTGGGCCACGACTATAAAGACGTGTTGTGCATGGACTTCGACCCCAAGAAGGAAGGACACGTCATGGTGGGGGCAAAGAGCGGCATGTACGAATTCCAGGACGGCAAGTTCATAAAGTGCTACGACCGCAGCAACAGCCCGCTGGAGTCGCCTGTCAACAGCGAAAACTACGTCATCGTGACCGGACTGAAGTACATGTCCGACGGCAACATCTTTGTGCTCAACAGCCATATTGAAGACCCTATAAAGATATACACCCCAAGCACCGACAGCTGGCAGACCATGAAACACGAGGAGACGCACGGCGACTACCTCACTTACTGCCTCGACGGACTGCAATACAGCGCCAGCAACTCTTGCCTGTGGTTTGTCAACAGCCGAATGAACTACATGAGGATATATGCCTACAACTACTTCAACGACAAGCTCGCCGTCTTCGGGCCGACCATATACAACCAGGACGGGGCTGCCATCAGCACGTCAAAGGCTTACACAACCGCCGAGGACAAGGAGCACAACATGTGGATAGGCACCTTCGGCGGACCTATATACATGACGACGGCAAGCATGAGCGACGGCTCGGGACTGTTCACACAGTACAAGGTTCCGCGCAATGACGGCACCAACCTCGCCGACTACCTGCTCAACGGCATACCCTCAAGATGCATAGCCACGGACGGGGCAAACCGCAAATGGATAGGAACGTCGTCGAACGGAGTGTTCCTCATCAGCGCCGACAACAACACGCAGGTGCAGCACTTCACCACAAGCAACTCGCCACTGATGTCGAACATGGTGTACGACGTGGCGGTTGACCCCAACTCAAACATCGTCTACTTTGCCACCGACCGCGGACTGTGCTCGTATGCGAGCGACGCTACAGCACCAAACGAGGAAATGACCAAGGACAACGTGTGGGCCTACCCCAACCCCGTGAGCCCCGACTACACCGGATACATCAACATCGTGGGACTGGGCTACAACGCTGACGTGAAGATTGTGACATCCAACGGCACACTCGTCAACCAAGGGCGAAGCACAGGAGGCACATACAAGTGGAACGGATGTGACACGAGGGGCAAGCGCGTGGCAAGCGGCGTGTACATGGTGGAGACCGCCACACAAGACGGACAGAAAGGAACGGTGTGCAAGATAGCCGTCATAAAGTGAGAGTAATGTGGCATGTCAGCAACCACCAATAAAGCAAACGCGCCCGGAACCTTGCGGTTCCGGGCGCGTCGTTTTATTTAATATTGTTCGGGCTTCAAGCCACGAAATACATATTAGTCGAGCTGAGCGAGCTTGTTGTCAGAGCCGAGCACGTCGATGATCTTGTGCTTGTACATCTGCTCCATGAGGTCGCGAGCCGGGCCGCAGTACTTACGCGGGTCGAACTCACCTGGTTTGTCATGGAATACCTTGCGAACAGCAGCAGTGAAGGCAAGACGAGAGTCAGAGTCGATGTTGATCTTGCAAACAGCGCTCTTGGAAGCCTTGCGGAGCTGCTCCTCAGGAATACCAACTGCGTCAGGAAGCTTGCCACCGTACTCGTTGATCATGTCAACATACTCCTGTGGTACAGAAGAAGATCCGTGGAGAACGATTGGGAAGCCAGGGAGCTTCTGCATGATCTCGTCGAGAACGTCGAATGCCAATGGAGGAGGAACGAGCTTGCCGGTCTTCGGGTCGCGTGTGCACTGCTCCGGTGTGAACTTGTAAGCACCATGAGAAGTACCAATAGAGATAGCAAGTGAGTCAACACCTGTGCGGCTTGTGAAGTCGATAACCTCCTCAGGCTTTGTATAGTGGCATACGTCTGAAGAAACCTCGTCCTCAACACCTGCCAATACACCGAGCTCACCCTCTACAGTTACGTCGAACTGATGAGCGTAGTCAACAACCTTCTTTGTGAGGGCGATATTCTCCTCGTAAGGAAGTGAAGAACCATCGATCATCACTGAAGAGAAGCCGAGGTCTACACAGCTCTTGCAAAGCTCGAAGCTGTCACCGTGGTCGAGGTGAAGCACAATCTCCGGGTGCTTGCAGCCAAGCTCCTTAGCATACTCAACGGCACCCTCTGCCATGTAGCGGAGAAGAGTCTCGTTGGCGTAGTTGCGGGCGCCCTTAGAAACCTGGAGGATAACCGGCGACTTAAGCTCTGAAGAAGCCTTGATGATAGCCTGAAGCTGCTCGAGGTTGTTGAAGTTGAATGCAGGAATTGCATAACCACCCTTGATGGCTCTTGCGAACATATCACGTGTGTTCACCAAGCCCAATTCTTTGTAGTTTACCATAGTTGTTTATTTGTTTTTATAAAACGTGTAATCTTATTACCACTTGCAAAGTTAATACATTAATTTGTCACGACAAAGTGTAGCACTCAATTTTTTGTATCTCATTTGCCTTCGGATTTGTTATATTTCTATAATTTTACTTACCTTTGTAAACAACAAAGCAACTATAATGCCAAAAATTCAATCCTAAGGACCAAATATGATAAAACATCTCTCAATACTCCTGCCTACATACAACTGCCTATGCGTGCGGCTCGTCAATACATTACACACACAATGCCGCTTGCTGAAGACTGAGATTGCCGGCTTCGACTATGAGATTGTCGTTGCCGACGACTGCTCACCCGACCGTAGCTTCGTGGCCGCCAACAACGCAATTAGACAGCTTGAAGGCGTTAGGTATCTGTGCCTTGGGCGCAACCTCGGACGCTCTGCCATCCGAAACTTCCTCGCCCATGAGGCACGCTCTGAATGGCTGCTCTTTATCGACGGCGACCTGCAGGTGGAGAACGACGACTTTATATATAAGTATGTAATGGCGGCTGAAAACCATGACGACACCACCGAAAGCCCTGCAACAACCGGAGTGGAAGTCGTTGTTGGAGGAACCACCATTGGAGGCAGCCCAAAACAATGGAACGGAAACCTACGCTGGAGATACGAGAAGCTCTGCGAGGAAGCACATTCGGCCGCCAACAGGCAGAAACTCGCAAGCCGGGAGTTCAGAACCACCAACTTTCTTGTGCCCCGCAAGGCAGTACTGGACAATCCGTTTGACGAGAACTTCCACCAATACGGTTACGAGGACGTGCTTTTCGGCAAGCGGCTGTGTCAGAACGGCTACGGCATACGACACATCGACAATCCGGTAGTGCTCGACGACTTTGAGCCTAACGACATATTCGTAGCCAAGACCGAGGAGGCATGCCGCACACTGCTCGACTTCAAGCAACAACTGCGCGGCTACTCACGACTGCTCGACATCACCGAAAAGCTCGCGCGCCTAAAACTGTCGGGCACACTTGACGCCTTATGGCGCATAGCCAGGCCATTACTCAAACGACAGCTTTGCGGCCAAACCCCCAACGTAAAGATATACAATGTGTACAAGTTGCTTTACATGACGCATATTTGGCGAGATAATTCAAAAAACACATAGAGTATAATAGACTGATAAAGAAGAAAAAATGACGCATCCGGTATTTCGAGTTATTAAGCTATTCCAATAATCCCCATTCTTCCCACAATGCGAATTATTGGAATAGGTTGTATCACTCGAAATGTTGTATAAACCGAAAAAGGCGCAGGGCTTATCCACGCTAATTGATAACATGGATAAATCCTGCGCCTTTATTAATTCAATAGTCAGTTACTTCAAGTTCATAATCTGCTTGCCTGTCTCGTCGTCCGGACGAACCTCAAGCAGCTTTGAAGCCCACTGCTTTGCTTCAGCAACCTTGTCGTTCTGGATGTAGTGAACGGCCATGTACTGATAGGCAACGCCAAGCTTCTTTATGTCGGCAGCCTCCTTCTTGTCGCCCTTTGCCTCAATAAGGTCGACAAGCTTCTTGTAGTAAGGAAGAGCGGCACCGGCCTTAAGGTCTGGATTAATCTGATAGTTGACCATTGCCTGCTTGTTGACAGCGTAGATGGCTGCGTAGTCGAACTTGTCGGCAATCTGTCCGTAGATGTCGCTCGCCTTCTTGTAGGCTGCGTTCTTGTCGGCAACGTTGGCAGCAGCCTCTGCCTGCTCAAGATAGATGTCGGCAAAGTTGTCATACTCCTTGTATGTCACGTCATCACCCTTGTCCTTGAGATACTGCTCATAAGCAGCAACAGCCTCCGGGAACTTCTTTGCCTTGGTATAAGCCTCAGCTATATACTTGTTGACGTCCTTGTTCTCAGGAGCAATCTCTGATATGTGCTTATAGGCAGCGATGGCATCGTCAAGACGGCCTACATTAGTGAGAGCGTCTGCATAGTAGATGTAGTCGTTCTGAGTGTACTTTATGGTGTCGGTGGCTGAGAAGAGCGCCTTGCCGTAGTTAACGGCAGCGTCATACTGCTTCAGCTTGTCAGACCCATAAAGCGCGATACGGTTGAACGAGCCATACTGAGGATACTTCTGGATGCCAGTCTGTGCAAGCTTTACTGCCTTCTCATACTGCTCAAGAACGTAAGCCGTAGAAGCATAGTCGAAGAGGATGTAATCGTCAAGAGAAGTGAGGTTCTGAACCTTGTCGTAATAGTTCATTGCCGACTTCAACTGGTTGTTTGAAGAATACATGTAACCGGCAGCAGCGTCAACAGGATAGTCGGGCTTTACAGTGCGGAGCTTCTCAAGCATTGCAACGGCACCGTTCGGGTCAACCTTCTGGTAAACACGCGCATACTTAACATAAGAAGAGGGCTCCTGAGGATCCTGCTGTGTGGCCATCTCATAATAAGAGGCTGCCTCACCGCCATTGTCCTCGGCAGAGGCGATGTCGCCACGAAGGATATAACCGGCAGCATTGTTCTTGCCAACCTTCATTGCCTGGTCAGCATAAAGCTTTGCCTGCTCGAAATTCTTGGCGGCAAGGAAAGCACGGCCAAGACCAGCGAGCGCGTTGGCATCCTTCTTGTTGGCCTTCATGAACTCCTTCACCTGAGCCTTTGTTGCGTTAACGTCGCCTTTAGCGTCAACTACTACTTTTGTGATGGCATCAACCTGGGACTTAACGTCCTGTGCCATTGTCGGGGCTGAGATGCTGAGCATCAAAGCACCTGCTACGAGATATTTGATTGCTTTCATAATTCTATTATTCGTTAAATTGAATATTACTTTTGTTAAAGAACACGAGTATCGGACATGAACATAACTTATATGATAAAGCCACTTTATACGGGCAGACCACGTCAAGGAGGTCAGAATCCACTGTTCACACTAACATCACGAATGGCTATCTCTCCACGCGTAGGAAGCAGACCTGCCTTGAAGACAATGAGCTGTCCCTTAGGCTGCTCGATGAAATGACCGAACCCCCACGGCAATCCCCGCTTCGGGTCGTTCAGCAGAGCATAAATGGTGCGAACAAACGGATAGCGGCCGTTGAGCAACCATGCCTGATAAGGTTTCCACGAGTTCATTGGCGTTGCCTTGTCGAGCTTAGACACCGACATGACGGTAATTGCCTTGTTCCATGTGGTGTTGGTGGTGTCGCGCTTGTCGTTGAGCCAGTTGCTGCCTATCACGCCGATGGCATTTGGTGTACGTGCCACATAGTCAATAACGTCCTTACTGTCCTTTGCGGCAAACACATTAGGACTGTCGATGGGCTTTCCACCGAGAATGGAGTCACAGCAATAATCGACAGCAGCCGACTTCTTGTTATCGAAACAAACCCAAATCTCGCCAAGCTTCGAACCCGGGTTTACCTCGTTCCACTTGGTCTTCTTGCCCAAGAGTATGGCCTTGACATCGTTGACCGTTATACACGAATCAAGATTCTTATTGTTGCAGATGAGAGCCAAGCCATCGTAAGCCAAAGGCACAGCCTCGGGCAGTTGATCGGTTCCCTTCAGATAATCATATTCTTTCTTTGTAAAATTACGGGAAGTAATAGTGAGCATCACCTTTCCTTTAAGAAGCATGTTCACGCCATCCACCTCATTGGTGTAGATTGGCTTCACAGTGGCTTCAGGACACTGCATTTCAAACACCGACTTCAGTTCGTCTATGATAGGACTGAAACTCTCGTCGGCAGCGAAACTAATCACTCCCGAGTTGTTTGTGTCCGTGCGACCGTCCTTACGCTTGTGCTCACCGCAAGATGCGAGAAGAAAAGACGCAACAAACACTCCCATTAAGAAGATGAAGGAAATGTTCTTTTTCATTATTCGTCAGAATAAAATAATGAGGCTGTTTCAAATATGAGCCAGCTTTATGAACCCTATTTTGAGACATCCTCAACCTTGTTTTTAATTTCAGTTTTAACTTTTTTGTTAATTGCCCCGAGCAATCCCTCCAACGGAGAGAATTGCCCGGAACAATTTGTATAGTCGCGTAATAATATTACTGCAAACGGAATGTAACAGGAACCTGATACTTCACACGAACGGCAGAACCGTTCTGCTTACCAGGAGTCCACTTAGGCATGCTCTTAACCACGCGCATAGCCTCACGGTCAAGTGACGGGTCAACTGAGCGAAGCACGTTCACATCAGTGATAGAGCCATCACGCTCCACAACGAAGCCTACTACGACACGACCCTGGACACCATTCTCGGCTGCCACTGTCGGGTAGTGGATGTTGTCGCGGAGGTAGCCCATAAGAGCTGCGTCGCCACCAGGGAAGAGAGGCATCTGCTCCACAACGGTGAAGATTTTTGTCTCCTCAACCACATGCTTCGGAGGCTCCGGAGCAGCGATTTCTTCCTTAGCCTTGAGCACGGCGCCACCAACTTCATCGTTGCCCTGAACGTTGAAGGTACCGACAGCCTTGTCGCTCTTCTGTACCTCGTCAAGCTTGATCTCGTCCTCTTCCTTCACCTCATTATCCTTCTTGATGACAGGAGCGGTGAACTTCACAGAAGACTTAACCTGCTCTACGACTTTCTCAGGCTCTTGCTTCTGGATTTCAGGCTTCTTCTCAACCTTGGCTTCCTTCTTCTTCTCCTGGAGATTGGCAAGCTGGACGGCCTGAGTGTTCTCGACCTTCTTGTTTGCCTCGGCCATACGCTGAAGTTGGAGTCCGAGATAGAGAAGTACTGCAGCAAGGGCAACGATAATGAGGGACCAAACGTTACGCTTGGAAGTGCCCTTGCGCAACTTGTATGCTCCATATGCCTGGTTTCTGCCCTCAAACACGAGGTCAGTCCATTCATTGGATATCAAATCGATTTTTGACATTTCTTCGTCCTTTCTTTAATTATTAGTCATTTACTTGATGCCGCGCTTTGCAAGAAGTTCTGCATCCTGCGGGTTAATCTTGTCAATGACGTATGTACCAATACTGCAGATAGTCATTTCATCCAAAGCGTCAACCATGTTCTTGTAAGAAGCGGTGTCGGTACACTTGATGATGATTGTCATCGTAGGCACCTTGCCACTCTCAAGCTCACCACGCTTAATCTTGCTCAACTCGTTCTCATAAACGCTGTCTGGATAGGCAGCAGGATTAGCGAGACGCTTCTGGTCGAGCTTGATCTTGGCAGCCATGATGTCGGCAACTGGAGTAGAACCGTCCTCTGTGACGTGCTTGATGAGCACCTCGCGGATGCCGTTCTTGCCCCAAGAAGTCTCCTTCAGGCAGTTAGGATCGCTATAGTTAGGAATACCATCGACATGGTAGATTTTGTCGTTGCCGCAAACGTAGATTGTAACGGTCTGTGAGGCCTTTGCTGCGTTGCGGTCCTTGTCCTGGATGTTCTTGTCGTTCGAAGGCATGGTCAAGTTCATCGTCTGGGGTTTAGCCAGTGACGTACAGAGCATGAAGAACGTGATAAGAAGCATCATCATGTCCACCATAGGC
>CALBYK010000131.1 GCA_937889855.1 uncultured Prevotella sp.
GCTATTGCCGCAGCGTCAAGCCCGGTAGTGTCACCCGTAAAGTGCTTGATAAGCGTGCCGGCAAGATATACCAGTCCACCTGTTGCAGCTATCTTGGCGATATTGTAGAAAGCACCCTGCCATCCGATGTACTTGGCTTGGTCCTCGGTGGATAGCGTAGCCATGTACACACCGTCAGCGGCGACATCGTGAGTGGCGCCGCTCAGGGCTATGACGGCAAGCAACGCTATGCACACAGCAAAGAAATCGGGAAGGTGCAACGCCATTGCCACAAGTCCGAACACGCATCCTGTAGCTATCTGCGTTAGCACGACAAAAAATTTCTTGGTTTTGTATATCTCGAGCAATGGGCTCCATAGTGGCTTGAGCGTCCACGGAAACATTATTACAGATGTCCATAAGGCAATCTGCGTATCGGAGATGTCAAGTCCCTTGAACATAAGGGTGCACACCATGTTGAGTACAACAAACGGCATACCCATCGCAAAATAGAGCGTAGGCACCCATGTTATAGGGCTTATGCCAGTAGATTTATTAGGTTCCATTAAATTTGTTTTAGTTATGTTTTTTGATTTGTTTCTTTTGCAAAGTTAGTTAAAAATATTGACATCTACACCATATATACTAAAAAAAGTGGGACAAGACCCTCCAAGAGCCTTGTCCCGCCAATAACAGTCTATGATATCTTTCTATAATGAAATATCAAACCTTCATTTACTTTACAACCTTCACGCTCCTTACCTTTCCAGTGGCATCCTTGGTCTTCAAGATGTAAGCGCCCTTTCCAAGATTTGCCGTGCTGCTTACACGGCGGCCGTCGATTGTGTATACCTCAGTCTGTGCTGCGGATGCATTTGCCGCGCCAGCATTGTTGATGCCAGTCTCCTCCTTCTCGCGGACATCGAACTTGAGAACGTAAGCATAGACGCTCTTGCCCTCGCCCTCTGCAGATCCATGTATTGCGAAATAGTACTTGCCACTCTCATCAACAGTAACCTCTTTTTCCTCCACCTGGTCCTTAACGGCTTGATACTCGGTTTCTAAGGTTGCCTGAGGCATGGTGAACTCGTCAATCTTATTGTAAGAGCTTGCGATCTTCTTCTCTGTACCAAGTTCTATCGACAGGTTCTTTGCTTCGCTATAGTCGCGGGTGATGGCCTGAACTGTGACAACGTAAGTCTTGCCAGTTTCAAGATTGAATGCAGGCGAAACGAGATAGTCGTTGTAGTTGCTGCTCTCACATGTAATGTTAAATGCGCCAAGCGATGTAGGAGTGTCTACATAGCTCTCATCGAATGTAATGTAAGCTCCATCATTCCAGCGCCATGTGTCACTGGCACGCTCGCTACGGTCAAGAGCAGTCCATGTGTCCCATTCGCCGCTCTCAGTGTCGGCAGCCTTTGTGAAGTCGGCAGTGTAAGGCAGAGCCACAGCCTCATCCTCTACATCTGCCTTCTCTTCTACGCTGAAAGAGAACACGTTGAGGTTGGTTGTAGACTCCTTTTCCCATGTTCTTGCATGGAGAGCAACATAGTAGACACCATCCTTGTTTATTTCAAACTCGTATGTCTTGTCCTTCTCGGCGTCGTCGTAAGTTGCAGGCACAGTAAGTGACGAAATCCAGATGAACGAGTCGGTCTTGGTGCGGTCGGTTGTCAGTTCAAGAGACAAGTCGCCAGTATTGGCATTTGTCTTGGCTGTGTGCACCTTCACCACGTAGGTTTTGCCTTCCTTCATGTTGAATGCTGGCGAAACAAGATAGTCGTTGACATCCGAGTCCCAGTCGGTAGTGATGCTCACGCAAGGATGCGAGTCGCCAACAGGATTCCATTCTTCGTCATACTCCTGGTATCCATATTCATTGGCATACCACGTAGAACCACTCTTCTGACTTGCGTCAAGCATGTTCCATCCTTCGGCAGTGCCGTTGAACTCATAGCTGTAAGGCAAATCCACCGGCACGTCTGGCTCTCCCGGTTTTGGAGCCGACTCCTTCTCCTTGAGCATGAAATCATTCACGTTGACGTATGTGTAATAATAGTCGTTACCTTCAGGTGCGACGGCATGGAACGCGAGATAATAAACACCATCACTTTCAACAGTGAACTCTGGTTGTTCTTCGCTCTTGTCGCCATTATGTGTTGCATCGTCCTGGTGGATTGCCGTGTATATTGGTGAGAATGTAGACACATCATCGCGGCTGGTACCAAGCTCGAGCTGAAGATTTCCGC
>CALBYK010000132.1 GCA_937889855.1 uncultured Prevotella sp.
TGTCGTAGATGAGACGCTTGTGGGAACTGTCGAACGTGATGAGCGTGACGTGTTGCTCCATTTCCTTGTGTGCCTTTTGCATCTTGCCAATGGTCTCAAGAGTTTCGTTGATGCCCATGAGAGCCTGCTTCTGTATGATTGACATGCTGCCACTCTCGTCTACCACTAAAAGATTGAATACTCGTTTCATAATTTTCTTTGTTTTTATTTGTTTGTTACTTCTTTTGAATGTCTTTTATCTCTTAAAAGAATAAACAGGCAAGAAAATTAAGCAGCCGAGCAAAAAAAATAAATAAAAGTCGTAACTTTACACCAAAATAATAAAAACAGTGAAGATATGATACAACGCCTCCTTTCCTTTCTCGACGCTTCGCCGGTGAACTTCCTGGCAGCGAAGAATATCTCCGATATGCTTGAGGCAGATGGATTCCGCCGTGTTGACCAGCGTCAGCCTCTTGGCGAGGTGAAGGCAGGCGGAACACATTGGCAAATTCAATTTCGGCGATGCAAACAAGTTATTTTTTGTAAGTAAGACGGTGTTTTTCTTCTATTTTTACTAACTTTGCACATTATGATACAGGTAAAAGTGAAAGACGCTGCCCTTCGCGAGGCGGCAATGCAAGATATGGACGCTTTTCTCGGCGTGTTTGTCAACGCTACAAAAGCGGCGATAGGCGGTGAACTTAATGCCGAAAACATGCAGCAGTTGAGCGTTTCGCAGATAACGCTGCTGGCCTATGACATCCTGCATGAGGAGGTCATGGATGGCGGTTTTGTGCAGTTGATTTACAATGGCTACGGAGGCTTCATTTTCGACAACCCTTTTGCCAAGGTGTTGCGCGACTGGGGACTGCGCGACCTGGCCAAAATGCTGTTCTCTGTGCGCAAGCTCTATAAGGAGTATGGACGTAAGATACAGCGCGACTGCTCTGACGACGAGTTCATGGCAATGTTTGAGCAGTATCCCGAGTTCGACGACTACGACGACGAGTTCGTGGAGAATGAGGAGGAGTGGACTGCCCAGATGGCGCATTACGTGGACGAGCACATCACCGATTTCGCCACTATAGAAGAGTAAGGAGACACAAAGAATGAATAAGGAACAGGAAAATAGAAGAAAGAAGAGTCCGGTGTCAATAAAAAACAAGAAGGCTTCGTTTGAATACTTCTTCGTCGAGACCTACACCGCCGGCATCGTGCTTACGGGCACAGAGATAAAGTCGATAAGACTCGGAAAGGCGAGCCTTGTCGACACTTTCTGCTATATTAACAACCATGAGGTGTGGGTGAAGGGCATGAACATATCGCCTTATTTCTACGGGTCGTTCAGCAACCACGAGGCACGCCGCGACCGCAAGTTGCTGCTCACAAAACGCGAGATATACAAGCTTGAGAATGCTACCAAGCAGCCTGGCTATACTATTGTGCCGACGCTTGTGTTCATTGACGAGCATGGACGCGCAAAGGTTGACATAGCCCTATGCCGAGGCAAGAAGGAATATGACAAGCGACAGACGCTGAAGGAAAAAGAAGACCGCCGCGAGATGGATCGCGCGATGAAGCATTATTAAAAGATTTATATGACTATAAGAGAAGCCGTTAAAGACAGGATACTAATTCTCGATGGTGCCATGGGCACCATGATACAACAGTATAAACTCTCGGAAGAGGACTTTCGTGGCTACCGCTATCGCAAGACACCGGGCATGATGAAGGGCAACAACGACATGCTGTCAATCACACGCCCGGATGTCATTATGGACATACACCGCAAGTACCTGCGTGCCGGCGCCGACATAATATCCTCCAACACGTTCAGCTCGCAACGCATAAGCCAGGCCGACTATCATCTGGAGAACTCGGCACGCGAGATGGCTCTCGCTGGCGTGAGGCTTGCCAGACAGGCTGCCGATGAGTTTTCTACTCCCGACAAGCCTCGCTTTGTGGCAGCGTCCGTTGGACCTACCAACAAGACGTGCTCAATGAGTCCTGACGTGAGTAGTCCTGCCGCACGCGACATTACATACAGCGAGTTGTATGAGGCTTATCTCGAGCAGGTGACCGCTTGCGAGGAGGGTGGGGCAGACGCCATACTCATAGAGACTGTGTTCGACACGCTCAACGCC
>CALBYK010000133.1 GCA_937889855.1 uncultured Prevotella sp.
TAAATTTTTGATCACTCAGATTTAGGAGCTAGCCATCGAGGCTCCGCGTGCTTACGTACCATTTCATCCCGCTGTCAAATCCAGTCAACCCCAGATTGTGAAAGCCCGTCCATGGCTCGTAATCTTGCTGCAAAGGTACATATTATATTTTAAATAGAATGTTTTTTTGAGTTTTTTTTTGTGCTGATGCTTGTGATATATGATAGGGTGGGGTGGAGCTTAAGCTTAAAGTATTGGTTCTTAGCCATGTCGCCGGTTGCTTTATGTCAATTTTTATAGGTTTTGAATAAAAAACAAAATGAATTGTTTGCGTGCACAGAAATATCTTGCTACCTTTGCATCGTCAAAAGGTTAATAGATTGTTTAGGTTAGTAGTAATAGATTTAGGTTTTTAGTTATTAGGTTTAAGGTAAATTTTTTAGAATGATTGTTTAACGGATAACGATGAAGGCTCGTGAGAATCTTCATTAATGAAGAAAATTCGAAGTTAAACATAACGACAACGGCACAGCTCGGTGAGAGTTGTGCCGTTATTGTTTTATTGCCGTGTGTCTTAAGTTTCGCGTTAGACGCGCTTCAAATCGTGTATTGTCTTGGCAGGGTTTTCCGACTTGAACACGTAGTTGCCGCTTACAAGCACGTCGGCTCCAGCCTCGACAAGGTTTTTGGCTGTGTCGCCGTTCACTCCGCCGTCAACCTGGATGAGAGCCTTGCTGCCTGTCCGGTTGATGAGGCTGCGCAACTGTCGTGTCTTCTCAACGGTGTGCGGTATGAACTTTTGCCCGCCGAATCCTGGGTTCACGCCCATCAGCAGCACCATGTCTACATCGTTTATGATGTCTTCGAGCATGTGTACGGGTGTGGATGGGTTGAGTGTTACACCAGCCTTCATTCCGGCGTCGTGTATTTGCTGTACAGTGCGGTGCAGGTGTACGCACGCCTCGTAGTGTACGTTCATCATCATAGCACCTGTTTCGGCAACCTGCTTGATGTAGTTCTCGGGGTGTACAATCATCAGATGCACGTCAAGCGGTTTCTTGCATGCCTTTGCCACGGCTCCGATGACTGGGAATCCGAAGGAGATGTTTGGCACAAACACGCCGTCCATGATGTCGAGGTGCAGCCAGTCGGCCTCACTGTTGTTGATCATCTCTATGTCGGTCTTCAGGTCAAGGAAGTTTGCCGACAATAGTGATGGTGAAATGAGTGTCTTCATTTGTACTCTTGTTTTTTTATATTGTTTGTTTCGTCTGTTCAGACAAATAGCTTCGTCAGTTCAGGCAATATGCGGCTGCCTTGCCGTTGGAGCCTTTCACGGCACGGTAGGTATAGGCTATCTGCCGTATAATGTTGAGGGTGGCATCTGATGGCTTTATGTCCTCTGGGGTAAAATGTTTCATAGGCATTTGTTTGTTTGTGATTGTTTCTATATGTTAGAACGGCATTTCTGCGGTTTTATTACATCAGATGCGAAATATTATGTCTTTAATTGTGCAAATTGTCTTCGGTTGTGTGTCTAAACGCCAACAGGACGGGCACATTGGCGTGTGTCCGTCCTGTTGCATGTGTGTTTGCGAGTGTGGCGCTTATCTGCGGCTTCCGAATTGTCTTGCCTTGTGGTCTTTGCCTCGGTGGTTGCCTCTTGGTCCCTTGTCCATTTTGTCGGGGTGCCTGTTGTCGCCTTTCCATTTGTCGTTTCTTGGGCGTGGCGGTGGCATCTTGCAGTCGTAGTTGTGGCGCGGGTACTTGGCGTATATGTTGTGTGTGTATGCGCCGTCCCTCCATCCTATCGGACGGTAGAAGTAGTTGGCGTTCTTGTACATGTGCCACTGTGCCGCGGTGAGCAGCTTCTTCAGCGACCGGTTGCGTTTTTTCCATGTCTTTGAGTTGATGTCGCGGTAGGACGATATGCTGTTGAGGTAGTTGAGGTTGAGTTGGAGGATACTGTTGCGCTGCACGTTGGTCAGCCCGAGTTCAACAACCATCTTGTCGGTGATGTAGCTAGCCTCGAACGCTATGTCGGTGAGGTGCTGGGCATTGGCGCCAGTTATGCTGGCGACAAATGCAATGATTGCGATGAGTAGACGTTTCATGTTCTTTCGTTTTTAATGGTTTATACTGTTCTTCTGTCTTGATGTTGCAAAGGTAGCTGATGTTGGTGTCACAGCAAAAAGGAAATCACTAAACAATGGTAGGGATTTCCCTAAAACATGAGCTGACAAGTGCCCACCGAATTTATAAAAAAACTCAAGTTTCGGATTTAGCCGAAACTTGAGAAAAATATCCATATAGGCAAAGTCACTGTTTTATAGGCACTATCACTTCATTCATCTTTACCGTTATGCGGTCGTAGCCATCATTGGTAGGTGTGAAGTGCAGCGGTATAATGCGGGTCAATCGTGGAGAGACAGCATTGGAGGAATTGTGCACATGATAAACATAAAAGGCGTTGTCATTCTTGTCGTAGAAAACATCTCCGTGTCCAGAACCGTTTTCACCTACGGTAGAACGGTGTATAATGCGGTTGTTGACAGGTTTCTTCCAAGGACCCAAAGGCGAGTCGGCTACGGCATAGCCAACGGCATAGTCGCGGCTCATAAAGTGATTGGCCGAGTAGAGCAGGTAGTACTTGCCTTTGTGCTTGATGACAGTAGGTCCCTCCATAACAGGTACCGATGGATAGTCGCTGGTATTCTCCCATGCTTCGGTGTTGTCAAGACAGCGCTTAAGGGTGTTGGAGTCAATAGAACCTGTGCTCTTGTCGTATGCCGCTACCCATATATAGTTGCCGTTATCGAATCGTACATGGTAGAGATACGACTTGCCATCGTCATCGGTAAAGACAAAAGGGTCGATGTTCTTGGCTGAAGCATCCACCGGCTTCACACTCTTCTGGGTATACGGACCGATGAGCGACGAAGCCTCTGCCACCGCAACCTGTTCGTTGGCAGTGTATGCAAGCTGCCATGTCTTGCCGTTGGTGTATAGTTGCGGTGCCCAAAATCCCTTGTCGCCATACACCTGCTTGCCTTCTGTAAGCAGGCGGCCTGCCGGAGTCCAATTCTTCAGGTCATTCGATTCGAGCACCGTAAACCCTTGTGGCGTGTTGTTGCTTGTTCCCGTGAGATAGTATTTGTCACCAGCGCGCACAATGGTTGGGTCGGCATAGGCAATCTGCTCCTCCTTGCCAATTGAGAAGTGGTAGCGGCAATGACTGGTGTATTTCTTGCCAGGTTCGAGCAATGTGCTCGGCCATTGTGGCTTGTTGGGCGAGTCGGGGTAGTGCTGGGTTTCGAGGCACACAGCCGAGTGGCGCGGATAGCGGTAGCCGTGCTTGGCGGTGAAGGAGGCATCGAGGAAATTGCCTGTGTATACCTGTATGCCAGGCTCGTCGGTGTAGACATCCATACGAATGCCGGTGGTAGGACTATACAGTGCAGCTGCAATGAGTTTGTCGTTGCCCTTGCCTTTGCGCCAAGTGTTAAGACACCAGTTGTGGTCGAATCCGCCTGCATTGCGTGTCATGTCAAAATGCTTGTTGTTGATATTGCGGATTAGTGGGGTAAGGCATCTGAAGTCCATTGGTGTGCCGGCAACGCCAAGCTCCTCGCCGGTAGTCATATATGTAGTGTCGGCAGGAGTGTAACGGTCGGCATTGATATAGAGCATCAGATTCTCACAATCGTGCGACGGGTCACCATTCAAGTTGAAGTATGAGTGGTTGGTCATGTTGATAAATGTCTTCTTTGACGATGTGGCTTCGTAGCGTATGTCTATCGAATTGTCGGATGTAAGCGTATACGTAACGGTAGCATTTACGTTGCCAGGAAAGCCGTTGTCACCGTCGGGTGAGAAAAGGCTCATCTGCAAGGTAGAGTCGTTGAGCTGGTGTCCGTCGTACACCTTGTATTGCCAACCGGTAGGTCCGCCGTGCAGGCAGTGGCCGTAGTTGTTCTGTGGCAACTGTATGGTCTTGCCGTCTATGGTTATGCGCCCCTGGTTTATGCGGTTGGCATATCGGCCGATGGCTGCTCCGAAGTCGCTACCAAAGTGTTCGCGGTCGGCATACTGGGCTATATTGTCGTAGCCAAGTACCACGTCTTGCATCTTTCCGTTGCGGTCGGGTACCATTATTGACACTATACGAGCTCCAAAATTGGTGAAACACACCTCCATACCCTTGCTGTTGCGCAAGGTGTAGAGATGGGTATGCTTGTCCTCAATGTTCAACTCGAAGTGGGACGGGTTAAGTCCCGATAGTGTAAGATCATTGGCGCGAAGCACTGTGTGGTCGGGTGCGCTCTTGTCGATGACAGGGTTACGGTAGGTCGATGTCTGCGCCGCAGTCGCCAAAGACAATAACAACGGTGCGCAGAATGTAGCAATTCGTTTCATATTAGTTGGATTTCTTTGTTTTTTTTATTCAAGTTTCTATTTGTTAAAATCCTTCGGCAGCAGTCCAAACTGCTGGTAGAAGCACTTGGTGAAGTAGCTTGGGCTGGTAAATCCCACCATATAGCATACCTCGTTTACCTTAGACTGTCCGTCCTTAAGCATAGTTGCAGCCGCCTTCAGACGTTCAAGCCTTATATAGTTGTTGGGCGATATGTTGAGTGTGCCTCTAACCTTGCGGTTGAGACTTGAGCGGCTCATGTTAAGTTGAGATGCAAGCATGTCTACATTGAAGTCGCTATTGCCAAGGTTCTTCTTCATAACCTCCTTGAGACGTGTAAGGAAGTCGGTGTCGGCAGTGCTTATGGATACCGACTCTGAACTGACGAATGGCGACTGTATGTATGCTTTCTTTATCTCCTCACGCTGGCGCAGCAGGTTGGCAACGGTTTCGGCGAGGTAGTTCATAGAGAACGGCTTGACGATATATGCATCGGCACCGTTCTCCATACCTTCGAGCTTAGCACTGTCGGATGTTACAGCGGTAAGCAACACAACAGGAATGTGCGAGAATGTGGCACTCTGCTTGATTTCCTTCAATAGCGTCATACCGTCCATCGGCTCCATCATTATGTCGGAAACAACGAGGTTTACGGTATGGTCGGCAAGCACTTGCAGTGCCTCCTCGCCGTCGTTTGCTGACAGGATGTTGTAGTCCTTAAGCAATTGTTTACGCTCGTAGTCGAGCATCTCTACGTTGTCTTCGACAAGCAGCAATGTGTACTTCTTGTCGCCGTGCTGCTCGGTATCGTTGGCAGGACGGCAGTCATCGTCATCTGACGGCAAGACAACGGTGGGTTGCTGTTTTATTGGCAGCGACAGGCAGAACACGTTCATCGTCAGGTCGTCGTCCATAGCGAGTGTGCCTCCATGCAGCTCGGCAAGCGACTTTGCCATCGCCAGACCAATACCCGTACCGCTTGTAGTGGTGTGCAAGGCAGAATCGAGGCGGAAGAAAGGCTGGAATATATTCTCGCGCATTTCTGGCGGTATGATATTGCCGTCGTTCTTCACAATCAGCGTGAAGTGCTCCTCATCTGCACTGAGCAGAACCGACACACGTGAGGCGCAATACTTAACTGCGTTGTTGACAAGATTGCTGACAATCTTCGTAAAAGCCTCGTGGTCGACGTAAGCGTGCAGGTTGCTGTTCTGTATGGATATCGACGAGTTGATGCTGCGCTCGCGCATAACCGAACGGAAGCGGTTGTACACAGCCGTAACGAGTCTCTCGATATTGCACAATTCGTAGTTGAGGCGCAGTCCGTCGCGCTCGGTCTTGCGGAAATCGAGCAATTGGTTGATGAGGTCGCTTAGACGGGTGGTGTTCTTCGACATAATGTCGAGATCGTCCTTAACCTCGGCATTGGTTATGCATCCGCTGTTGATGATGTTCTCAAGAGGAGCTTTGATAAGCGTTAGCGGTGTGCGTATCTCGTGAGCCACATTGGTGAAGAAGTGAATCTTACTCTGGTATAGCTCCTGTTCTTTCTCGTGTTCAAACTTCTCAATGGCCTTTTGTCGTTTCTGCATAGAGCGCTCGTTGGCATATTTTGCAACGCGCCACACTATGAAGCATATTAGCATAAGATACAACAGTTTGGCCCAGATAGACAACAGAAAGTGAGGGCGCACTTCTATCTTAAGTTCAAGCTCATCCTTGCCCCATTGGTTGTGGTAATCCTTCAAGCGCACGCGCAACTTGTACGAACCCGAAGGCAAATTGCTGTAGGCAATAATGTGGTCGGCGCGTATGGGCTGCCAGTCGCGGTCGAAGCCCTCAAGTTTATACTCCATCTCAAGTCCGAGGGCATTGGCATAGTCGAGTGGCACAACGTGCAGCGAGAAGGAGTTTTGCGAGTGGGCAAGCGACAGTTCCTTGGTAAAGACAATGTTTTTCTCCAGAGGCGAGTGTGGGCTGAAGTTGTTGATAGCCTCGTTGCCTATATTGAGTTGTGTGACCACAAGTTTGGGCAGGTGTACGTTGCTGTTGAGCTTTTCGGGTGTAAAGCGTATTATACCGCTTAAGCTACCCAAATAAATCTTGCCGTCCTTAGCCAGAAGCGATGAACTATAGTTGAACTGGTTGTCGAGCAGCAGGCTGTTGTTGCTATAGTTGCGCAATTGCTTTGTAGATGGGTTGTAGCTTACAAGTCCGGCATATGTGGTGAACCATAGACTGCCATGGTGGTCTTCTATGATTCTGAATATGGTAGAGCCTATGTTGTTACGTCCCACCATAAACTGTTTAAGCTGTTTGTCGGTGCGGTCGTAGCGATAGGCACCTCCTCCCTGAGTGGTAATCCATACAGTACCCTCGTTGTCCTCAAAGACGGTGAGTATTTTGTTGGATATAAGTCCGCTGTTGTGAGCAGTAAAGTTGGTCCACTTATTGCTGTTGTGTGGCAGCATATACACGCCATTAGTTTGTGTGGCAACCCATAGACAACCCTTCGAGTCGAAAGTGATGTTGTTGATAAGCACAGGTGGCACGCCGGCAATGTAGTCGAACTTGTCGGTGGCAGGATTGTATCGGCACATGCCGCGTATGGTGCCAAGGTAGATGGAGCCATTGGGTGCACGGCAGATGCAGATGATTGTGTTGTCGTGCAGATCGCCCGGACGGTTGCCTGCAAAGAAGGTGCGCACAACCCGCTTAGAGTTGGTGTCAATGATACGCAGCCCGTAAGAAAACGAGCCTACCCAAAGCTGGTTACCATCGATACAAAGGCCGTGGACGTTAGGAAAGTTCTCGCTTTCCTTGATATGTCGAATTTCGCCTGTCTGTGGATTCATGCAGTTGAGGCCGTCATCTTCGGTACCAATCCATATAAGTCCGTTGCGGTCTTGCACAATCTCTCGCACACGCCTGCCGCGCATGTTGCCTTGCGGCACAAAACGCTCGAACAAAGGGATGGTGTTGGGTAGATAATTCACGCCCCCGAAGTAGGAGCCAACCCACATGCCTCCGTCGCGGTCCTGAAACAGGCAGTAGAGCGGATTGTCTGACAAAGAGAAGGGGTCGGCAGGATTGTACATAAAGTGTTGCATAGAGCGTGTTGTCACATTATATATATACAGTCCCATTTCGGATGCTGCCCAAATTTCGTTTTGCTTCTGCGCTACCATTCTCACAAACAGATTCTTGCCGTCGTATCTGTCGGCAAGAATACTGCACTGTCTTGTTTTTATGTTTACTTCACACAAGCCGTGTCGGTCGGCACCGATATAGAGTCGGTCGGCAGAGTAGGACAGTATCGACGACACTATCTCGTTGGCAAAGGGTTGTGAGCCGTCTGAAGCGGTGAATGGTTGTACATTGCGCAGCGACAAGTCGGCACAGTAAAGTCCACCGCCAAAGAGTCCGAGCCATATACGGTTGTCCTTGCCAAGGCTCATACCCACAACATTGCTGTAGCCAGACAGCGGGTTGTTGGTCAAGGAGTGTTCCTTAATGTCGTAGCGGAACACGCCCTGTTCGTTGGCAGAGATGTATATGTATCGTTTGTTGCCGGTTATGACATTAACCGAGTTTGTAATGATAGTACCTCCGGCAGTCTTAGTCTTGAAATGGTGGAACGAGTCGGTCATTGGGTTGTATATCCATACACCTATGTCGGTGCCCACCCAGATGTTGCCGTCGGCATCCTCGTAGAGCGATGTCACGAAGTCACTTCGCAGACTATGTTCGTCGTTGTTGGCCCGATAGATTTTGAAGGATGTACCGTCGAAGCGGTTGAGTCCCTCCTTTGTTCCTATCCAGATAAAACCGGTACGGTCCTGCATAATGGTGTATACTGTGCTCTGCGAGAGTCCGTTCTGAACGCCATAGTGCTTAAACATATAGCTTGCCCTGCCTTGCATGGAGCAAAGCAAGGCAAGCAATGTAAGTAGACAGGTAATGATATTGTTCTTATTCATAAGCTGATTGTTTCGTATTGTTTTTGCGACTCAAAATTACTAATAAATCACAATATCTGCATTGTCATTCAGTTCTTATTTTGGGGCTGCGTTTTTCAATGCAAGCAGTTGTCGTTATTTAAGGAAGTTTACCGTGCGTTCGGGCGAGTAGAGCTCCCACAGCGAGGCCACTGTCCAGCCTGGGGCAAAGAGGTCGTTGTAGAATCCCTTGCCATTGCGTCCGTAGTCCCATGTTGTGTGCTGCACAACCTCTGGATAGTAGCCAGGCTTGGCAATGTCGAAGTGGCGCTCTTTGGTAGGCATCAGCTGGCACAGTGATGAGTAGATAACGTCGTACATTTTGGCAAAGCGTTTCTCGCCGGTTACGGTTGAAAGCCATTTGACGATGTGTGGCAGTTCGAAAACAAAGACATCGATATGGTTGTTTTCTACCGACACGTTGCTCCAACCGCGCGAATGAAAACCTACATCACCGAGCATCTGTCCTTTGGCAAAAGGCACGTCCCATGTATAGTACCATGACATTGCAAAGTAGACAGCCTGGCGGCAGAGGTCGATGTAGTGGGCGCGTTCCTTGCCCTTGGTTACCATTGCCAGATAATAGGTTGAGGTAACGGCAGCTATGGCAGCCTCTTTGTCCTCACAGTTGGCATCGAGGGTAGACGAGAAGTAGTCGCTTTTGGATATGATGTTCTTCTCTACATAGTCGACAGTGCGCTTGGCGGCTGCAAGGTAGCGTTTGTCGCCAAAGTATTTCCAACCCATCACAAGGGTGGATGTGGCAGACGGTGTACTGCCTCCAGAGGCATCGATGTCTGTACCAGCATCGCTGTACTTGCGGGCAAAGCTGCCGTCGGGCTTCTGTAGGGCGATAAGGTTGTCGAGCAGGGTGCGTATCTTCTTTTCCCAGTCCTTGTGTTGGCGTCCGTGCTGTCGCTCATACTTCAGATAATGCAGTATGGCATATACCGCCTCGCTTTGCTGTCGGATGGAGTGTACAACGTTTTTAGGCATGCCCTCGTTGAAGTTTACAAAGTCGTAGAAGTAGCCTGCTGGTGTAAATCCGTGTTGCATGAAGCTCTCGATGATGCTCTCGCCCATTTGCTTTAGGTTGTTGTCGCCGTGAGCCTCGCCCCATTCTATCTCGTTGAAGGCATTGAGTAGCACTCGACCGCAGAAGCCAATCTGTACCTCTCTTGCCGGTTTGCAGTCGCTGGTGAGGACAGTAAGACCTGAGTTGTACTTCAGAGGAAAGTCGGCAACATACGACTCGCGGAAGTAGTTGCACAACTGTGCCTTGACCTCATCGGCCGACATCTGCTGTTTGAGAGGCTCTGGTTGCATCTTGTCGAAGCAGTACTGCCACATACTGCTTACAAAGTCGCCATACGATGCTGCTTTGGTCTGGCGTATGCGCCATGTCAGTGTTTTTTCTTCGCCGGCATTAAGTTTTACAAACGAGGTTACCGACGGGGCGAGTGTGAGCTTGCGTATGTAGCGTCGAGGAGTTTCCACATATGGATAGCCAAAGGTGAGTTTGGCTTTGCCTGTCTCGTTGTCGAAGCCAAGGTAGCCGATAGTGGTGTTGCCGGGGAGTATAATCTCGCCCTGGGTTAGTTGGGTCTGCACGTCGGCAGCGTCATTCTCTACACGCAACACGCTCCAGCCGTTGCCCGTGGTGGTATTGTACACGCTGGTGAGAGGTGTGGATAGGCGATCGTCCCTAAAGTTCCAACTACTGCTCGTGGCAAACGAAGGAGCCTCCTTTGGTGAACGCATATTGCGGTGATACCAGAATCCAGGCATATAAAACTCGCTGCCATCGGTGTTGAGTCCGGTTGCGAGCTGTGCTCCAAAGTTGAAGTAGACATCTGCATCGGCCTTAATTTTGACGCTTACAATCTTGTCGTCGCCATCGTTGGTAATGGTCTGCGTAATCTGCATAGGCAGGCGCTTGCCCCGTGACTTGTATGTGCCGTTGTCGAGATGTAGCTGGTAAGCCACAGCGTTGTTGCCAGGTTGCTTAAGAAGCAGAGACGCCTCGATATCTTGTGCATAGGCAGACAATGCGGCAAACGCACCGAGAGTGCTGAGCAAAATAGACTTGTTTATTCTCATAATGGTAATGTGTATTGTTTTTTAGTTATTTTTTAGTCTTCAACAATCTTGCCCTCTATATACTCAACGACATTCTTCTTGCAGTCGTTGCCCGAGTAGTAGCTGTGTGATATTGCGAGCCATATAGTGTCGGTGTCCTTGAGGAAGAAAGAGCTATAATAGGCTCCTTCGCCGTATGGCAGTGATGAGAAAGGCATGGCGCGATACTTGAAGTTGTGGCCGGTATTGTCGCCTATGCACACTTGGCTACGGTTGGTCTGCCATGTGTTGCCGCTTTGTCCGAGATGTCCCATGACGACAATCTCGCCAGTGGGTATCTGCACGGCAAACGGAGCACATCCGCCACGTATAGGTTCGGCTACCCAACGGTTGACGTCATACTTGCCGTCCCAGTTGCCGTTATCCCAGTCGCCGTCGAGAGCACGCCATATAAGCGACGGGTTCTCGTTGCTGTTGATGCTCTCTATGGAGAAGAGAATGCCCTTGTTGCCTTGCATCACTACAGGCACTGGCATGCCATCGCGCTTGCCTGGGTTGTAGCTGGCACGCTTGAAGGTAGTCCATGTTTCGCCGTTGTCGGTAGAGCGCGAGCATAGAATCTCTTGGAATAGGTTGTCGCGCTGGTTGTCCCACCAATAAGCCTCGCTTGATACGAGCAACTCAAGTTCGCCTCCAGGCAGTTGCACAATCTGAGGCTCCCATGTACGGCCGCGTCCTACGGTAATTGGGTCGCCCCAAGTGTTGCCGCCATCTTTGCTTATACATACGAAAACCTGACAGTTGTTATTGGTTTCAGGGTTGGCGTTACCAATGAACTGCATCAGAATCCAGCCGTTTTTGAGACGTGTGAATGTAGGGTCGGCAAAGCGGTTCCATCCATAAGCGTCGTTAGATATACGCTTGGTGTGGTCCATAAGTTTCTCTGGCTTGGACCATGTGGTGCCATTGTCGGTAGAACGTTGCAGGTATATGTCCTGCCAATGGTCTGTGTTGACGGCAGTGCCGTCGCCTCCGTGATAGGTAAGGAGTATGGAGTCGGCCGATACACGCTGCAAGCGTGGATATTCGGCTTGAATGTTGTCGGGTGTTAGTTGTATGCGGTTGTCTCTGTTCCACACAATCTTGTGCGACACATGATTGACCGTTGGGTCGACGTTATAGGTAGAGTAGTCAGTCCATGTGCGCACGGTCTTGGTTATGGTCTGTTCTTCGCCGTCGACATCGGCTGTTAGTTGAGCATTGTAACTTGTTGCCGGTTGTAGACCTTCAATCCTCGCCGACCATAGTCCGTTGCCATCAGAAGTCGGTGTATAGCTTTTCATATTGCCATCCGTGCCGAAGAGCAGCTTCATTGCAGGAATGTTGCCGCTGTAGCCCGATACGCGGAAACGCATTGTTACGGCTGTCTTGCCAATCTCCCAATTCTCTGACGACCACTCAATGCCGGGCAGTGTGGTGACAATCTTGGACGGGCCATATATAGTAGAGCCGCCACGTGTCTTGAAGTAGACCCGTACAGAGTGCTTCTGGTTGGGTTGCAGACGGTCGCAAGTGAGTTTGAAAGTGTCTCCGTCTGGCAGTGTGTTGCCACCTTTCTGGCTATACATGTTGCTGTATGTACGACTCAGTCCGTTGTAGTTATGGCAGAATCCCCACTCGGTAATTTCCGATTTTGGCACGTTGAGGCCCGATATCTCAAATGTGGCGGTACTTGCGGAGGTCGCTGTGCTGGTGACGCTGAAGGTTGCAGTCTTGACGAGATATGTCTTAATGATAGGCTTGCAGGCATTGTCGCCGTTCACTATGACACGAATCCATGTGTCTTTTTGCGGTTGGAAGGTATAGGCAGTAGCATCGGCTCCTGCTATGTCTGTCCAAGTGGTTCCGTCGGTAGATGTCTGCCATTTAATGGTGCCATAGTTGTCGGATGTCCACTTTAGTGCGAGAGTGGTGTTCATACCGCTTTTGGCGTATGTTGTCGTCACCTCGTCTGCCACTGCTCCCAATGAGCAAGCTAACAGCATGGCAACAGTCAGGCTTCTGATGTATTTCATGTCGAAAAATTTTGTTTACTTAATAGTTATTTTTTTCACAGTCTCTGTATTGTCGGCAAATACACATCCGACGAGATATATGCCTTTGGAGTATGGGGCAGTAGACAGGGATACCTGCTTGGTAGCTGTCGAAATCGCTGTGTCAGCAACGAGTTGTCCGTTGGCAGCAACAATACGAATACTTCTCAGATGTTTGGTCGAGACGATGCTGATAGTGCCGTCGATAGCAGTAAGCGAGAAGTAGCCTTTCTGCAACAACTCCATACCAGTGGAATTAGTGGCTGTAAACTTGACGCTGACAGTGCATCCGCTTGTATCGCTTACGGCAAGATAGTAGTCGCCCTCTTTGGTTATTGCCAATGTGGGTTCGGTTCCAAGCACATTGCCATTGGCATCGGTCCAATTGTATGTATAGGTGCCGTCGCCGCCATTAACACTGATGCTGCCTCCTAATGTCGTTCCGTCTGCCGGCATCTCCACCTGCACGTTGTCGGTGACAACGCTCAAGGGCGGATGCTGTTCTATAAGGACAGTTATCACGCTCTGAGCAGTTGTCGTCGATGCTACGGAAAGTAGCAGGAAGACTATCAATAATGATATCTTCTTCATACAAACCTAATTAACTATTTATTTTACAACAATCATCTTTTTAACGCTACCGTCGCTCATACGTATGAGGTTGACACCCTTATGCGACTTTGTCACGGCCTGTCCGCTGAGGTTGTAGCGAGCTACCTCTACGCTGTTGGCCTTGGCTGATGTGGCATTGTTGATGCTGGAAGTACCGCTACCGACAACAATGTCGGCACCTTTTGCAAAAGTCGAGCCGATAAGTGCAGCATTGACCGTCTGTACGCCCCACTCGTATGTGCCGTCGGGCAGGTTGTTGAGTGTAAGGGCGGTGTTCATATACGCATTGCCTTCGCGGAGCACCTTGCGCTGTCCGTCGCGTTCTCCTCCAACGAATGAGCATACATTGTTGTAGAACTTGCCTGTCTGCTTGTTCTTGAGGTAGAATTCGTAGGTGACATTCTTCATCGCCGAGGAAGCTGGTGTCCATGAGAGGCTAACGCTGCTGGCATTGACCTTGGCTGTCGGAGCTGTCGGAGCGTCAGGACGTGTGGCTATCGACCAAGGGTTCTTGGTAAACACCATAGAACGTCCCTGCTTAATCTCGGTTTCATCGTCAAAGTAGGTCTTGTCGCCATGATATCCGGTAAAGGCATAGTTAAGAGCGTTCTCTACGCCATTGTCGAGAAAGAAAATTCCTTGCTCTGACGCCCCGGGGATGCGTGTATATGATGTAAGGCCAGCTCCCGAACCTGGCAAGAACCATCCTGCCTGTGTGTTGGAGCCACCATCAAGCATATCCACTGTCCATCCGTCAAGGAAGAGATCGTAGTATCCGTCGCCGTTATAGTCGATGGCACGTATGCCTATGTTGTTGCTGTTGAGTGGACGGATGTCCTTGCCACTGGCTACGAAGGATGTGTTGTCTGTGTAGGCCACTTCGTTGCCGTCGCCCTTGGTTATCTTGCCGATGAGCAGCTGAGGATAGTAGCCCCACTCGCCGGAAGGACGTGCGTCGTCGGGCGATTCGCCGGTGACAAAGATGTCGGGAGTGCCATCGTTGTTGAAGTCGGCTATGGCAAAGTTGCCGTTGCCCATCTGGTGAGATGCGCCAGTGCCGAGTTCAAGGTCGAAGAAAGCTGCCGAGCCATCGTCCATTGGTCCTACGTTCTGCAATGCCATAAGTGTACGGCCAACTTCTACGCCACCTGCAGTTGTTGCCTTAGCGTCGGCATTGTCGACATTGCCCTGAAGCAGTATGTCGGGATAACCGTCTTTGTTGAGGTCGTAGGCACGTACTGTGCATAATGCCATCTCGAAGTCGACATCGCCATTGCCTATAACACCTTTCTCAAGAACGTTCTTGAAGGTGCCGTCGCCCTGATTGATGAGCACGCCACAATTGGCTTGACGGTTGCCGTCTACTGCACTCCACCCGATAGTTACGATATCGGGCAGACCGTCTTGGTTGAAGTCGGCCACATCGGCAGCACGAGGACACCAATTGACAACGTTGCCTTCGAGGTCCTTAACCTTGAAGTTGGGGTCGAGTTTGAAGTTGCCCTTGCCATCGTTGAGGTATACACCAGAGTTGTCGTATGCCTCGCCAGCTATAAAGAGGTCGATAAAGCCATCGCCGTTGAAGTCGGCAGGGATGATGTGCGAGCGGAGACCGCATAGCTCCGGAAACTCACTCTTGTCGTATGCAGAACCATTCCATTTGAGAATCCAAGATTGGAAGTCAGACTGCACCTCGTTGCCGTCTTTGTCTTCGTACACACGACCTGGTGCTTCAGCCCATTGGGGTTTGCCTGAAACGATAATTTCCTTCAATCCATTGTTGTTGATATCAATTTCGCATCCGCCAGCATAGTCGTTAGCGAGAGTCTGGTCAATATGGTCGATGGTGAAAGACTGTGCATTGGCACCAAGTGCTAAGCACGATGTTGCCATTAAAGTAAGTAATTTTTTCATAATGGTTTTGTTTTTAGTTATTGGTTTGTTCTTCTTATTCATAGCGAGGACTTGTCCAGCCCTTTTGCGCTGTTACTTGAGTCTTGAACCATCCGTCCTCGTCTATCTCAAGCGGAGCCACGAACATAGGGCGGCGTGCATATCCGCTTTTCATCAAATCCTGACCCTGCTCAGTAGCGTTGTAGGCTACAAAGAGATGTGTTCCTGCCTCATTGATGAAACCACGCATCGGATTTTCCGGATTGACTATCTCGGAGCCGCTGACAATGGCAGGCTCGCCAGTGCTGCCTGCTGTAAGGTCTGAGCCCGAGCGGTCTTTGTATGGACCTGTGATGGTTGAGGCCATTGCATAGTGTATCTCCTTGGAACCGCCATTGGCTACTGTCCCCATGAGATAGAAGCGAGAACTGCTTGCACGTACAATGGCAACATCGTCGAAAGCCTCTGAGGTTATCTTTATAGCGCTGCCGTTAAGTGTGGCACCAGAGTTCTTGTTGAGCTTGAGTTTCTGTATATATGTGCCGTCGTCTGTGGTGTAGCACAAATAGAAGTTGGTTGTAACAACGATGAAGAACGGGTTGCGAACACTGTTCTTGCCCATACTCTCGGCTGTAATCAATGTGCCGCGGTCGGTATATGGACCGGCTGCCGCTGTGGCTGAGGCTGCTCCAATGGCATTGCTGCCTTCAAGGGTGTAGAACATCCAATAAGTAGCGCCTGTGACGGTGCGGGCATAATCGATAGATAGAGAGTTGACGCGCCCCTCACCCCATGAGGGCGACTCTGCGAATGTGTCGTTGCCGGCATTCCATGTCATCAGGTTGTTGGATGTAAGCGACTTGCAAATGTAAGTAAGACCTGGAGCCCACTGTGATGTTGCCGATACAGCGACAAACATACTTGCGCCCTTAACTACTGAGCCAGCTTCAAGCGATGGTTCCCATACTGGGTTGCGGAAACTTGTATTCTCTGGATTCAGGCTGCCTTCCCATTTTATAGAGTCGATGCCGTCGCCCCCGTTGTCAGTGCAGCTTGTCATTGCCGTTGGTATGAGACATCCGGTAAACAGGGCTGCCATCAACATGTTCAATATCTTTTTCATTGATGATTGTTTTTTAGTTTGCTGATTTTCTGTTTCTACTTTCTTCACTTCTTAACAGTGTTAGTGTCATAACTTAGTAGCCAGGGTTTTGTGTGAGTCCCTTCCAAAGGTTGATTTCGTGGTTAGGAATCATCCACAGGTGGTTTTTCCCAACCTTGAAGTTAAGGAAGTCGGCATCACGTTCTGATATCTCGTTCACCTTGGCCTGGTCGTGGAGGTCGCCCCAACGGTCGAGATCATACCAGCGTGTACATTCGCCGCAAAGCTCTACAAGGCGCTCGTGCTTGATTTGGTTGAGCAGTGTCTCGTAATCGGTGAAGTCGGCAGCATTTAAGTCAGACATATTGACACGGCGGCGTACCTTGTTGATATACTCAACAGCAGTAGCCCTGTTTTCGCCAAGCTCGTTGAGTACCTCGGCATACATCAGGTATACATCGGCGAGACGTAGAACCCGGAAGTTGGCTCCAGACGAGTAGTCTTCCTTCTTGTTGTCGGTCTCAACACTTGTATACTTCTTCCAATAGCAAGCGTGGGGAAACTCGTTGTTGACATAGCCTTCTGTATTGCACCACTCCGGCCATGTCTTGCCGTAATAGTTGGCGGTAGCTGTTTGCGGTTCGGCTTCGTCATAATAGAACAAGGTGTGGAACTTTCGCATGTCGACGTTGCCGTCTTTGTCGCGCTCCTTGTTGAACTCGTCGAGCAGCCAGTCGCGTGCCGAACCGTCGTTCCATGCACCAGAGCCATCGCTAAGATAAAGGCCCAGAAACTTAGGACGCTGGTTGCCCACCTCGTTGCCGTTGATAAGTCCGTCCTTGAAGTTAATCTCGAATAACGACTCGGCGTTGTTCTCGTGCTCCTCTGTGAAGTTGTCCATCCAGTTGTCGCAGAGATGATATATGCCAAGTTTGAAGATATCTTCAATATTTGTCTTGGCTGCAACCCAGTATTGACGGGCAGCGTTGGCATCCTGGTTGGCACTATCCCAAGGACGATGGCACTTGATGCCGGCAAGCTGCATGTTGCAGCGTGCCATCATACCGAGCGCGCCACCCTTGGTGACACGGCCTTTCTCTTCGCTTGGCCACGATTCGGGCAGCATTGTTGATGCCTTGCTGAAGTCTTCGAGAGCTTGCTTGAAGAGATCTTCCTGCGAACCTATCTCGCCATCGTCTTTAGAATTGGTATTGATAGGTCCTTTGCCGTAGATGCCGGCAATAGCCCAGTAGGCAAGACCGCGGATAAAATAGCCTTGACCGAGAATGCGGTCGGCCTCTTCCTTGTTGAAAAGGTCGTAGCCGTGGTCGGTCATGTTGTCGATGACCTGGTTGACATAGTAAACACTGTTGTACATAGCCTGCCAAGGAAGGCAGAGACCCTCGTTGCTGTCGTAGTTGTAGGCAGATGCTACGAAGTTGGCATCGGCTTGGAACTCGGCGTTAGGGCTCTCGCTCCAACCCTCGTCGCTACGCAGAATCATATGTATCTGAAACCAACGGCTGAAGTATCCCGGACGGCGCCAGGTGGAATAGGCAGCCGAGAGACCTTGCTCGAACTGGTCGGTTGTCTTCCAGAACGTATCGGCTGTTTCTTGGTTGGGGTCGGATAGCGACAACCAGTCGTCGCTGCACGATGTAAATCCGAGTGTCAGCGCACCAGCCACCATTATTTTTGCTAATATATTTTTCATATTGATGTTTCTTTTCGTGAGTTGATTAGAATGTTACTTGCAATCCGAAGTTAAGCTGTCGCGAAGACGGATACTGGCCTGAGTCGATGCCTTGAGCGTAAACGTAGGTGCAAATGATATCCGGGTCGTAGCCCTTATAACCAGTGAATGTCACGAGATTTGTACCGCTGACATAAGCACGCAACTTCTGCAGATTGAGTGTCTTGGCAATAGATTGCGGCAATGTGTAGCCAAGCTGCACATTCTTCAGACGGAAGTAGGTGCCACTTTCAAGAAAGCGGTCGCTTGCCTTGTTGTTGTCTGTCGAGTTGGCATACATACGCGGGTACTTGTTTGACGGATTGTCCCATGTCCAAGGACTAACGTCTGCCGGAATGTTGTCGACGTTGAAGTTGAGCGTATTGGCACGTACCTGATTGTATATCTTGTTGCCAAATTTGCCTGCCCAAAACATATTGAAGTCGAAGTTCTTCCATGCCAATGACATGTTGAAGCCAAGCTCAAACTTTGGCAGTGGGCTTCCGCACCAGTCCTTGTCTGTATCGTCAATCTGTCCGTCGCCGTTGACATCAACATAGCGTATGTCACCTGGTTGGGCATTAGGCTGCACCACCTTTACTGTTCCATCCTTGAGAGTGGTGGTGTTGTTGTATACCTCGTCCATCGACTGGAAGATACCGTCTGTCTTTAGTAGGTAGAAGTCGGATATAGAGCGTCCCACCTCTGTACGTGTGTAGCCCTCCTGCACGTAGGCATCGCCCATTTTCAACACCTTATTGCGCAAGGTCGAGAGATTGGCGCTGACGTTGTAGTCGAAGTCGCCAATGTGGTCGTGCCACCCGAGTGTAAGTTCAAAGCCCTGGTTGCGCATCTCGCCATAGTTGGTCCAAAGGGTTGAGACACCGGTTGCCCACGCCTGAGGAACATTGAGAAGAAGGTCTGTCGATTTGGCGTAGAACCACTCAAGCGAGCCAAACAGACGACTGTTGAACAATCCGAAGTCAATACCTATATTTGTAGTTGTCTTTGTCTCCCAACCAAGGTTCACATTAACCTTTGCTGTCTGTGTGGCTCCATAATGTATATTCTCGCTACCTGAAGGACCAAATATTGCATACAGACCTTCGTATGGACCTGAGTGGTCGATAGACGGGATGTAGCTATAATTGCCCAACGACTGCATGTCGCCCACCTTGCCACAGCTTGCACGCAGCTTGAGGTTGTCTACAATATGCTTGACCGGTTCCCAGAATCGCTCCTCAGACACGCGCCAGCCCAACGACAATGACGGGAAGTAGCCACGGCGATTGTTGGGGCCAAACTTCGAGCTGCCGTCTGAGCGGAAGTTGAACTGAATGAGGTAGCGCTCAGCATAATTATAGTCAAGACGCCCGATATACGAGAGTTGTCTGCGCTCTTGCTCCGAACCTTGCATGTCGTTCTGTTTGCCTACGAGGTCTATTTCCCATAATCCCGGCACTTGCTGGTTGTAGCCCTGGTTTTGCAGCCAATGCCAGTTCACATCTTCGGCTGTATGTCCTATCAGGGCGGTGATGTGGTGCTTGCCGAAAATGTTGTCGTAAGTAAGCGTATTTTCAATAAGTGTTGTGATGCGTTGGTCGCGGTTGTCGGTGAGAACGTCGTCGTAGCGGGTTTCTCCTGAAGCCATTCGCATAGTGTAGCAATGGTTGATGTCCTTGTTGCGGCCAAACCATGCATCTACTCCGACATTGAGCTTATATGTAAGGTGCTTTATTGGCTTAATCTCTACAAATCCGTTGGCTATGACTCGGTTGTTTACATTCAGCCCTTCGTATGATTTCTGTATGGCTACAGGATTGCTCGAATAGGTAGGGAAGTCTGCGCTGCCATAACCAAATCCTCCTTTTCCCGACGGTTCGTCCGGGTTGTATACGGGGATGACAGAGGGCATTGCCAGAGCATTCGCAAACGAACCAGAATTGGTTTCGTGGTTAATGGCATGCTGGAAGGTAGAGTTTACACCTATCTTTAATATGCCGTAGGTGGCATCACTGTTGAGTCGGGCAGTGAAGCGCTTGTATTCCGGACCCTCCATAACACCGGTCTGATCCATATATCCAGCCCCAAGAGCAAAGTTCACGTTGTCCGAACCTTGCGTGTACATCATGTTGTAGTCTTGGGTAAAGCCAGTCTTGAATACTGCTTTTTGCCAATCGGTATTAGGTATGTATTTTCCGATGTTTTGTGTGGCAAAGGTCTTGCCCGGCCATGCAGTATTGGCGTTGAGATAGGCTTGCTCGTTGTAATACATAAAGTCAGCGGCGTTCATCATGTCTATCTTCTTAGGCATGTCGGCTACACTGAACGTTGCAGACATATCGAGGCTTGGTTTGCCCTTCTTGCCTTTCTTTGTAGTTATAAGTATGACACCGTTGGCACCGCGTGCTCCATAAATGGCTGCGGCAGAAGCATCCTTTAATACCTGCATCGACTCAATCTCGGTAGGATTAAGATTGTTGACATCGTTTACAATCATTCCGTCAAGAACGTAGAGAGGGCCTACTGTGTTGAATGAGCCCACACCACGAATCATCACGTTGCTCATTGCGCCAGGCTGGCTTGTTGTTGAAACCGAAACGCCAGGAACCTGACCTTGCAACATCTCATATATATTGGTGGCTGCTGTTTTCTTGGCCTCTTTCATATCAACAACACCTACTGCGCCAGTGAGGTCGGCTTTGCGTTGTGTTCCGTAGCCAATGACAACCACTTCACCAAGGTCGTTTTCCATTGTTTTCATTCCGACATTGACAACTTTGCGTCCGTCAATAGTTATGTCGGTATCGTTGTATCCGACATAAGAGAAACGCAGACGCTCCTTGTCAGATGCTTCAATGGAGTAATTGCCGTCGATGTCGGTCACTGCCATTTTCTTGCTTCCAAGCGAGCGAATGGTAACACCTATAAGAGGTTCACCCGTAGTGGCATCTTTTACCTGACCCTTAACGCTCTGTGCTGATACCGACAACGGAACGGAAATGAGACCGGACAACAAAAGTGCCTTCCACATTTTTGTCTCTTTATTCATACGTTTTTGGTTTTAATTAATAGGTTTTCTTAAATTTCCTGCCGCAAAATTAAATGTTACATTTTTATAGAAATGAAAAAATCGGGCATATAAATAGAAATAATGAACCATACAAGCACTATTTTGTAGTATTGAGCCAATTTAATATTAGAATGGTTCGATATTACAAGAAAAATATTGATAACGATAATAGTCATTATGTCTATTTTGTGTACTTTTGTATACATATATATTAAACCATAACCAAAGCTCTAAAAAACAATAATAACATAAATATTTAACTATGCCCAAATCATTGTTATCATCAAAAATGTCTGCTCGAATCGCAGTGTTCGTCCTTTCAATTATTGTGCTCTCTGTCAATTGTATGGCGCAGAGCAAGCGTGATGCCTATACTACGATAGAAAACATAAGCTACAAGGACACCGGCATATCCAACCCATATATAACTGAACGTTGTAAACTGGATGTCTACTCTTGCGATACTCTAAAAAATGCTCCAGTTGTGGTGTGGTTTCATGGAGGAGGCTTGACAAGTGGCTCAAAGTACATACCCGATGAGTTGAGAGGCAAGGGTATTGTTGTTGTTGCTGTTAATTATCGTCTACTGCCACGTGTAAAGATTGACGAGTGTCTGGATGATTGTGCTGCCGCTGTGGCGTGGGTGTTTGCCAATATATCCCGTTATGGAGGCAGTGCAAAGCGAATTTTCTTGTCGGGTCATTCTGCAGGTGGATACATAACAGCGATGCTCGGTCTCGACAAACAATGGCTGTCATATTATGGGGTGGATGCCGACAGCATAAGGGCTCTCGTTCCGTTTAGCGGACAGATGATAAGCCATTTTGCTTATCGTGACATGAATGGTATTGGCAATCTGCAACCACTTGTAGACAAATATGCGCCTCTCTTTCATGTACGCTCCAACTGTCCTCCTATAATGCTCATTACGGGTGATGCCGAATCCGAACTCTTTGGCCGTTATGAAGAGAATGCTTATATGTGGCGTATGTTGAAACTGTGTGGACACACTGAAACATTCATATACAAGATAGACGGTCATGACCATGGGGCAATGTGCCATCCTGCATTTCATATATTGCTGCAAGCAATTGACAAATATCGTTAGGTGCAAAGATTCACGTCAATTTCATTTTGTAAGTTCCATACATCTATATTTGTGTTCTTTTTGTCTTTTATTTAGAAAAAACTGTAATTAAATTTGTTCGGGGGGGAATTTTTCTATATTTGCAATCGAAGAACAGTTGTAACACAGATTACAATCTAAATTGCCATCGCTTTACACGTAAAAAAGAGTGGCACTGACGACAACAATCTACTTACTCTACATTCTTTCTACTCTAAGTAACGCTATAAGAAAAACTTGGTATTAAAATTCCATGTTTGATTTGTCTTCCTTGTAAAAAAGACTTTTTTGACGTGAAACTTTTTGACTTGCGATTTTTATTTGTTGCACATATTGGAATAGACAAACAAAAATCAGTCTTTCACTGACGGCCATAACACCTGGATGTGATGAAAGGGAGGAAAAAGCACAGAAGCATCAGGCTATGGTCTGGATTGTTCGACCGATGAGAAAGAGCTAAAAATCAACTTAAGTGACATTTCTGCAGTTACGTCCATGACATGGGCGCGACAGGGACGAAGTGTACCTAAACGAAAATGAAGAATATGAATAAATACGTACTCCACATGCTGATGTGGTGCGCACTCGTTGTGTCCTTTCTGCCGGCAACAGCACAGACAACAGCACTGAAGACCAACATGCTCTACCTGGCAACAACCACACTCAACGCCGCCGTGGAGACATCGCTCGGCAGACGCACCACGCTCGAATTGGCAGGAGCCTACAACCCCTGGACATTCCGCCAGAACAGAAAGATGCACCTTGTGATGGTGCAGCCCGAAGTGAGGTTCTGGTCGTGCGAGCGCTACGAGGGCAGCTTCTACGGCCTGCATCTCATAGGAGCGCAGTTCTACGGCGGGTTCTCAAGCAAGCTCTACGACGGCTATCTCGCCGGGGCGGACGTGGGCTACGGCAAGGACTGGATTCTCTCGCCCCACTGGAACCTTGAGGC
>CALBYK010000134.1 GCA_937889855.1 uncultured Prevotella sp.
AGTTCAGCGACATCACCTATGATGAGATTTACACGCGTGGCTTGAAGGTGATGGACCTCACAGCCACTACTATGTGTAAGGAAAACAATCTTCCCATCTATGTCTTCAACATGGACGTCGTAGGCAACTTGAAGAAGGTGATGGACGGAGAGCCAATCGGAACTCTCGTGCATAACTGACAAATACTTACGCAGCAAACATAATTCAGTAAACTACAATAAGCAGTGACACATTTAGTGACGTTTCTTTTATCCATCACTAAATGTGTCACTTTTCTTAAGTATTATTTTCTCAAATACAACCTTGCATGCAACAAGATGCTTACCATACCCGTGTAACAACACTACCAGGCTTCGGTAGAAGCATTACCAGAACTTTGTAACGCCTGTACAAAGCCATGGTAACATATAGTGTATAAACATATTTTTGGATCATCCGAGATTTCGAGTGGATTAATTTTTATGTTAATGAGGGTGTATCATTCGAAATGTCGGATTAAATCTTTTTACTTAACTTAAATCCTAAACTTGAGTTACTTAAGTCCCGCCTTAGTGAACGAGTAAGGCGCGTCCTCATCAGCCGTGCCGCGCTGGTAGTTGGGCTTCGCCGAGAGGTCATACACGAACTGCGCGCCGTTCATGAGGTCGGTGCGTGTGACATAGTTCTTCGAGTAAGGAGCGCCGTTGAGAGTGAGCTGCTGTATGTAGCAATTGGCGTCGCTGTTGTTCTGCGCCTTTATGCTCACTGTCTTGCCGTTCTCAAGGTGAAGCGTCATCTCGTCGAAGTAAGGCACACCGAGCACATACTCGCCCGAGCCCGGGCACACGGGATAGAAGCCCATGGCAGAGAACACATACCAGGCTGACGTCTGTCCGTTGTCCTCGTCGCCGCAGTAGCCGTCGGGGTTGGCGTTGTACATGCGGTTCATGGTCTGGCGAATCCAGTACTGCGTCTTCCAAGGCTCGCCCGAATAGCCGTAGAGGTAAATCATGTGCTGTATGGGCTGGTTGCCGTGGGCGTAGTTGCCCATGTTCATTATCTGCATCTCGCGTATCTCGTGTATTACCTGCCCATAGTAGGAGTCGTCGAACAATGGCGGGACGTTGAACACGGAGTCGAGCATCTGGTTGAACGTCTGCTTGCCTCCCATGAGGTTGATGAGCCCCTGAGGGTCGTGGAACACCGACCATGTGTAGTGCCAGGCGTTGCCCTCGGTGAAGGCATCGCCCCACTTGAGCGGCGAGAACGGGCTCTGGAACTTGCCGTTCTTCAGTCGGCCGCGCATGAGGTTGGTCTCCTTGTCGAACACGTTGCGGTAGTTGAGAGCGCGCTTACGGAACGGCTCAAGCTCCTTCTTCGACTTGCCCAGCTTCTTGCCGAACTCATAGATGCACCAGTCGTCGTAGGCATACTCAAGCGTGCGCGCAACGTTCTCGTTTATCTTCACGTCGTATGGCACGTAGCCCAGCTTGTTGTAGTACTCATAGCCCAGTCGGCCAGTGGAGCTGACGGTAGGGTGAACGGCGTTGGCGCCATGAACGACGGCCTGCCACAGAGTCTCGGCATCGTAGTTATTCAGTCCACACAGATAAGCGTCGGCGACGATGGAGGCAGAGTTGTTGCCCACCATGCAGCCACGATGGCCAGGCGATGCCCACTCGGGCAGGAAGCCGCTCTCCTTATAAGCGTTCACGAGCCCCGCCTGCATCTTCTCGTTCATCGACGGGTACATCACGTTAAGGAGAGGGAAAAGGCAGCGGAACGTGTCCCAGAAGCCGGTGTCGGTGAACATGTAGCCGGGGAGCACCTTGCCGTTGTAGGGAGAGTAGTGGACAATCTCACCCTGCGCGTTCTTCTCGTAGAACGAGCGCGGGAAGAGCACCGAGCGGTAGAGGCAAGAGTAGAATGTGCGCAGGTGGTCGATGTCGTCACTCTTCACCTCAATCTTGCCCAGAACGTCGTTCCACGTCTTGCGCCCGCGCGCCTTCACCTGTTCAAAGTCGTCTGAGCCAAGTTCCTGAAGGTTGAGCACGGCCTGCTCCTCAGAGATGAACGACGAGGCTATGCGCACGTTCACCTGCTCGCCGCGCCTGGTCTTGAAGCCAACCACGGCACCGGCGTGCTTGCAGTCGGCTGTCATGACGCCTTCCTTCATCTTGCCGTCGACAACGGCAGAGGTGTACGTGAACTTATGGTCGAACTTCATCACAAAATAGTTCTTGAAGTTGTCGGGCACACCGCCCGAGTTCTTCGTCGTGTAGCCGACAATCATGTTCTGCTCCGGGATAATCTTCACGTAGGAGCCGTTGTCGAAAGCGTCGAGCACCACGTATGAGTCGTTCTCCGGGAAGGTGATGCGCATGATGGCGGCACGCTCCGTGGGGGCAAGCTCCGTCACGACGTCGTAGTCGGCAAGATAGGCACGGTAATAATAAGGTGTGGCCACCTCTGCCTTGTGCGAGAACCACGAGGCGCGCTTCTCCTCGTCGAACACCGGCTTGCCCGTCTCGGGCATGATGGTGAACTGTCCGTAGTCGTTGATCCACGGGCTCGGCTGGTGGGTCTGCTTGAAACCGCGCAGCTTGTTGGCCGTATAGGTATAGGCCCATCCGTCACCCATCTTTCCTGTCTGGGGTGTCCAGAAGTTCATGCCCCAAGGCATGCACACGGCTGGATAGGTGTTGCCTGTGGACAGAGCATAGGACGACTCCGAGCCCACGAGCGTACTAACGTAGTCGACGGGCTCATAGCTCTTTGCCATGCCGGTAAAAGCAAACACCAGCGACAGCAGAGCAGTGAATAAGTGTCTTTTGTTCATACTGAAATTTGTTATTTGTTGTAGTTATTAGTTTTTAAAAAATATATATTAGTAGTTGCAAAGGTACGACTTTTAAACCACATTACGCCCAAGCTCTGCCACAAATA
>CALBYK010000135.1 GCA_937889855.1 uncultured Prevotella sp.
GTTTGTAGTACCTAAGTCGATTCCAATAATCTTTCCCATAATTGTATATTTTTTTTATTTATTCTTATTAATAATGTTGCTTGAACTCTCCCACCATTCCATACTTCCATATTTCCATATCGTCCGGTGGCGTTCGCCGTATAATATACAAATGGTGTGCCAAAAGCGTCCACATGTGCTTTTTTATGACAGGCGCAGCAGTTAAAGTCCTGTCATTATGGCAGATAAGCGTGGAAATAAAGAAATTATCTGACAAATATTGCTTGCTGTAGGAAGTCTATCCATATATAATATAAAACATGTTAATTGCTGATTGTTCCCGGGAAACAGTATCTTATGTATACTGTTGACGGTCGTCGACAATATTGATGACGGTCGTCAACAATGCTGCTGACGGTCGTCAACAATATTGCTGGCGGTCGTCGGCAAAGCTGCTGACGGTCGTCGGCAGATGTGTCTGCGATTGCCGTCAATCAAGTTGGCTGCCCAGGCAGTGTGCAACAGTTGCCATACCTACATATAATGATTCTTTGCGGAAACTTAAACCATTACTTGTCTGTATGGAAAATAAAGACTAACTTTGCAATCGATTACACACAATATATAAATATCTAATTCTACAAATTTTATGGTTCTACAAAATTTGCAAAACGATTTCAATGGTTCCAATTGGAAACATGAAATCGATGTGCGTGATTTCATCCAAGCCAACTACGAGGCATACAACGGCGACGAGTCTTTTTTGGTTGGTCCTACAGAACGCACCCGCCATCTCTGGGATGTGCTATCCAACATGTTTGAGGTGGAGCGTGAGAAGGGTGTATACGATGCCGAGACGCGTCTGCCGCAGAGCATCGACACCTATGGTGCCGGCTATATCGACCGCGACAGCGAGGTTGTGGTGGGTATTCAGACCGATGCTCCGCTGAAGCGAGGCATATTCCCCAAGGGCGGTATACGCATGGTGGAGAAAGCCCTGCAGTCGTATGGCTACCAGCTCGACCCCATGACGAAGACTATATTCACCAAATACCGCAAGACCCACAACGAGGGTGTGTTCTCTGCCTACAACGACGACATCAAGGCTGCACGCCACGCCCATATCATCACCGGTCTGCCCGATGCCTACGGACGCGGACGCATCATCGGCGACTACCGCCGTATAGCACTCTATGGTACAGCCAATCTTATAGAGGAGAAAAAACGCTACTTCAAGCGCATCGACATACAGGAGTTCACCGAGGAGATTGTGCGCCACCGCGAGGAGGTTACAGAGCAGATTAAGGCCCTGAAGCAGTTTGAACGCATGTGTGCCGCCTACGGATTTGACGTTACTCGCCCTGCCGAGAACGCCCGCGAGGCTGTGCAGTGGACCTACTTCGGCTATCTTGGAGCCGTGAAGGATCAGGACGGAGCAGCCATGTCGCTTGGACGCGTGTGTGCCTTCCTCGACATCTACATCCAGCGCGACCTTAAGCGTGGCACCATAACCGAGTCTGAGGCTCAGGAACTTATCGACCAGATGATAATGAAGCTGCGCATCGTGCGCTTCCTCCGCACGCCCGAGTACAACGACCTCTTCTCCGGCGACCCGATATGGGCGACTGCCTCCATCGGCGGCATGGGCATCGACGGTCGCTCGATGGTGACGAAGACCGACTATCGCTTCCTCCATACATTATATAATATGGGACCGTCGCCCGAGCCCAATCTCACCGTGCTCTGGAGCGAGCGTTTGCCCGAGGCATGGAAGAAGTACTGCGCCAAGGTGAGCATTGACACCAGTGCCATACAGTTTGAGAACGACGACCTTATGCGTGCCGACCTCGGCGACGACTACGGCATTGCCTGCTGCGTGAGTCCGATGAAGATAGGCAAGCAGATGCAGTTCTTCGGTGCACGTGCCAACCTCGCCAAGTGTATGCTCTATGCCATCAATGGCGGACGCGACGAGATGACGGGCGAACAGGTGGCGCCACGCTTTGCACCTATCACCGGCGACTACCTCACCTACGAGGAGTTTATGCCTAAGTTTGAGCAGATGATGCGTTGGCTTGCCAAGACCTATGTCAACGCTCTGAAGATAATACACTACATGCACGACAAGTACGACTACGAGGCGTTCGAGATGGCTCTCCACGACGGCGACGTTGAGCGCACACGTGCTACGGGCATTGCCGGACTGTCGATAGTTGCCGATTCTATTGCAGCGATGAAGAACTGCAAGGTGCGCATCATCCGCGACGAGTCGGGACTTGCTGTCGACTACCAGATAGAGGAAGGTGAATACACACCATTCGGCAACAACTGCGATGCCACCGATTCTATAGCAGTGAATCTAACAGAGAAGTTCATGGAGTATCTGCGCCAGCACCGCACCTACCGCAATGCCGTTCCTACCCAGAGCTTGCTCACCATTACATCCAACGTTGTTTATGGTCGCAACACTGGCGCCACACCCGACGGCCGCAAGAAGGGTGTGCCGTTTGCTCCTGGTGCCAATCCAATGAATGCACGCGACATAAAGGGTGCTGTAGCGGCACTCTCGTCAGTAGCCAAGTTGCCGTTCCAGCACTCACGCGACGGCATCTCCTACACGTTTGCCATAGCCCCGTCGGCCCTCGGCAAGACGAAGGACATGCAGGCAGACAATCTTGTGTCGCTGCTCGATGGCTACTTCACTCCTACTGGCGGACAACATATCAACGTCAACGTGTTCGACCGTGAGTTGCTTCTCGATGCCATGGACCATCCCGAGAAATATCCGCAACTCACGATTCGCGTGAGCGGATATGCCGTGAACTTCGTGAAGCTCACGCGCGAGCAGCAACTCGACGTGCTTTCGCGCACGATTAACCAGGGAATGTAATATTGAGGGTGTGCCAAAACTCGCTACGGATAAGATTGCAATTTGCGAGTTTTGAC
>CALBYK010000136.1 GCA_937889855.1 uncultured Prevotella sp.
GAACTGGAAACTGCAGGGCTATCTATTCGACCGCGTCATTGAGTTGCTCCGCGACACCTATCACAAGACCCCGATGTTCTGGTATGAGACCGATTTCAAGAAGATTCAGCCTGGATGCGTCACCTTCGCATGGCGTAACGGACTTACCGAGAAGGCTCTCGATGCTGCCGTCAGCAACAACGCACGCATAATGCTCTGCCCTGGCGAGCATTGCTACTTCGACTATCCAATGGCCAAGGGCGACATGCCCGAGGTGAACTGGGGCATGCCCGTTACATCGCTGGAGGCAACTTATTCTCTCGATCCGGCATGGGGCAAGAACGCCAGTTTTGAGAAGAACAACCTCTTTGGTGTCGCCGGAACTCTATGGAGCGAGTGCATCACCACGCCGGAGCGCATTTATTATCAAGCCTACCCTCGTGCCATTGCACTTGCTGAGGTGGGCTGGACAAAGAAGAAGCCGTCATACGACAACTTCATCGTGCGACTTAAGGCTACCGAGAAAGACATGATGCGGCGCGGCATCACATTCTCCATGGAGCATTAAAGTTATTATATTGTCGTGTTTGGTCTATATAAGTAGGAGTTCAAAAAAGTCCTTATAAACCAAACGAAAGATATAAACGACAAACTGTAGGAGGGTATGGCATCCTTGCCATACCCTCCTACTTATAAATTCACAACTACTTAGTTGGATTTTATGGATGTCATCCGTCAAAATATCAGAATCTCTTCCCGAACACGATATGGAAGAATGTGGTGAAAAGAATCTTGCAGTCGGTCCACATGCTTTGGTGCTCAAGATAGTAGAGGTCGTAGTCGAGGCGGCGTAGCATCTTCTCCATAGTGTCTGTGTAGCCGTTGTAAAGAGTGGCGTAGGATGTAACGCCGGGACGGATGGCGTAAAGCTCGGTGTAGCGAGGGTTGCGCTCTATAATCTGGTCGATGTAGAACTTGCGCTCGGGGCGGTAGCCTATGAATGCCATGTCGCCCTTGAGCACGTTCCACAGCTGGGGCAGCTCGTCGAGGTGGTGGGCACGCATCCACTTGCCAACCTTGGTAAGCCGCGGGTCGTTGAACTTGCCGTCAAGCAGCAGTTGTGGCCCGTCGTTCTCTGCGTCAATCCTCATGCTGCGGAACTTGTATATGTAGAAAGGCTTGCCGTGCAGTCCGATGCGCTCCTGTCGGTAAATCACCGGCTTGCCGTCCTCAAGGCGTATGGCTATGCTGCATACGAGAAACAGAGGGGCGAAGACAATCAGAGCCACTGCTGAAACTATAAAGTCGATAAGTCTTTTCATTCTACAGATTTTGTTACACTACTTTAATATATAACGCGCATAATCATTATAAATTGTATAGGGATGCTAATTTTATTGAAAGATGTGAAGACAGGCGAAAAAAAACACCCAATCCCTTGCCTGAGACTCAGGGATTGAGTGTAATGGAGATGTCTTGTGCGAAATTATGTGATTGCCACAAAACTACAAATTGATAGGATATATTTCTCGTCTTTTGATGAAATGTCGCGAGAAGATTTTTTTTTACTTCTTCACAACCTTCACAGCCTTGCCGTCCTTAACGACGATGTTCACGCCACGCTGGAGCTTGTCGGTGCGCACGCCGTTGAGCTGGTAGATACCGTCGGCAGCCTCGGCAAACTTGTCGGCGTTGACGCCGTTGATGCCGGTCTCAGTGTTGAGCTTGACAGCGATGGCGAAGTCCTCAGCATAGTATTCGTCAACGTTGCCGTCTACAACGGAGTTGGCATGCACGTTCTTGATGATGATTTCAGATCCGTCAACGAATGTCTCGTCAGCCTGAACCTGGAAAGAGGCAAAGTCGCCCTTGGTCTCGGCGAATGTGGCATCCTTCATGAAGTCCTTGGCGAGAACCACGAACATGCCGTTCTCCTCGTTGTAGGAAGCCTCGTTGTTAAGGCAGATAGAGCCAACCTCAGCAGAGTTCTCCACAAAGGTCAGGCCTGTTGGGAGGATTACCTGGAATGCGGCAGAGTTCATCTTTGCCTTGTCGAAGTCGAGGCTGAATGTGACAGCCTGCGGTGTGCCCACTGTTACAGGGTCGATGGAAGCACTCACGAACATCTGGTCCTCAGTGCTGCAAACCTTGCCCTCTACTACGCCCTCAGGCTTAGCGAGAGACATGTCGGGAGCTCCAATCTGTATGTCACTGAGAGTGAAGTACTCTGTGCCCGTGTAGTCGTCAGCTACGTTAACGTCGAAAGTAACGATGTCGCCCTCTCCGGCTGCGATGGCATCGCCACCGAGACCGAACAGAATGGCGGTATGCTCGTTTGACTTCTGCAGGGCGAGAGTCCAGTCCTTCATCCTGTCTGTAGCGTTCACCGCGAAACGGTTGGCCTCGTCGGTGTCAACGAAAGTAAGGCCCTCAGGAAGAGTTACCTTAGCCTGGACGACGTCCACTTCGCCAGCGTTCTTAAGGCCAACAGCGAGTGTTGCCTTGTCACCAGGCTTCAGGAAGCTCACCGTCTTGAGTGTGAGTTCCTGTGCCATTGCATTTGCGCTTGCCATGAGAACCATGAGCACAGCGAAAAGGCAACTGTAAAGTTTTGTATGTTTCATATTGAATTAATCCAAAAAAAAGTAAAAGTGTTGTTGGTTTTAAATCCATTTATAAGGGCGGCTCCCCAATGTATGGCGAGCACACCCTGTGTTATAGGATTTACTGATTATTCTTAGACTGGAACTCAAGATATTTTGTGAGGAAGTCGTTGAATGTCTTGATGTCGCCAGTCTTCTGAGCGTCGGCCTTGGCAGCCTTGACATCGTTGGCATCCACAACACCGTCGCCGTTGTAGTCGAGGTTGCCGCCTTCCTGAACATTCTTGGCTTCCTCGGCAGCTGCCTTGAGGTCGGCCAATATTGCTTCGAGCACTCCCTTGATAGAATTCGGGTAAGTGGTTCCGAGCTTATAATCTTCGAAGTCTTTCTGGATGCTTGTCTTCTGTGCTGCGAGCGTAGTCTCGGCAGTAGAGATAGCTGTCTCACCTACAGCCTTGGCATCCTCACGATAGTCGGCAATCTGAGTCTTGAGGTTGGTTATCTCAGCCTCGATGAGTGCAACCTGCTTTTCTGCCTCATCCTTAGCCTCGTTGTTGGCTGTGTAAGCGGCGAAGTCGGTAATCTGGATATATCCCTCGTCGAATACGTCGAAAGCCGTTTCGCTCTCAGCCTTGAGAGACGAAGCTTCCAAAGCCTTTTCCTCGAGATTGTCGGAGAACTCGGCAATAACCGTGTTGATGCTGTTGAGCTTGTCGTTGATAAACTTCTTGGCTGTATCTTCGTCAACACCAGCAGCCTTCTCGTAACTCTTCGCGTAGTCAGACTCTTTTGCCTTGGCCTCAGTATACTTAACCTTTCTGCCACGTACACCCTCATATAACTGTGTGTATACAGTGTATTCACCATTGACATCGTCTACGACATCCTGAATCTTTGACAGATATTCAGTTGTCAACTGACCAATCTTGTCGGCCATAGTCTTGGCTTTATAGAATGTCTCAGCCTTGTCTTCGGCATTATCAAGGAATTTCTCGCCCTTGTCTTCCTTAATGTCATTGACAGTCTCTACATAATAACCCTTCCAAATGATGCCCGCATAGCGATAAAGGAATTTTTCGTAAGCTTCCTTGCTCATCTTCGCGTTGTTGTATCCTTCGTAAAGCCACTCTTTCGTTCTGTCGTAGATATTTTTGGCGCCTCGGACAGTCATAGTTTGACCTATAGTAGGCGACTCCATGAAGTAATAGTAAGCTCTCTCGTTTGCTGCTTCAATGGCAAGGTTGAGTTGCTCTTCTATCTTCGTGTTGATGTCGGCTATTGCTTTCTCGTATTCCTTCACTTTTTCGTCAGTGAATCTATACTTGTTGTCAGTCGGGTCAAACTCAACGTCATCAACACCAGACATAGCATTGGTGAGGTTTATAACCTCATTGTTGATATTAACCTTTTCCTCGTCAAGGTTGTTAATGATGTCGAAGAGGATGCTCTGGCGTGCCTCGAGATATGTCTTCAAATCGCCATTGTCCTTATAACGCTGATAGGCACCATCGCTGTAATACGTTTCTGATTTAAATTGAGCAAAGTCAGACTCCTTCCAGTTTTTGATGTGATTCTCAATCTGGTCGTTGTAGTTTGCACGGATTGCGTCAATCTTGTTGGTAAGCTTCTCTGCAGTAGTTCTGTTGTTTTTGTCCACTTCACCCTTCTGTCCTTTGAGCGTTTTAGTCCAAAGTCCTTCATCACCGAGAATCTTGTTAGTTACTTCACTAATCTTGCTTGCAAGGTCGTTGTAGCCGAGCACTACCTTTTCATACTCCTTGTCTGTAATGGTCTTCTTGTAGCCATTGAGGTCAGATTGTAGCTTTGCGAATTCCTCCTGATATGTTTTCTGTGTTTCAGGCTCATTCTCATACTTTGCAGAAATCTTGTAGCTGTAGGTATCGATGTTGTTCTGTGCTGCCTCTGCCAACTTGCCAAGAGATGTCGCTGCCTGTACGGCGAGTTCAGTCTTAAGAGTGGCATAAGTTGTAGTGGCTTGGGTGTAAACGTCAACAACCATTGTTTTAAGCTTGGCTTCGGTGTAGTCACGACGGTTGTCCGTATTGGCAATGAAATCGCTGATAGTGTTCACATCTTCTACCCATGTGTCATATCCATTAGGCTTTGTGAATACATTTTTGCCGTCCGTGTCCTTTGTTGTCAGCACGCTTGCAAGTGAGCTTGTGTTATTGGCGAGTTCTTCTATCTTATTAGAATAGTCTCTTTCAATGATTGCACGTGCAATCATGTTGTCTATCTCGGCCTTAAGAAGGTTAATGGCATCAGCAGAGACACCATATCCAGCGTCGTCAATTCCAGTCAGGTTGGAATAAATTCCCATTGCGCCGTCTCTGTATGCCATAAGGTCGCTCTTAATGTTTTCTAACTCTGTTTTGCACCATTCTGCCTTAGGCTGGCCTGCAACACCTACACCCTTAGTCGAGTCATACGTGAAATCGTAGATGTATGTGGTTTTGCCGTTAAGAGTCTTGATTCCGTCTTTTGTGGCGTTCTTGATATCTTCAGTAGACTCGGCCTCGTTGATGCGGTCTGTAAGGGGCTGGGCATCAGTGAATGCTGCCTTTATGTATTTGTCGTGAGCAGTCTGTGCTTTAGTTACAATGTTGGCAACGTTGATAGCAACAGCTTGCTCTTTAGAGCGCATGTCTTTCAAATTGTCGCCTACAGTGTTTTTTGCCTTATATCCCTTCAAATCGGCTTCCAACTGTGCTATTTTCTGAGACTCTTCATTAATCAAACCTGCTGCAGAATTGAAAAGACTGCTGAATGAACGGCCGTCTTCGTCTTCTTCTGTAGAATAGTTAGATATCTGCTGCAAAGCCTTGGTTACAGAAGCCTTGCCATCTTCAATAATCTGAAGAGCATCGCGGTAGTTGTTTGACACTACTTTAATTGCAGTAACAGATGTTGTGTTGTCACCCGGTGTTAATGTAACAGTACCGTCTTTTGTTGCCTTGAATGAAATCAATCCATCCTTAAGCTCTGTCTCAAGATTACTTCCGTCCAGGGCAACCTTCAGGTTCTTGCCATTGACGGTCAACTCAATCTCGTCACCGTCATTTACCTTAAATGAGAGGGTAGAGTTCTCATACTGAAGGCCATTGTACCCTTCTACGTTGTGGCTGGCGTCCGTTTTCGGACTTGATGGTATGTTCTGCCAATCATAGTCGTTTGCGAACGCACCGCTTGCAGCAGTCATAGCTGCCATCAAAGTCAAGATTTTTTTCATAATCTTTAAATTGTTTATTAGTTAATTTTAATTATGTTCGCAGGATAGAAGGGCCTGATGAAAACAATCATAGCCTGAGCGTTTTTTATTGTTCGTGTCTTTGCAGGCAATGATAAATATACCCTTGTCAATTTGCCCTTTGTCTCCTTTGGTTTGTGCAAATATCGTCAAGTTTTTTGAATTGACTATATCTGGCATGTGTGTATTTCGTGAATATATGGCTTTTTTGCGTGAAAATAATTATGGCTGTTAATCCGTGTCAGACTCCTTGCTTCGTTCGAAAAATAAAGGGTTTGTATAGTTGCTTTTGATATTTTGCGAAAAATCATACCATATTGGCGATTTATTTTATTAAGTAATATTTCCGTTTAAAAATATTTTACTATCTTTACAAAGCCATTTGCAATGATGGCGCAAACATGTAAAACGAGAATAGACTAAATACCTTTGGTTACTACGATGAAACTAAAACTATATAACAGAGACGAAATCTTCGTCATAGACCTTGATTCTGTGATTTACTTTAAGGCGGAAGACCACTATACGAGTGTTTATTATGGCAAGGACTCAAAGCAGTTGTTGCCTTTCGGACTCTCGCAATTGGAAAAAACAATCAATGCGCTGACTGAATGTGCAAGCCATTTCATGCGTGTGGGGCGGAGCCATCTGCTGAACCTGCCCAGGATAGTGCATGCGAGTGTGGTGAAAGAGACAGTCACGATGATGACAAGTAGCTGCATTTTTGTCACTATTCATATATCACGTTCGGTGATAAGGGAGTTGGCGCGTAGCCTTAAGGGGGAAGATAATTATGGAGTAGTGGCAAATCTTGCTGGGGGGGGGAAATTTTTTCCCAATAATACAAAGCCCAGCTCTGAAGATGTACTTGGCGGGGACGGTAAGTAGCTTCCGCGCTTTATGTCAGCTGGCTTGTTATGCCATGTGGCGCTGATGAATTGTTTAGAAGTAGACTAAGTATATAAGTATAATAGTTTTTGTGTTGGTAGTTTAGAAGTAAAACTATCTTTTTATTGACTTAAAAGTCCGAAACCTATGGCCAGTATGTGAATATAGACCATTGGTTTCGGACTTTGCTTTTTTTCTATGTCTTTTTCTTAATGTCCAGCTTTCTGGCTTAGAACATCTTCTCGGGATAAACCCCGTCATCGGCAAGCTTCTTGAACTTCTCCACTACGCTTGGACGGTCCTCAGGATAAGTGACGCCGAACCACTTTGATGTGGTGTCGAGCACCTCGCATGTTGCCGTGCCGTCGTGGATGAGCTTGTCGACCATAAGTGGGATGAAGAACTCGCTCTTGAGGTTCTCCATGTTCTTCGGGTCGGAAAGGAACTCCTTGAAGTATTCGTCGCTGTGCTTGAAGTAGTCGGGAGTGAAGCCCCAGAAGTTCATTGACACAGGAGTGGTGTCGGGTATGGCAACCCATGTCTCGCCGTCGTCGGCAAGATACTTCACCACGCCGTCGAAGCGCTGTATCTTTGTGCGCTCGACAACCGACGTGAGGTGGTGGTGCTCGTCGTTCTCGCAGATGCCGCGGCTGACGGTGCCGCTCTCGGAGAGAGTGTTGCCAACGCGGAAGCCCACCATTGCATATTTGCCTGTAGAGCCTTCTGGAAGCTCGGAGAGCCACTTGCCCATCACGCGGAAGGCGTCGCGGTCGTAGAAGTCGTCGCAGTTGAGCACGGCAAACGGCTCGTTGATTACGCTCTCGCCCATCATCAAGGCGTGGTTTGTGCCCCAAGGCTTTGTGCGGCCTTCCGGACATGTAAAGCCCTCAGGCAGGGCGTCGAGGCTCTGGAACACGAGCTCGCACGGGATGTGACCTTCATATTTGGAGAGAACGATGCGGCGGAAGTCGGCCTCGAAGTCCTTGCGGATTACAAAGACGAGTTTGCCGAAACCGGCGTTGATGGCATCGTAGATGGAGTAGTCCATGATGGTCTCGCCGTGAGGGCCGAGTTCGTCAAGTTGTTTCAAGCCGCCGTAGCGGCTGCCCATTCCTGCAGCGAGGAGAAAGAGTGTAGGTTTCATAAATTTCTTGTTTTCTATGTTTGTTTATGTTTAATATTTGTTCTTAGGCATGATAAGGTTTCCGATATCACGCGCAAAAGTAACAAATAAAGCCGAGACAGCAAAGGGTTTGGCGGCTGATTTTCCGTAAAAGTGTATTTTTTACGCTTATTTGCGGTTCATCCGGTATTTCGAGTGTTGGAATCTTGAAAAATAATTATATGTTCATAATTATCTTTGAGCGGCAATCTGTAGGAGGGTATGGCATCCCTGCCATACCCTCCTAGAATGGATAGCCGATGGCGAAATGCAGGCTTTGCCCGTCGCGGAAACTCGGCAGGTTGTAGAATCCGCTCTTGTATGGCACGTGCAGTCCGATGCCCCAGTCGAGTCGCAGGACGAAGAAGTCCATGTCGTAGCGTATGCCCACGCCGGTGCCGAGAGCCATCTCGCGGAAGAAGTTCTTGAAGCGGAACTTGGAGCCTTCGCGGTAGCCGTCGTCCCTGAGTGCCCAGATGTTGCCGGCGTCGATGAACGCCGCTCCGTAGAGGTTGCCGAAAAGCCGCGGGCGATACTCGATGTTGAACTGTAGTTTCATGTCGCCCGTCTGGTCCATGTACGAGAGTTTCGACTGGTTGGTGTAGTACTTTCCTGGTCCGATGCTCCGCACGTTGAATGCCCTTATGCTGTTGGCACCGCCTACGTAGAACTGCTCGCTGTAGGGCGCGCTCTCAAGGTTGCCGTACGACCATATCACTCCCGTGCTGACATGCCCCACGAGCTGGTCGTGCTCGGTTAGCTGCCATGTCTTGCGGAAGTCGGCCTCTATCTTGAAGAACTGCGCGTATGGGTTCTTGAACATTTTCTTTCCATGTTCGTTCCATTTTTTTCCGAAAGCCATGTAGCCGAGCGAGAGAATGTTTCCTGCCTCGCTCGCGCTCACTTGCCAGTAGATGGGGTTGCGTGTGTCGGCGGGCGACTGGTAGGTGAACGAGTAGCGCATCTTGGGCACGAACTGGTCGGCCATCGACACCATGAGGTAAGGGCTCTGGGCGACAATCTCGTTGAACGCCTCGGTCTGTGACGTCATATACTCGTATTGCATGATGAGCGGGGAGAAGGAGTGCTGGATGTTAGCCTTCGGGTGCAGGGTATATGTCAGCTCGCCCGACACTATGTGGCGCTTGAAGAATCCGGAGCGGTTGAGCACGTCGCTCGACGCCTTGACGAGCGTCGTCGGGAGGGCGTAGGGATGGCGCCCGCGCATGTACCTGCGTGGCACGAAGAGCAGCCTGGGCAGCTCGAGCGACACGCCGGCGCCATACTCGTAGGAGTTGAGCTTGGAGCTTGTGCCGTCAGCCCGGTGCCCCGTCTGCCACTCGTGCGACCCGTTGAGGTTGATGGACAGTTTCTCGCCGCCCCGGAAAGCGTTGTTCTTTGAGAATCCGAGAGTGATGCCAGGGCCTACACGCCCTGTTGTCTTGCCCACGAGGTTGGCCTCGAACGATATGTCGTATGGCTTGTCAAACACGCAGCTGAGCGTCATGTCCAGCGTGTCGCATGCTTCGGTCGTGTCGCGCGGGGCGAAGCTCAGGTCAACGCGTGAGAAGAGTCCCTTGCCGGTGAGCGTGTTGACGGAGCGCAGGTAGTCGGCGTAGCTGTAGAGCTTTCCCGGCTGCAGGCTCATGTCGCGTGTTATGACGGAGCGGCGTATGGGCGACCGCTTGCCGTTATATATTATTGTGTAGCGGCGGCGCACGAGGGTGTCGCGCAGTTGGTCGAGCGCGGTCTTGCGCAGCTCGAGGTTCACTCTTCCCACATACCACTTGCGTCCCACGCGGCTCGGCAGGGAGTCGGCATATTGCAGCCTTACCTGCGCCTTGCCGGCTGTGGCAATGGTGTCGGCAAGATAGGTGGCGTAGCCCGGCTGGTAGTAGAAGAAACCGTTGTTGCGCAGCAGTGTCGAGACGCGTGTGCGTTCGGCGTCGAGTGTTGAGACGTCGAACGGGTCGCCTGGCTTGACGATTGCCTTTGCCCGTGTGGAGTCGATGAGTTGCTGCGCGGCGGGCGGGAAGTTGACGTAGGTGAGAGTGTCGATGGTGTGCAGCTCGCCGAAGTTGACGGTGTACGTAACCTTGGCTTTCTTGGAGCCTGGACGGCTGCTCACCTCGTAGTTGGTGTATCCGCTGAAGTAGCCTCGCGAGTGGAGCAGCTCGTTTGCCACCTGCGTGTGCAGCTGCGGGTTGACCGAGCTTAGCAGCACGGGCTTCTTGCCGAAGGTCTTGCCAATCCATTTGCCTATGCCGTCCTCGGATGACGCGAAGGCGTTGTATATCCACAGACGGAACGGCGGCCATGGCCACCGGTAGGAGGAGCTGCCGAGGATGGAGTTGTTGGGCGCGGTGGCAAGCGCTTCCTCAAGCTCCTCCTGCGTGGAGTAGAAGTGGTCGTTCTTTTCCACATTCTCATATATAGTAGACTTCAGTCCGGTGAACAGCTTGTCGTCGTCGGGCACGGTGGAGGTGCTGGAGCATGCGGAGAGGAGAAGAAGGGCAAGAAGCCCTGCTCCCAATCCGCCGATGGCGTATTTTGCTCTTCCTGGCAGGGAGGGGAGTGATATGTGGTGTCGGGTTGTTTTATGCATAATATTGTTACTTGTCATGATTGGCCATTCGTTTTTTTCTGTAGGAGGGTATGTCAGGGATGTCATACCCTCCTATTTCTTGTTTACGACGGTGTCGTTGGGCAGCGCGTCCTGCTTGTTCTTCTTGAAGCGGAAGAGGTCTTTGAAGTGCTGCAGCTTCTTGCGCCACATGAAACCGCCTCCAAACTGCTCCACATATCCCTCGAGCCAGTCGTAGGAGTCGCGGTTGTAGAAGAGCTTGAGATACTTGTTGGAGTTGGGCGATAGCCGGTATTCGAAGGTGACGTTGTCGAAGAACGTGTCGTTCTGGTTCTCCACCTCGGCTCCGCTCGACACCTTGCCGCCTATGACGATGCGCAGGCGGTTGTTCCACAGACGCTTGGAGAACTTGAACGAGTAGTCGGTGTGCAGCTGTCCCGACCCCACCGTGGTGTTGTCCATGCCGAACGAGAGGTCGATGGTGCGCAGGGCGTTGCCCGAGATTTTGTTTATCTCCGAGCTGAGGAAGGTGCTCAGCACGCTTGTCGCGGAGAGCGATCCGAGGTTGTTGTCGGTGATGTACATGCCGGTGGTGAGCATTGTGACGGCTGTCTTGCCGCGGCTCTCTGCCGACTGTGTCATCAACTCGTTGTGCAGCTGCTGGTCGTCGGGCGCGTCGATGATGAACTGCAGTCCCATGTCCTGGAGCGTTTTCGACAGCACGACGCCACACTCGAACGTGACGCTGCGTCCCGTCCCACCGTCTGTAGACACCGTTGTCTTGTTCTCCTCAGTGGCGGTGATGTTGAGCCGTGGGTTCATCGGGTCGCCCGAGAACTCGGCATAGCTGCCGTCCTTGATGGTGAACGTCTTGAGCGGGATGACGGGCAGCGAGTATTTCATCTCGCCCGAGCCTATGGTGTAGCGTCCGTAGAGCGAGAGTCCGTCGCTTGCCGTGTAAAGCATGCGCAGGTTGCCGCCGCCTATGATGTCAACATAGTTTGACTTGTCGGTGTTGAGCGCGCACAGCACGTGTGCCCCGTCGTCTATGTTCACCGTGAGGTCCATGTTGAGGCCGTTGATGGGCGGCCGCGTCACGGTCACGGCGTCAGGGTTGCGGAAGTTGACAAACTTCACGAGGCCGTCCAGCTGGTTGTCGGTTGATAGCGGTGAGTCGCGCAGTATGTATGTGATGTCGCTCGAACCGAGCACGTCAAGCCGTCCGCGCATGCGCAGCGCCTCGAGCGGTCCGTCGACGAGTCCGAGGAAGTTGACGTAGGCCTTGCCGTAGGCCTCGGAGCGCGCCTGTTCCTTGGAGTCGATGAGCAGGTAGTTGTCGGCACGCATGCGTATGTAGGCCCGCATGCGGTCGAGTTGGGCAAAGTCGAAGTAGCCGTATAGCGTCAGCGCGTTGTTGTTGCGCGCGAACATCTGGAAGTTCTCAAATTGCATGCGGCTGTTCTTGATGGTAAGCTCGTCGTCGCACAGGCGCATCTTCACGCCGTATGGCTCGCTTGCCACGTAGACCGAGTCGAAGTAGAGCTCACCGTTGACGTCGGGGTGTGACAGCGTGCCGTGTACCTTGACGTTGCCTTCGGCATAGCCGAGGAAGTTGATGATGCGGTCGGGGATGAACCCGTCGAGCAGGAGCAGCGGCGTGTGCGACAGCTTCAGGTCGGCATCAAGCGTTCCCTCGCCCTCTGTGTCGTACATTCCGGAGAGGGTGCACACCTCGTAGTCGTCCATCGACAGGTTGCCGTCCACATAGTGCTCCTTGCCGTTGTCCTTAGGCATGTACACAAACTCGCTTGCGAGGTTGCCTATCGGACAGTCCTCGTATGACATGCGGTCAACGCTGAGCGACGACGACACCGACATGTTGCCGTCGTCGGCCACCATCCAGTGGAAGTCGCCGTTCATTAGCCCTGCCACCTTCGGCGCGTAGGGCACGATGGAGAGCACCTTCTGCAGGTCGAACTTGGCGAGGCTCACGCTCAGGTCCTGCCTTGCCTCGGTGCTGTCGTTGGAATAGATTTGCACGCCCATTCCGTCGTCCGCCAGCAGCCGCATGTCGGCTGATATGCGCTTGTTGTCGGCAAAGAACACGTAGTTGCCCTTGTTCACCTTGAACTTCTTGTATCCCAGCACGGGGTCGATGCCTCCCAGGGCCACGCGCACGCCTCCCGGCTCCATGTCGGCCTTGAGCCCGAGGGCGATGCCGAGCTTGTCGCGGTTGTCGAAGACCCGTGTGCCGAGGTACAGCGACGACTGCGTGAAGGCGCCGCGGAACTTGGCGTTGAACACAAACTGCGGGTTGTATCGGTTATTGCGTATCTGTCCCTCGAAGTCGGTTTTGGCAGAGTCCGACTTGAAGGCGAGCCTTATGGTGTCGAGCTGCACTCCGGAGGCGATGAGCGAGTCGAGGCTCACCGTTCCGTTCACGCCGTCGCGCGGCGCCGTGGCAAGGTCGATGTAGGCGTTGTGGAAGTCGTATCCGAAGCGTTTCATTATCCGGCTGAATACGTTGTGCTTGCCGGCGCTGACGTACAGGGCGGTCTCCGGCAGGCGTGAGCGCAGGCGCATGAGGTCGATGTAGCGTTCGTCGCGCTGCTTGACGAGCTCCTTGTTCACCTCGGTGAGGTGGCGTGTGATGTGCTCGATGCTTCCGCCGCCGTCGAAGCGCAGGGCGAAGTCGCCGCTTGTGAGGGCGGCGTGCGTTGAGTCGCGGTGGGTGAACACGTCGATGGAGATGTTCTCGGGACGGTAGTTGTTGGCTGAGTCGCGCATGACAATATTGCCGATGGTGCCTTGCAAGGTGTGGCTCCCTGCGAGGTCGCTAAGCAGGCGGACGTTGGCTGTGAGCGACGTGCTGAACGGCCGTTTGGTTAGCCCCATGCGCATGAAGTCGGCGTTGACGAGGTCGCACACGAGTTTGGCGTCAATCTTGCGCCTGCTCATGAGCGCGCTGAGGTCAATGACACCGTTGATTATAGGTGTGCGGCTGTCGACGACGGCACGTCCCACGCCGTTCTTCACCGATGCCGTGAGCGACATGCCCGAGAGGTCGTAGCCGTTGTAGGCGAACCGTTCCACGGCGCCTCGTGCCTCAAGGCGTGTGTGTGGCGAGAGAAAGTCGAATCCGGCGCCGTTTGCCGTCAGCTCCCCAGTGAATGGGCGCACCGGCAGGGACGGAAGGAAGTTGGCAAGGTGCAGGTTGTGCGCCGAGAGGCGTGCGTTGTAGGCGAGCGAGCGGGCATTGAACATGGCGTTGCCGCCTACTGTCCCGCCTCCTTGCGACGCGTCGAAGCGTGCCTGGTAGCGTGGTCCGTCGGCATGTATGTCGGCGCGCAGGCCTATGCCTTGCGGTATGTTGAGCGAGCTTGCCACGGCCTTGGGCAGCAACGACTTGACGAAGCTGAGGTTGTAGGTGCGTCCCTCTGCCTTGATGTCGGCTCTGAGGCGGGCGGGCGACATGAGGTTTTGTGCCCTGCCGCTGGCCTTGAGAGTCAGCACGGTGGGGTAGGTGATGTCCAGCTGCTGTATTCGCAGGGCTTGCATGTTGCCGTTGATGTCGGCGTTGAGCGTTATGGGTGTGTCGGGCAGACTCCGCAGGAATTGTGCGGGCAAGAAGCCGAGCAGCGGGGAGAAGTCGCTCTTGACGATGTATCCTTTTGCGTCGACGCTCATTTTCCCCGGGTCGTGATGGTCAAAGGTGGAGAAGTCCATGTCCACCTTTGCCGTGAGCATTGAGCGTGGCGTGCGTAGGTGGAGGTCGGGCAGCTGTATGTGGGTGGAGTCGAGCCTCACGCTGCCGCTCAGCTCTCGCACGCTGATGCCGCTCTTGTCAGTGAGGGCACATTCGGTGAGACGCAGACGCAGCATGTCGGCGTTGTAGAGCAGCGAGTCGACGTGCAGGGCTACGCCGGTGAGGGCTATGTGGTTGTAGTCGAGTCCTTGTTGAGGCTTCTCGAAGCGGTTGTCGTAGGTGAGGGAGCCGTCGCGCCAGTCGAGCGAGTTGACGGCATACTGTCCCTTGAAGAGGTCGAACATGCCTCCCTCGGCCTTCAGCTTGCCCATGGAGGCAGCCACGCGCAGGGTGTCGCCCAGCATGTGCAGGGCGACGGACGAACTGTTGAGCGCAAGCCGGCACACGTTTATCTTCCAGTAGCTGGGCGTGCTTGTGGTGTCCTCGGGCACCGTGTCGCTCAGCGCCACGTCGATGTGCGCCCCGTCGATGGATGCGTCGTCGAGCATGACGGTCTGGCGGCCAAGGTCTATGCCCCGGCTGTGCAGCCGCAGGTGCCCCACCTCGCCCTTGACGCGTGCTGACGGCACAAACTGGGCTGTGTTGAGCTTTACGTCGGCAAAGTCGAGGCGGTCGATGACTATGCGTTTGTCGAACAGCGGGCGCAGGCGCACCTTCACCGCGAGCTGGCGTGCTTGGGCTATGGTGTCGGTGACATTTGGCAGGGAGTCGTTTGGCTGGGTGGCTTGCAGGCCGTATAT
>CALBYK010000137.1 GCA_937889855.1 uncultured Prevotella sp.
TGTCCATTATTGTTTGTATGTATGTTATTTTTTACATTTTCACTACAACAGAGTGTTGAGCAGGAGCCCGACGCCTCCAAACACTCCCTATATCTTGTACAGGTCGCCTGCCTTCATACGGAGGAACTTGTTGACAGAGATGGTTGAGCAAATGGCTGTAATAAACAGTCCGAAAAACACAACTGTACCTGCCGTTATAGCCAGCTCTTGCCATGTAAGCACCTCTATAATTTCCGGTTCATACATATACAGCACATACACGGCTCCGCCAAGCGCACAGCACGCTATTATTGCAGCCAACAGACCGAGAGCCATGTAACGGCGCACGAACGGGGCGCGTATGAATCCCCAAGACGCGCCTACAAGCTTCATGGTGTGTATGGAGAACCTTCTTGAATAAATGCTTAGACGCACGGTGTTGTTGATGAGCGCGAACGACACTATGGTCAGCAACAGGGCTATCGTCAGCAACACGACGCTTATCTTCGCTATATTCTTGTTTATGCTCTCTATAAGATCCTTCTGATACTTTACCTCGCTCACCTTTGGATAGCTTCTCAGTTCCTTAGAGATATACTGCAGCGAGTCGGTATTGGCATAGTCGGCCTTGAGCGTTATCTCTATCGACGAGAGAAAAGGATTGGCATCTGCAAACTCACGTGGGTCGGCGCCAAGCGTCTGGATGCCCTCACGCAGAGCCTGTTCCTTACTTATATAATCGAGTTTGCATATATATGGACGCTGCTGCAACCTGGCACAAAACTGCCTTGCCTCACCAGGCGTCATATCGTCCTGAAGCATCATTGTCACCACGATGTTCTGCTTCACGTATGCCGATAGGTTGCGGGCCGTGAGAACAGAGAACACCACCATACCTAACAGTATAAGCACCATTGCCGTGCTTATGCACAACGTTACAGCCTGCAATCCTTGCCGATTGCGGGTTCTTTTTCTTCTTTTAGCCATTGCTGATGGATATAATTTACCTAATTTCTTGCAAAATAACAAAAAAAAAACCGCATTGGCGAGGGATTAACTACAATTAACACGTACAATGAGTATTATGAATTATCATTTTTTGTAATTTTGCCTCTTACATAAACTCATAGAACCAATATTATGTCAACCATTCTCTATCCATCACCCATCGTCGGTCCTATACACAGCCGCCGGCTGGGCATATCACTCGGAGTAAACGTCAACCCGAGCGACGGAAAGATTTGCACGTTCGACTGCATCTATTGCGAGGTGGGCTACAACGCATCGCGGCGCACTACATCGCCACGCCCAACACGCAGCCACATAGCCGAATGTCTTGAGCGCAAGCTTAAAGATATGCGAGCCAAAAGTTCTGCCCTCGACGTAATCACATTCTCGGGCAACGGTGAACCTACGGGGCATCCCGAATTCCTCGGCATCATTGAAGACACCATACGGCTGCGCGACACATACTACCCAACGGCGAAGGTGTCGGTGCTCACCAACTCCACCCTCGCCCACCGCCCCGACGTACACCGCGCACTCATGCTCGTCGACAACAACATCATGAAGCTCGACACCATTGACCCTGAATATATAAATAAGGTAGACCGTCCTGTGTCGCCAGCCTACGATGTAGAGAGAATAATTGAGGATATGCGGTCGTTCAACGGCCACTGCATCGTTCAGACCATGTTCATGCGCGGCACCGATGACCGAGGGCGCGACGTGACAAACACCGGCGAACGTTTCGTCAATCCATGGCTCGATGCCGTGCGCCGCATACGCCCCTCCGAAGTGATGATCTACACCATCGACCGCGAGACGCCATGCACAACACTACACAAGGCGACACACGACGAACTGAACAATATACGCGACCGCGTGGCAGCCGAAGGCATTAAGTGCATAGCTGCATACTAAGATGCTTTTATCAGATAACTTAGGACAAAAAAAATTAGGGTGCGAAAGTCGGCATATACAATATGCCAACATTTCACACCCTTACAACTACTACAATCAATCTCACTTACTTAAAACCTTAAACTGAGCCACGGGCAATCCCGTCACACCACGAAGGTTGCCGTCGGGATA
>CALBYK010000138.1 GCA_937889855.1 uncultured Prevotella sp.
GCTCATGGGACTGTTGGTAATAATGGGGCTGGCAGGACTTGTGAATATGCCAAAGCAGGAGATGCCTGTGTTCACGATTCGCCAGGGAGCCGTTGTGGCTGTCTGTCCGGGCAGCACGTCTGCCGAGATAGAGCAGCGCGTGACGAAGCCACTTGAGGATTTTGTCTTCGGCTATAAGGAGGTGAACAAGTCAAAGACCTATTCCAACACGAAAGACGGCATGGCGATAGTCTACATAGAGCTTAATGCCGATATAGAGGACAAGGACGCCTTCTGGTCGAAGTTCAAGCATGGACTGTCGGCTTTCAAAATGCAGCTGCCATCGTCGGTGGCTGCTGTGCAGGCTGTCGACGACATAGCCGAAACTTCCGCACTGCTCATAACCATAGAGTCGGGGCAGAAGACCTACCGCGAGCTGCGGCAGTATCTCGACGACCTGAAGTCGCGCCTGCGCCGTATCGACGCCATATCCAACCTCCGCACCTATGGACTTGAGATGGAGCAGCTCTCAGTATATCTCGACCAGCAGAAGATGGCTAAATATGGCATAGGCTCGTTCACCATACTCAACTCGCTCGCCATGCAGGGACTGACGACATATAGTGGACAGGTGGAGGACGGCACAACCGTTGCCCCGATACACATACGCGACGCCTACAACTCAGAACTCGATGTAGCCAACCAGATTGTCTATTCATCGCCTACGGGCGACATAATCCGCTTGAAGGATGTGGCGCGCATCGTGCGTGAATATCCGCAGATGAACAAATACATCAAGTCGGACGGCAAGAAGTGCGTGCTTCTCTCGGTCGAGATGCGTCCCGGCAACGACATCGTGAAGATGGGGCAGGACGTGCGCTCGCAGATCGACGACTTCAAGCGCGAGCTGCCCGATGAGGTGAAGCTCAGCATCATCACCGACCAGAGCCGCGTCGTGAGCGACTCGGTGGTCAATTTCCTGCGCGAGTTGCTCATATCCGTGATAGCAGTCATCGTGGTTGTCGTGCTGCTCATGCCTCGGCGCGTGGCTGAGGTGTCGGCCATGTCGATACCAATCACCATTTTTTCTTCTGTCGGACTGTTCTACATTTTCGGTTTCGAGCTTAATACCGTCACTCTGGCTGCCTTGATTGTCACGCTCGGCATGGTGGTCGACGACTCGGTGGTCATCATCGACAACTATATGGAGAAGCTCGGCCATGGCATGTCGCGCTGGCACGCGTCCATTGCCGCGCCGCGCGAGTTCTTCATGTCGGTGCTCTCCGCCACACTGTCAATCAGCCTTACGTTCTTCCCGTTCCTCTTCACGATGAAGGGCGAGATGGCCGACTTCGTAAAGTCGTTCCCATGGGCGATGTTCATCATCCTCACAGTGTCGCTCACAGTGTCGCTCATCCTCACCCCATACCTTCAGTACACCTTCATACACGAGGGTATAAAGGAGAAGAAGCCACAAGACAAGGCTGTAGGCAAGGACGGAAGGAAAAAGGCGCCGCGCCGCTCGCCACTCGACTACTTGCAGGATGGCTACACATGGCTGCTGACACGCTGCTTCCACCGTCCACGTCTGACGATAGCCGGAGGCGTGGCTATGATAGTCCTTGGTGTGTTGCTGTTCATGCAGGTGCCGCAGCGCATGATGCCGCTTGAGGAGCGCGACCAGTTTGCAGTTGAGATATTCATGCCCAACGGCACCAAGGCGAGCCGTACGGCAGAGATAGCCGACTCGCTTGAGCACATCCTCAAGCGCGACCCGCGCGTTACGGCCGTCACATCGTTCATTGGTCAGGGTTCGCCGCGCTTCAATGTGACCTACGCACCGCAGATAGGCGGCACCAACTTCGCGCAGTTCATCGTCAACACCAAGGACAACGAGTCAACTGCCGAGGTGCTCGACGAGTATGCCGACCGTTATGCCGAGTATTTCCCCGACGCCTACGTGCGCTTCAAGCAGATGGACTACAATAACGCTGCCTATCCCGTGGAGATACGCGTCAGCGGCGACAGTCTTAATGATTTGAAAAATGCGGCGCAAAAGGTGGAGCAGTGTATGCGCCAGACCGAGGGACTGCATCTCATACGCACCAACTATGAGGAGCCGCAGCCTGGTGTCGGCATAACGCTCAACGAGACCGAGGCCAACCGCCTCGGCATCAACAAGGCATTGCTCACAGCCGACCTTGCCGTTCACTATGGCGCAGGCATACCCATGGCATCGCTATGGGAGGGCGATTATCCCGTGAGCGTGGTGCTGAAGTCTGATCACCGTGACACCAACGAGTTCACAACACTCGGCGATGAGTACATCCCCGTCATGGGTGGCACCACGTCCGTGCCACTGCGCCAGTTTGCGAGTGTGAAGCCCGACTTCACCGACGGCAGCATCGTGCGCCGCAACGGAGTGCGCACCATCTCTGTCATTGCCGAGCCAAAGCGTGGCTACAATGCCAACAAAGTCGCTACGGAACTTGAGGCGCGTGTGAAGAAACTTGATTTTCCATCCCGACTTGAGGGGAATGCAGGCGGCAT
>CALBYK010000139.1 GCA_937889855.1 uncultured Prevotella sp.
TAAGCTTGGGATAGTTGATTGTCTGCGGCTCATCCGACGGGAAGTTGTAGTTGGGCTGTCCGCCTGTGTGATACCACACGATGGGCACACCTTTCAGGTGGAACGACTGTTGGTCGCTGCCACCAACTGGATTTTCCCATGCGCGATAATCGGGCTCGAAGGTTGTGAAGCCGTAGGTTTTCATGTCACTCTTGAGCCACTCGCCAAGTGCGGGATGCGAAGCGGTGAAGAAATACATGAGATACTTGCTGTCGGTGCCGCTTCCCACCATGTCGAAGTTGAGGTAGCCTTTCACCTTCGTCATATCCTTGAAGTTCTCCGTGAAATAGCGCGAGCCGAGCAGTCCGTATTCCTCACCGTCCCAGAAGGCGAAGATGATAGTGCGCTCTGGTGTGGCTCCGCTCTGTTTAAACGCCTTCAGTATCTGCAACACCGCCGACACGCCCGACGCATTGTCGTCTGCTCCATTGTATATATTGTCGCCCTCAACATCTGGATACATGCCCTCATGGTCGAGATGCGCCCCTACAACCACATACTCGTCGCTTTTCTTGCCAGGCAACACGGCGAGCACGTTGCCGAGATGCATCGTTTGGTGAACCTGCTTCCTTATTTCAGCCACAGAGTCGGCCTCAACAAAGAATCTCACACCACGCTTCAACTTCTGCACGGCGCACGCCTCAAACGGTTGCTCATAAGAACTGCCGTCCAATGGCTTCAAGCCTGCCTCACGGATTTGGGATATTATATACTGCTTGGCAATGCGCGAGCCACGCTGTCCGGCGCGACGGCCCTCAAGCAAGTCGTCGGCAAGAAAATACACATGTGCTCGAGCGGCGTCCTCAGTAATTGAGCGTAGTCCTGTCTCGCGCTGCGCGGCTGCCTGTTTGGATGTTTTCGATACCGTCTTCTGTGCTGCGGTCACGTTGACAGCTACACCTGCCGTCATGACAACAGTCAACAATAATGTACTGATTTTCTTCATGTTGTTTGTTTATTTTAGTGATTAGTGATTGATTATGTTTGCTGATGGCGCAAAATTAGCTATTTTTTTCTAATAATCCAAACAAGATGGAGTTTGGCTGAAATTTCGTTAATCCACGGTCATTTATTTTGCCATATAAAGCGAATATTGTAACTTTGCATATCGAAGAATACATACATATATTTATATAACACATACAAACATTATGGCAAAGAAAGCTTTATTGATGATCCTCGACGGATGGGGCATCGGCCAGCATGGCAAGGGAGACGTTATCTACAACACACCGACTCCTTATCTCGACTACCTCACAGCTGTTTCAGCTCACTCACAGCTCCTCACATGCGGCGAGGACGTAGGTCTGCCGGCAGGACAGATGGGCAACTCAGAGGTGGGCCACCTCAACATCGGTGCAGGCCGCATCGTTTATCAGGACCTCGTCAAGATTAACCGTGCCTGCCAGGACGGCTCTATCCTCAAGAACCAGGAAATCATTAACGCTTACAGCTACGCACAGAAGACCGGCAAGAAGCTCCACATCATGGGTCTTACTTCCACCGGCGGCGTGCACTCATCACTCGACCACCTTTTCAAGTTTATTGAGATAGGCAAAGAGTATGGCTTGAAGGACGTGTACGTACACTGCTTCATGGACGGTCGCGACACCGACCCGAAGTCGGGCAAGGGCTTCATCGAGCAGGTACAGAAGTGCTGCTCCGACAACGGCGCACACATCGCAAGCATCGTTGGCCGCTTCTACGCAATGGACCGCGACAAGCGCTGGAACCGCGTGAAGGAGGCTTACGACCTGCTCGTTGAGGGCAAGGGCAAGCAGGCCACCGACATGGTGCAGGCAATGCAGGAGAGCTATGACGACGGCGTGACCGACGAGTTCATCCTCCCGATCAACAACTCTACCGTTGACGGCACAATCAAGGAGGGCGACGTCGTCATCTTCATAAACTACCGCAACGACCGCGCCAAGGAGCTCACCGACGTGCTCACACAGACAGAGCACGCAGAGGACGGCATGCACACCATCAAGGACCTGCAGTACTACTGCATGACTCCGTATGACGCATCGTTCAAGGGCGTGCACATCCTCTTCCCGAAAGAGAACGTGATGGACACACTGGGCGAGTATCTCTCAAAGCACGGCAAGCGACAGCTCCACACAGCCGAAACAGAGAAGTATGCACACGTTACATTCTTCTTCAACGGCGGACGCGAGGCTCCTTATGAGGGTGAGGACCGCATCCTCGTTCCTTCTCCAAAGGTTGCCACCTACGACCTCAAGCCGGAGATGAGCGCATACGAGGTGAAGGATAAGCTCGTAGGTGCCATCAAGACCCAGGAGTATGACTTCATCGTGGTCAACTTCGCCAACGGCGACATGGTGGGTCACACTGGCATCTACAACGCCATAGCCAAGGCAGTTCATGCCATCGACAACTGCGTGAAGGAGGTCATCGAGACTGCCAAGGCCAACGACTACGAGGCTATCATCATCGCCGACCACGGCAATGCAGACAATGCCATCAACCCTGACGGCACTCCAAACACTGCCCACTCGCTCAACCCGGTTCCGTTCATCTACGTGACCGACAACAACTCGGCAACCGTTAAGGACGGTCGTCTTGCAGATGTCGCTCCGTCTATCCTCCATATCATGGGACTCGAGCAGCCTGCCGACATGACCGGTGAGAACCTCATCCAGGACAACAAGTAAAAACATGTATTAAAAATACACTTGGGTCTATAGACTCATAAACAAAAAAGCAAACGCCAGCAATTTGGATTTCATAGTCCAGATTGTTGGCGTTTTGGATTTTGCCTAAACATAATAAAAATGACTTACGAAGAATTTCTAGCCGACTGGCAATCGCCATCCCCTACCCTTCTCGTCCACACCAGCGGCTCTACCGGAAAGCCCAAACCAATGCTCGTAGAGAAGCGGCGCA
>CALBYK010000140.1 GCA_937889855.1 uncultured Prevotella sp.
CGTGCAGACCTACATGCACGAGGACTCTGAGACTGCCATCATGGACGCCAAGTACGGGTTCATACACGGTGCCCTGCAGGAGGCCGGATACCAGACCGGCACAAAGAAAGACACTTACCAGGTGACACACCTCATCGACAACGTCATCACCAACAAATACGTGGGATTCCCCATTTTCATCCTCATGATATGGATCATGTTCGAGGCCACATTCTCACTTGGCCAGTATCCTATGGGATGGATAGAAAACGGCGTCGACTGGATTGGCGGAATGATAGCACAACATATGGCGGACGGCCCGCTGAAGGACATGCTCATCGACGGCGTGATAGGAGGAGTGGGCTCCGTGATCGTGTTCTTGCCGCAAATACTAATCCTCTACTTCTTCATATCGTTCATGGAAGACTCAGGCTACATGGCACGCGCAGCATTCATAATGGACAAGCTCATGCACAAAATGGGGCTCCACGGCAAGTCGTTCATTCCCCTCATCATGGGATTCGGATGCAACGTGCCGGCCGTAATGGCAACACGCACAATCGAAAGCCGCCGCTCACGGCTCATCACCATGCTCATCCTGCCGCTCATGAGTTGCTCGGCACGATTCCCTATATATATAATGATTATAGGAACCATGTTCGCCAAGCAATACCGCTCAAGCATTATGCTCTCACTCTATGTCGTGGGCATTGTCATGGCAATAATAATGAGCCGTCTCTTCAGCCGCACATTGTTCAAGGGAGAGGACACTCCGTTCGTCATGGAGCTGCCCCCATACCGTTTCCCTACAGCCAAGGCCATAGGACGCCACACATGGCAGAAAGGAAAGGAGTATCTCAAGAAGATGGGAGGCATCATACTCGTTGCGAGCCTCATCGTCTGGGCACTCGGCTATTTCCCGCACAACGAGCAGCTCTCACGCGAGCAGCAGCAGGAGCAAAGCTACATTGGACGCATCGGACACGCCATAGAGCCTGTGTTCCGTCCGCAAGGTTTCGACTGGAAACTGGACGTCGGACTCGTTTCGGGCGTGGGAGCAAAGGAGATTGTAGCGTCAACAATGGGCATACTCTACCATAGCGACGACGCAGCGGAGGAAGGCTCGGAGGAGTCATACTCACACCTGCAGAAGCAGATGCTTGCCGACGGCATCACCCCACTCACCGCCTACTGTTTTCTGCTGTTCGTCCTGCTCTACTTCCCGTGCATAGCCACAATTGCGGCAATAAAGGGCGAGACAGGCTCATGGAAATGGGCTGCGTTCACCGCAGTATATACCACAGTCTTGGCATGGGTAGTGTCGGCTATCGTTTACCAGATAGGGAGTCTGTTTTTGTAAACAAAGATAAATAGATTGCCCGAAAAGTTAAACAATGTTACAAATATAACAAAATCTTCACAAACAGGTTGCAAATTAAGAAAAATCAAACTATCTTTGCAACGTGTTTTTCATGGTATTAGATTATTAAGGTTAAGAAAGCATAGGTTGTTGTGAAACACCCTATGCTTTTTATCTTTTAAAAGACCAATGTTTAGCACTAATTATACCATTTCCAACGATTTTATTCCAAATTTTACTCCATATCAACTTTTTATTGTATCTTTGCAATATAATTACTCCACAGAACCTAACATAAATGTAATAAAATGAATAGCAAGGAACTAATGAACCACGCTGCAGACAACATCAGGTTGCTTGCCGTGTCAATGGTAGAAAAAGCAAAGTCAGGACATCCTGGCGGAGCCATGGGAGGAGCCGACTTCATAAACGTCCTCTTCTCCGAATTCCTGGTATACGACCCCGACCAGCCAACATGGACGGGACGCGACCGTTTCTATCTCGACCCCGGACACATGTCGCCTATGCTCTACTCAGCACTCGCCATGCAAGGCAAGTACACTATAGACGAACTGAAGACATTCCGCCAGTGGGGGTCGGTATGTCCAGGACACCCGGAACGCGACATCAAGCGTGGAATCGAGAACACGTCAGGCCCACTCGGACAGGGACACACCTTCGCCGTAGGCGCAGCCATCGCAGAGAAATTCCTTGAGGCACGCCTTGGCAAGACAATGATGCAGCACAAAATATACGCCTACATATCAGACGGCGGAGTGCAGGAGGAAATCTCACAGGGAGCAGGACGCGTCGCCGGACTACTGAAGCTCAACAACCTCGTCATGTTCTACGACTCAAACGAAATACAGCTATCCACAGAGTGCGACGTCGTCATGAGGGAGGACACTGGAATGAAATACAAGTCGTGGGGATGGAACGTGCTCGAGATTGACGGCAACGACCCCGACGCCATACGCGCAGCCATCACACTTGCCAACAAGGAGAAAGAGCGTCCTACACTCATCATCGGGCACACGGTCATGGCAAAGGGCGCACGCAAGGACGACAACACAAGCTACGAGCACAGCGTCAAGACACACGGAGCGCCTCTCGGCGGCGAGGCATATGTCAACACCGTGAAGAACCTCGGAGGCGACCCGGAGAAACCGTTCGTAATCTTCGACGAGGTTAAAGAGCTATACGCAAAGCGCAACGATGAGCTGCGCGAGATTGCAAGGAAGCGCCACGCGGAGGAAGACGAATGGCGCAGAGAGAACCCCGAGAAGGCCGCCATGATGGACGAGTGGTTCTCTGGCAACGCGCCGAAGGTGGACTGGAGCGCACTCGCGCAAAAACGCGACATAGCCACACGCGCAGCATCTTCGGCATGTCTTGGAGCGCTTGGCGAGCAGGTGCAGAATATGGTGTGCTCGTCGGCCGACCTCTGCAACAGCGACAAGACTGACGGATTCCTAAAGAAGACACACGACATACAGGCAGGCGACTTCACTGGAGCCTTCTTCCAGGCTGGCGTGTCGGAGCTCACGATGGCATGCGTATGCATAGGCATGTATCTCCACGGTGGCGTAATACCGGCCTGCGGCACATTCTTTGTCTTCTCCGACTATATGAAGCCTGCAATACGCATGGCTGCCCTAATGCGCGTACCTATCAAGTTCATCTGGTCGCACGACGCATTCCGTGTAGGCGAGGACGGCCCTACACATGAGCCAGTGGAGCAGGAGGCACAGATACGACTTATGGAGAAGCTCAGAAACCACAATGGAGAGGATTCGGTACGTGTGTTCCGCCCCGCCGATGCCGACGAGACCACCGTATGCTGGAAAATGGCAATGGAGAACATGAGCACGCCTACCGCCCTCATCTTGTCACGACAGAACATCAACTCGCTCCCTGAGGGCAACAACTACGAGATGGTGCGCAAGGGCGCATACGTAGTGCAGGGATCGGACAACGACTTCGACGTGATTCTGCTTGCCTCGGGCTCTGAGGTAGCAACCTTGATTGCCGGCGCAGAGTTGCTGCGCAAGGACGGCATAAAGGTACGCGTGGTGAGTGTGCCGTCCGAAGGCCTGTTCCGCAGACAGACAAAGGAATATCAGGACGAGGTGCTCCCGTCAGGAGCCAA
>CALBYK010000141.1 GCA_937889855.1 uncultured Prevotella sp.
CATTCGTTTGCGCCACTACGCCGACCTCATAATCCTCACCGCAGCCACCGCCCTGCAATGGTTCAATCCGTTCATCTGGCTCATGGGCAAGGAACTGAAGGCCATACATGAGTATGAGGCGGACGAGGCAGTAATCAACAAAGGCATCGATGCAACACAATACCAAAAATTTCTCGTCGTCAAGGCAGTAGGCAACCGTCTGCAGCCATTTGCCAACAACCTTAACCGAGGGTCACTAAAACAAAGAATCATTATGATGAACAAGACAAGATCAAACCGCTGGATGATGCTCAAGGCATTGTTCGTAGTTCCCGTTGCGGCTATTGCCATTGGCACTTTCGCAATGGAAAGCAACACAACAAGCAACAAGTCTGCCATTATTGAATCGGTGCAGACAAAACACAAGGCAAGAGTAGCCAAGACAACCAAAGCCTTGGACAAAGCCGAAGTGATGCCTGAGTTCGCTGGAGGCGAGTCGGCACTCATGTCATATCTCGTGAAGAACGTGAAGTATCCGGCTGCGGCAGCAAAGGCCAAGAAGCAAGGCAAGGCTTTTGTAGGATTCGTGGTCGACAAAAGCGGCAGCGTGAAGGATGTCAAGTTAATGAAGTCGGCTGGCAACGCCGAGCTTGATGCCGAGGCAATACGCGTAGTGAAGGCTATGCCTAAATGGACACCGGGAACTGTCGGTGGCAAAGCCGTTGACGTGCAGTACACCCTACCCGTACAGTTCAGACTGAAATGAGAACAAGAATGAAGCACACACCACTTATCATCGCATTGTTCCTGCTGTGCCTTGCCAATAGCGCGAGGGCACAGCAGAGGCAATGTGATGCCTCTCTACTGAGTCAGAAGGGCGACAGTTGTATGAGCATCCACGACACATTCCATGCCATGCAGTTCTATCTTGCCGGTGTCAATGCCGATACCACCAACGTTGATGCAAGAAGAAAGTTAGCGGCTTGCTATCGCAAGACGGGCAACCACCAGGCGTGTATCACCAACCTCGACCGTATTCCAGCAGACAGCATCGGCCATGATGACATGCGCATGTACTATTACTCCTACCTGAGCATAGACAGCAACGACAAGGCTGCCTACTGGGGAGAGCAAATAACCAAGCACTATCCCTACGACAGCGACATCGTGGCATCGCTCGCCTCGCTCTACAACACCACCAACAAGCCTGAGCGTGCCGAGCAGACAACCAAGGCATACATCACACAGTGCGACTCCACCAATATGTACGTTAACAAGGAGTATGCCTACTCATTGTATCTGCAACTGAAATACGATGAAGCCATACCTTTATACAAGAAGCTAATAGCACAAGGAGCCGACAACTACACGTCGAACTTCATTCTTGGCATGTGCTACGACGGCAACTACGACACTGCCAACGCACAAAAATACCTTGAGAAAGCCGTCGAGAAAAACGGCAATAGCTCGTATTGCCTCTACCGACTGGCAATGGCTGAGGAAGGACTTGTTATGGACTCTCTCGCCCTCGAACACTTCAACCGCTCATTGGAGACAGCCATCCCTGCAAGCCGGCAATTAATAATATACACAAAACTTGCAAGCCTGCACTTCGTACACAAAAGATATGCCCAGGCAGCGCGTGCCTTCCAACTCGTTATCGCGCATGACCCAACTGACAAGCCGTTGAACTATTACAACGCGGCACAGATGTTTCTTGCTGCCGATGACATTACCAAAGCCGACATGTATCTGAAGATTTTTATAGATAAAGCCGACAAACCGGATGCTGACGAGAGCACAAAGAAACTCTTGGAAACGGCAAGGAAACAACTGAACAAAAAGAAATAAGAGGATTTTTAAATGACAATATCTTATTGTATTTTAAATCGTTGAATTTGAATGCCTTGTGAATATGAAATCAGAAAATAGAATTGTAGATTTCCTTGAAGTTAAAGTAGCAAGTGAGGAATTACTGGTGAGCGTCAACCGACTGTTGCCACAACTCTCCCCTACCGCCAAACCATTGACCTCCGAGGAGTTCAAGCAACTTGTCGACAGCCATAACAGTCGTCTTTATCTCATCAGAGTGGATGGCATAATTGCCGGGATGTGCACTCTTGCCACCTACCAGATTCCTACGGGACATAGAGCATGGATAGAGGATGTTGTGGTTGACAAGGATTTTCGTGGTATGAAACTCGGACGCACACTAATAGAAAAAGTCATTGAAGAGGTACAAAAAACAATTCCCTGCACCCTGATGCTCACGTCGCGCCCATCGAGAGTGGCAGCAAACGCTTTGTATCAGAGTGCAGGGTTCGAGAGAAAGGATACTAACGTGTATAAGATGGCATTTCCTTCTCCACAAAATTCTTGACCTCGTGGGTATATTCCTTATGATGATCTCTGTACGCCATGGCATGTTCAGAACCTTTGGCTATGAATATCGCCTTGCGCCCATACTTCTTTGCGTCATACAGAGGATGCACCATCCATGACGGCACGAAGTCATCGCGGTCGCCATGAATGAAGAGCATAGGTTTGGTGCTGCGCACCACTTGGTCTATCTGGCGTGCCTCGGCAAACGACCAGTCGTACTTCATGCGGCAAAGCCACGACGTGGTGTTCATCAGAGGAAACGTAGGCAAGCCAAACTGGTCCTTTAGTTGCGCGGCAAACTCGTCCCACACACTCGTGTAGCCGCAGTCCTCAACAAAGCATTTCACATAGTCGGGGGTATGTTCGCCCGACACAGCCATAACGGTGGCGGCTCCCATTGATATGCCGTGTATCACCTGTCTGGTGTGTGAGAAAATGTCATCGGCCACCTTCGACCACTTTATCACGTCCCAACGGTCGAGCCACCCCATTTGCACATGGTCGCCCTCGCTATGTCCATGCCCATAAAGGTCGGGCAACAAAACGTTGTAACCCATGTCGTGGTTGTAGAGATAAGCAATGTGGAGCATTCCCTCGGCACGCACCTTATAGCCATGCACCACAACCGCCGTGCGCTCCGTCTTTTTTGGAGCATAAAGATAAATGGCATGGGCTCGGTAGCCCGACGGCATAACGACAAACGTGTCCTTCACGCAATGGTTGTTATACACAGAGTCCATCCATACCACTGTCCACGGGCACTCCTTGCGGATGCGCCCGCGCTGCTCCTCTGCTGCCTTCCTATCCTGTGGCTCGTAGCCAAGCGAATAGCCGAGCATATAAAAACTGCCGCCAGCCAAGACCAACATCACAAGAAACACCGCGACCAACAGACTCCATATAAAAAACTTTCTGCTCATATCTCTCACATCTTATCCGTGGCGGATGTCTCCGGCCTCCGCTGCAAATACAATTACTTTAATAAGGCTTGATAGTACATCTAATAGCAGCGGAGGCCGGAGACCTCCGCCACGAATGGCATATTATTCCTTCACAAGTACCGATTTTATTATTTTCTCAAGATCCTCCTTCTGCATAGCTCCCATCCGTATAGTAGGATTGCCTTTAACCGAAATGAACAGGAATGTGGGGATGCTCTGTATGCCAAACGCATCGGCAATCTCCGGTTCCTTGTTTATGTCAACTTTGTAGAAGTCAATCTTGCCGTTGTATTCCTTGGCAAGTTCCTCCACAATCGGGGCAGTCATCTTGCACGGGCCACACCATGTGGCATAGAAGTCAACGATGGCGGGGCGGTTGCCCTCAAACACCCACTCCTGCGGATGAAGGTCATAATCCATCACCATTTTCTTAAATTCAGCTGTGGTGAGATAGTTTACGATGCCGCCAGTAGCATTGCTGTCAATGCTCTTTTTCTGCCTATCAGTAATTTCTGAACGGTTATTCCCCATGCTTGTATTTTTCCCTTGTTTGTTTTGTGAGCAACCTGCCACAAGCGCAGCAAAAGCCACAAAAAGCAACAAAGATTTTATATTCATTGTCTTCATTATTATGATATTTCTTTACAAAACGTGATTATTGCATGTTGCTTTTGCAAATTTAGCAAAAAGCATCGGAATATGTAGGAGAATTAAGTACTTATAATTGTCTGTTTAGAATTTATTTTTTATTTTTGCATAACAACTATAAACACTCATGCTTATGGCAAAGTTCATCAACCCATTCACCGACTGGGGATTCAAGAAAATCTTCGGTCAGGAAATAAACAAGGATCTACTCATAAAGTTCCTCAACGACTTACTTGACGGCGAGATACACATTGCCGACCTGACATTCCACGACAAGGAGCAACCTGCAGAGCTTCGCGAGATGCGTGGAATCATCTACGACATCTACTGCACCACCGACAACGGAGAGCATGTGATTGTGGAAATGCAAAACCGATTCCAGGAGTATTTCACCGACCGCTCACTGTTCTATGCGGCACGCACAATAGTTAACCAAGGAGTAAAAGGAGCGGAATGGGACTACGAGCTGCATCCCGTATATACCATCTGTTTCTTGAATTTTAAAGAAGGTAATCCTTCAAGCCAAAAGTTCAGGACTGACGTAGCACTTATGGACATGCAAAACGCAAGTATATATTCCTATAAATTACGCTTTGTGTATCTGATGTTGCCATTGTTTGGGAAAGAAGAGAGCGAGTGTGAAAACGATTTTGAACGTTGGATTTTTATTCTAAAGAACATGAGTACATTTGAAAGAATGCCGTTTCAGGCACGCAATGCCGTCTTCAAGAAACTTGCCGAGATTGCCGACATCTCAGCACTCAGTAAGGAAGACCGCGACAAGTACGACGAGAGCATCAAGAACCTGCGCGATTATCAGGCCACAATGAATACAGCTAGAAAGGAAGGATTGGCTGAAGGGCGCAAGAAAGGGCACGAGGAAGGACGCGCAGAAGGACGCGCAGAAGGACGT
>CALBYK010000142.1 GCA_937889855.1 uncultured Prevotella sp.
CAACCAGAACCTCACGGCCGAGAACACACGCATAAAAGGACAGTACAGCGAGGCCACACGACAGATTGAAGGCCTCAACTCGGAGCGCGCCTCACTATCAGAGAAGGTTGCCATAGCCGCACAGCTCGACGCAACCGGCATCTCAATGCAGCTCAAGAACAAGAAGGGCAAGACCACAGACAAGACATCAAAGACAAAGACCGTACAGGTGAACTTCACAATAGCCAAGAACGTGACGGCAGCCAACGGCTCCAAGACGTTCTACGTGCGCATCACGACACCATCGGGCACTACACTCGGTGGCGGCGGATCATTCCACTACCAGAACCGCTCGCTTGAGGCCACGATGAAGAAAACCGTGGAGTATGACGGCCAGGAAACCTCCATAAGCACCTTCTGGAACGTGTCGCAGTCGTTGCTCGAAGGCACCTATCAGGTGAGTATCTTTGCCGACGGCAACATGATTGGCTCCAGAAGCTTCACATTTAAATAACAACAGATGACACACCACAAACTTCTTACACTTGTCATGGCGGCGTTCGCCTTCGAGGCACAAGCCCAACAAGTGCTCACGCTTGACAGTTGCCGCGCCATGGCGCTGCGCAACAACAAGACGCTCAGCGCATCACGGCTACAGCTCGACATGGCCAACTACACAAAGAAGGCTGCCAAGACAAAATACCTGCCGCGCGTAAGCGCCATCGGTGGCTACGAACTCACCAGCCGCCCGATATCGCTGCTCAGCAAGAGTCAGAAGTCAGAACTCTCCAACGCTGGCACAAATGCCACGGGAGCCATGCACGACAACCTGTCTGGAGCCCTGTCGAACCTCGCACAGGAGGGCGTGATAACATCCGACCAGGCTACGGCTCTCGGCAACATGTTCGGACAGGTAGGCTCAAAGATAGGCGAGACAGTAAACCATGTAGGCCAGAAATTTGTCGACGCCCTCAACACCGACACACGACAGATGTATGCCCTGTCGGTGATGGTGACACAACCTGTGTACATGGGCGGAGCTATCACGGCTGCAAACAGGATGGCAGAAATAAGCGCGGACATGGCACAGAACAATATCAACGCCTCGCAGCAGGCCACACTCCACTCCATTGACCAGGCCTACTGGACCGTGGTGTCTGTGAAACACAAAAAACGTCTTGCAGAGAGCTATCTTGCCGTTGTCAAGAAACTCGACGACGACGTGAGGAAGATGATAAAGGAGGGCGTGGCAACTCGCTCCGACGGACTGAAGGTGGACGTGAAGGTGAATGAGGCTGAGATGTCGCTCACGCAGGCTGACAACGGACTGGCTCTCTCGAAGATGCTCCTGTGCCAGTTGTGCGGACTCGACGTCGACTCCGACATCACTCTCGCCGACGAGGATGCCGAGAACCTTGCCGCCATGGGCAGCGACGAGACAGTAAGCATGGAAGTGGCAATGGAGAACCGTCCCGAACTGAAGATGCTGCAAAACACGGTCGACTTGAGCCGGCAGGCTACAAAGGTGGTGCGTGCCGCATATATGCCACAGGTGCTGCTGACCGGCGGCTACCTGGCGACCAACCCTAACGTGTACAACGGATTCCAACGCAACCTGTCGGGGGTATGGAACGTTGGCGTGATGGTGCGTGTTCCGGTATGGAACTGGATGGAGGGCACTTACAAGGTGCGTGCCAGCAAAATAGCATCGTCTATTGCCGAACTTGAGAAGGACGACATCAAGGAGAAAATAGAACTGCAGGTAAGTCAGAGCCAGTTTAAGGTGAAGGAGTCGAACAAACGCCTTGCCATGGCTACAAAGAATGTGGAGAACGCCGAGGAGAACCTGCGTTGCGCAAACATAGGTTTCAAGGAGGGCGTCATTTCAACAACTGACGTGATGGCGGCGCAGACGGCTTGGCTGCAGGCCCAGTCACAGAAGATTGACGCAGAGATTGACGTCAAGCTGAGCCAGGTTAACTTAAAGAAGGCACTCGGTGTCTTACAATAACAACACTATACTATATTTATTATGTCAGAAAAATCGCAACATAAGAATATCCTCATTACTGCTGTTTGCTCTACCGTAGTAGTAGCGGCTGTAGTAATCATCGGCGCCTTGTCGCTTAAGCAGGAGCCGGAGGTGATACAGGGACAAGTAGAGGTGTCGGAATACCGGGTGTCGAGCAAGGTGCCGGGGCGCATCCTCGAACTACGGGTCAAGGAAGGCGACTACGTGAACGTGGGCGACACGCTTGCCATACTCGACGCGCCTGAGGTGCGCGCCAAGATGGAGCAGGCTAAGTCGGCCGAGAACGCCGCCTCTGCCATGGACGAGATGGCCAACAATGGAGCACGCAAGGAACAGGTACGTGCCGCCTTCGCAGTGCTTCAGCAGGCAAAGGCAGGACTTGATATCGCAAAAAAATCCTATAACCGCGTGCAACGTCTGTTTGACGAGGGCGTCATGACGGCGCAGAAACGCGATGAGGCTTTTGCCAACTATAAGGCAATGGAGGCACAGGTGAAAGCCGCGCAAAGCCAATACGACATGGCAGTGAACGGTGCGCGGCAGGAAGAGAAGAAGGCGGCAGCAGCTCAGGTGGACCGTGCAAAGGGCGCCGTGGCTGAGGTGAACTCCTACATCCATGAGACGATGCAGATTGCACAGATGGCTGGTGAGGTGAGCGATGTCTATCCCAAAGTTGGCGAACTGGTAGGCACTGGTTCGCCTATCATGTCGGTATCTATAATGAACGACCTGTGGGGCACATTCAATGTGCGTGAGGATCAGCTTGACGGCATGAAGATAGGAAGCGTCATAAAGGCTTTCGTCCCTGCATACAACCGCGAGATACGCATGAAGGTCTACTACATCAAGGACCAAGGGTCGTATGCCGTATGGAAAGCGACAAAGTCGAACGGACAGTACGACCTCAAGACGTTTGAGGTGAAGGCACGCCCGATTGACAAGATAGAGGGACTTCGTCCAGGAATGTCGCTCGTGCTGAGGAAATAAAAAAGGCGGTTTGTCCGTGGCGGAGGTCTCCGGCCTCCGCAGCATCCAACTGCCATATACATTTTTTATTTATCGCGGAGGCCGGAGACCTCCGCCACGGACTAGTTCAAGCTTGAAAATTTCCCTACAAAAAAAAACGAATAATTAATGTCTGTTTTTAAACGAATCATAGACATATTCCTCCGCGAATGCCGCCGGCTGAAGGCAAACAGGGTATACCTGTTCTCGATGATAGTCTTCCCCTTATTCGTGATGTTGTTCTTCACGTCACTCATGGGCGAAGGTCAGCCGCAGGACATGCCTGTTGGCGTTGTCGACCTAGACAATACAGCCACTACGCGCAAGCTGACACGCATGCTCGACTCGTTCCAGTCGTCGAAGGTGGTGGCCCATTATCCCAACTTCGAGTCGGCACGTCTTGCCATGCAGCACAACGAAGTATACGGTTTCCTGTACTTTCCAAAAGGCACGACGGCAGACCTCCTTGCCTCGCGCCAACCAACAGTTTCCTATTACTACAGCTACGCCTCGCTCACGGCAGGCTCGCTTATATTCAAGGACCTCAAGACCGTAGCCACACTCGGCACTGCAGGCGTTGGCAAATCTGTAATGTCGGCCAAGGGCTATACCGACAAGCAGATAGCGACGTTCCTGCAACCCATTGCCATAGACCTGCACCCTGTGGGCAACCCGTGGCTCAACTACAACGTCTATCTCTCGACGATGCTGGTGCCTACGTGCCTGTTGCTGTTCATCTTCCTCGTCACTGCCTACTCAATGGGCTCAGAGCTGAAGATGAATACTGCCAAGGAGCTCTACGCGCGTGCCGGGGGCAACCCGTTCATAGCCGTTACCGGAAAGATGCTACCGCAGACTATAATATGGCTCATCGTCATGCTTGGCTACATGTACTACACTTTTGCCTTGCTCGACTTCCCACATCCGGGCGGCTGGTGCTCCGTCATCGCCCTTGGAGTGATCAGCGTGCTGGCGGCACAGGGCTTCGGCGTGTTCATGTTCGGCCTGTTCCCTTCTATGCGAATGGCAATGAGCATGTGCTCGCTATGGGGCGTGCTTAGTTTCTCTATGGTGGGCACAGCGTTCCCTACACTCGCCATGGACCCAGCACTGCAATCAATGGCACAGTTGTTTCCAATGCGCCACTTCTTCATAATATATGAGATAGTGGTGTTCGGCAACAACCCTTGGAATGACGTTGCACTAAATGTTGCAGCGCTTGCGCTCTTTGCCTGTGCGCCCGTGTTTGTTATGCTGCGCATCGGCAAGGCACTGAAAGAATATGTATACATGGAATAATAGGAGGGTATGCCATCTTGGCATATCCACTAAATAAGCAAATATGAATAAACTGACAACATTCTGGGAAGACACAGCCAAGGTTTGGTTGCACGAGATGCGCGAGATGTTCAAGGACGAGGGAGCGCTGCTCTTCGTCATCCTGC
>CALBYK010000143.1 GCA_937889855.1 uncultured Prevotella sp.
TTACCTCATGGCATTCGAGCGCATGCAGATGGGATGGATGAAGGAGGGCGAGGACATCGCCGAACTGAAGAATCCTGAGGACGTGACTCTCGACAATATATCTACCAACAAGGCTCGCTTCATCGACGCGCAACCGGGACGCGCAGCCGGGACAGGCATGGAATGGTTCATTCTTGAGAACCGCCAGCAGACCGGCTGGGACAAGTACATACCCGCACACGGCCTGCTCATCACCCACTACGACTACACAAAGGAGATGCAGGAAAAATGGTGGGACATCAACGGCCCCAACAACGTGGCGCAACACCGATGCATGTACATCGTGCCTGCCGACGGCATCGACGACAGCAACTCGCGCAGCGGCGACACCTACCCGGGATCGTCTGCCAACACCGAGTTCACCGACTCGTCTACTCCTGCCGCCATCAACTGGAACAACGAGAAGCTGGGTGTGCCGGTGACCAACATCAACGAGGGCGACGGACTCGTACGGTTCCAGGTGAGCGGAGGAGCAAGCAAATGGAACACCATCAAGACTCTCGTGCCTGAGGACGTGAAGGACGTTACCGCCACGTTCCGCGCCGACATCAACAACGCATCCGGAGCAACCATCAGCGAGGTGGGCTTCTGCTGGGCTCTGTCAAGCGACACCAAGGAGCCTAAGCTCGGCGACGAGAACACCAAGAGCAAGGCAACGGAAAACGCAAGCGCATCTTCTGTAGCTGTAGACGGCCTGCTCCCAGGAGTGGAATATGGAGTGCGCTCATACATGAAGCTTGCCGACGGTTCTACAGTATACGGCTCAACGGTGCCTTTCACAACAGAGTGCAAGACAGCCGTGGTCGACATCAACAACCCGTTCACAAGCGACTTCACGTCGTGGACCAATGGACAGCCCGACTGCTGGAAGATTGTCGACAACAACAGCGACGGCACGACATGGATTGCCGACGAGTCATCAAACTCTATCGTCTACTCGTTCAACTACTGGAACGACGCCGACGACTATCTCATCTGCCGCCGACGCATACACGTGCCTGAGCACGGAACGCTGTTCTTCACACGCGGCGTGTCGGAACAGACGGCAATAGAAAACCTTGAGGTGCTTGTCTCAACAAAGTCGAGCGACCTGAAAGACTTCCACGTGCACGAGCGCCTGTCGTTCGCCGACTACTTCTACCAGCAGCACATGGAGGAGGTTGACCTCAGCCAGTATGCCGGACGGGACATCTACATCGCCTTCCGCTGCTGCTCCGACAAGATGCAGGGCGACCTGTGGCTCTGGGACATGATGGTGACCGACAAGCTCGCCACACCTAAGATAACGAAGTTTGAGCGCAATGCCGACGGCGGACTGCACGTGGAGTGGACACCGGTAGAAGGCGCGGCTGGCGCACCGGGCTATAACTCGCCTTACTATCTGTACTTCGGAAAGGAGACCGACGAGGTGAACCAGGTGGCTGAGTTCACACCGATGTCTGCCTACAAGGAGGCGACCGGTGACGTGACTCTCTACAACGGCGGACTGTTCTTCACCGGCAACGGCAGCGTGACACTGAAGGACTATCCCGAAGGCATCGACCGCTGCATGTTCATCGTCACGACAAGCGGACCGCTCGGCTCATCGACACTCACCGTCGAGGGTTCGGTCGACGGCAAGTCATGGCAGATAGTGGGACCGAAGACCGTATGCAAGGAGTACGACTCCGAGGGACAGGAAATCGACCTCACGTCTTATCTCACTGGCAAGCACTACCGCCAGCTGCGCTTCAACTTCCAGCACGGTGGACGCAACGCACGAGTTAAATATCTCTCGCTTGTCTACAACGACGGCAAGGTGTATGAGGACTTGGCAGCAGGTGGCGTGAGCAACAACTACATCGACATCAAGCCAACAACCGAGGGCGAGTTCGACAGCGGCAGATACAAGGTTTGGGTTGCCTCGGGATGGTACGGGCTCTACTACGACGAGTCGGAGCCTGCCTACTATGACGGCACCGCCACTGCCATCAACGACATTATCGACGGCACCGGCATAAGCCTCAGCACAACAGCCAACGGCACACGTCTGAGCGGAGTGAAGGCTGGCAACACCGTCACTGCCACCTCGGCAGCGGGCATTGAGTTCTTCCGCACCACAGCCAACGGCAGCGACATCACCATACCGGCAGGCAACAACCGGGGATTTGCCGTGATAAGCGTCAGCGGCGAGGGCAAGACATGGCGCACCAAAACAGTAATCAAATAAAACGACTATTCTTTTTATGAAAACGAATAAGATAACAACCATATTGCTGGCTACAGCAGCCTGCGGCGTGGCGTGGGCCTCGGTGGGAAGCTTCACCAACAACGCGCGCAAGAAGGCAACTGACAGCGAGAAGGCGCGACCCTCGCAGGGAATCGCCGACATCGCCCCAATCAGCCACGCCAACTACACTCCGCTGAAGGCTGAGGGCAACAACGGCGTGCCTTATGGACTGAAGGCCGATGGCGTGAGCGACAAGAAAGTGAGCCTATCGTGGATATCGCCTGAACCTACCGACGGCTATTTCGAGGACTTTGAGAGCCACAGCGACTTCGAAATCAACTCTACTGGCAACATTGGCTGGTCGTATATCGACGCCGACAACCAGAGCACCTACACCTGGCAGGCATGCACGTTCCCCAACCAGGGACAGAAGATGGCGTTCATCGTGATGAACCCGTCGCAGACA
>CALBYK010000144.1 GCA_937889855.1 uncultured Prevotella sp.
TCACGCCTTTCGAGAAACCGGTTGTGCCACTCGTGTAGTTGATGAGTGCCAGCTCGTCGGGGTTCTGTTCCTTGTAGTAGCTTACGTGCTCCTTGCGGAAGAACTTCGGGTATTTCTTGCCGAACATCTCGTTGAGGTGCTCTCTTGCATACGTCAGCTTGTCGGTGCGCGACACAAGTAGCGAGTAGTCGGGTATGTAGATGATGCCCTCAAGGTCAGGCATCTTTGTCTGGTCGATGATAGTGGCGACATAGTCGCCCACAAAAAGCAGCTTAGCCTCGCTGTGGTTGACGATGTTGTGTATCTGGTCGGCGGTGAACTCGTGCAGTATTGGCACGGCAACAGCCCCATATGTGAGTGTGGCGAGGAAGGCGACAGCCCAGCTTGCGCTGTTGCGTCCGCAAAGGGCAATCTTGTCACCCTTCGCGACTCCGCTGCTCTCGAACATAATGTGTAGCTTGTCTATTTTTCGTGCCACGTCATGATACTGTAGTGTGGCTCCTTTGAAGTCGGTCAGAGCATCCTTGTCCCAATTGTCGATGATGCTTTTCTCTATGAGAGCGTTGAAACTCGGTATTTCCATCTTTGTAGTGTTTTGGTGTGGGTGTTTGTTTTTTTATTTGTAGAGATATCTCTTTATACTCTTCTTGGCTGTTTTCTGGAATTCCTCCTTTTGTATCTCTATTGCCGATATCTTGCAGAAAGGCGGCAGCTGGGCGTTTAGAGCCTTGAGGTTTTCTTCCATAATCCCTTTCACGTCGTTGTCGTCGAAGTCCATAGCCTCCTTGTCCTCTGTCTCCGGATGCACGAGAGCCACAAGCTTGTTGTCGCGCTGTATTATGATGCTTTCGCTCACGAGTGGCATGTTGTTGAGTTTGTCCTCTATTTCTTCCGGATATACATTCTGTCCGTTGTCGCCAAGGAGCATGTTCTTAATGCGTCCCTTTATGTAGAAGTGTCCTGAAGGCGACATTGTTGCGAGGTCTCCTGTGTGGAACCATCCGTCCTTGTCAATTACTGCACGTGTGGCCTCCTCGTTCTTGTAGTAGCCGAGCATCACGTTGGTTCCGCGTGCTATAAGTTCGCCGGGAACATTTGCAGGGTCAGGGCTGTCTACCTTCACTTCCATGTGGGCAGCGGCGGGTCCGCATGACGCCACCTTGTATTTGTCATAGTTGGCGAATGTGATGAGCGGTGCCGTCTCGGTTGTGCCGTATGCGATTGTTACAGGCACTCCCACATTGTGCAGGAACTCCTCAATGCCTTGGTTGAGTGGCGCTCCGCCTACAATTATCTCGAACGCGTTGCCACCGAACACGTCCATGATGCGTTCGCGGATATGCTGCTTTATCTTTTTGCTTATCACGGGCATGTTGAGCAGCAGGCGCATGCGGTTGGTCTGTATCTCCGTGAGCACCTTCCGGCGTATGATCTTCTCCACAACGAGAGGCACGGCAACGACAAGTCGCGGTTTCACCTCGGCAAAGGCTTCTGCAATGAGCGACGGTGACGGCAGTCGGTTGAGGAAGTAGATGTGGCATCCGTTGATGAATCCGAACAGAAACTCCACAGCCAGTCCGTACATGTGGGCCATAGGCAATATGCTGACGAGGTTGCTGCCTGGCTTGATGTTTGGTGACAGACACTTCAGTATGTGGTCTATGTTGCCCCATATGGCCCTGTATGGCAGCATCACGCCTTTGGAGAATCCGGTGGTCCCCGACGTGTAGTTTATCATTGCCAGTTCCTCCGGGCTTTGTTCCTTATAGTAATTGATGTGTTCCTTGCGGAAATACTTTGGGTAGCGTTTGCCGAAAATCTCGTTGAGGTGCTCGCGTGCGAAGGTTAGCTGTTCGGTGCGTGCTATGACAATGGAGAAGTCGGGCAGGTAGATTATTCCCTCAAGTGCCGGCATGGCGTCTGCCGATATTTGTGTCTTCACGACATCGCCCACAAACAGGAGCTTAGCCTCGCTATGGTTTACGATGTTGTGTATCTGGTCTGCCACAAATTCGTTTTGCACGGGTACGGCAATAGCGCCATAGGTGAGTGTGGCGAGGAATGCCACGGCCCAATGGCTGCTGTTGCGCCCGCAAAGGGCTATCTTGTCACCACGCTTCACTCCGCTGTTCTCAAACATTATGTGTAGCTTCTCTATCTTGCGGGCTACGTCGTGGAATTGTAGAGTGGCGCCTTTGTAGTCGGTAAAGGCGTCATTATCCCAAAACTTTTTAATACTCTCTTCAATATATGAGTTGAAACTGGGTATTTGTTCCATTGCACAATTTTCAAAATTTTGTGCAAAGGTACGGCATTATTGGCACAAAACCAAAACTTTTGTGCGGTATTTAGTTTTGAATCGTGTTTTTTGTCCGTTCTTCTATTCGTAGCGCATTGACTTTGCCGGATGTATGTGTGATATGAGGTAGCTTGGTCCGATGAGAACCGCCATTGCTATGAGCATGGTGGCGATGTTGAGTGCGGCAACGAAGAGCCAGTTAATTTCTACTGGTACGGTGTCCACATAGTAGGTGGTTGGGTCGAGCTTGAATATGCCCGTTTCCTTCTGCATGTAGATGATGGCTATAGCCACAATGTCGCCTATCAGAAGTCCTTTGCCTATTATGAAGGCTGCAAACCATAGGAAAGTGTGCCTTATGGTTGAGTTGCGTGCTCCGAGTGCCTTGAGCAGTCCTATCATTGTTGTGCGCTCGAGTATGATGATGAGCAGTCCGCTTATCATGGTGACGACGGCCACGGCAGTCATTATGGCAAGTATTATCCATACGTTGAGGTCAAGTAGGTCGAGCCAGGAGAATATCTGTGGTGAGAGCTCACGTATGGTTTTCGATGAGTAGGTGTTGCCGTGTTTGTCTTGTGTGCGGTTCACGTGTGCTATCAGCCAGTCGGCTGTGTGCTGCAGCTGCGAGAAGTCGGCGACAGTAAGCTCGGCCCCAGTTGCCATGTTGTCGTCCCATGCGTTCAGTTTGCGTGCTGTGTAGATGTCGCA
>CALBYK010000145.1 GCA_937889855.1 uncultured Prevotella sp.
GCAGTCATCCTCTCAGTACCGTTCGGGCTGCTAGGCTCGTTCCTATTTGCCTCTATATGGGGCGTGGAGAACAACATCTACTTCCAGGTGGGACTCATCATGCTCATCGGCATCCTGTGCAAGACCTCCATACTACTTACGGAGTATGCCACGCAATGCCGCGAGGCAGGAATGTCGCTGAAGCAAGCCGCTTTCTTCAGTGCGAAGATGCGTCTGCGCCCTATTCTCATGACCTCGCTCACTATGGTGTTCGGCATGATTCCACTGATGTTTGCCACGGGAGTTGGTGCCAACGGCAGCCGCACCATCGGCGTGGGCACAGTGGGCGGAATGATTTTTGGCACGTTGGGGTTGCTCTTCGTCACTCCAACCCTCTTTGTAGTGTTCCAGACTTTGCAGGAGCGGTTTAAGCCCATCGGGGATTTCAAACAGACTGACGACCCTCTTATTATGCAGGAGATGGAGAAGATTAGAGAATATGAAAGAAATAAAAATTTGCAAACATAACATTACTTACAAAAATGAGAAAGGTTTTATTTACAGTTACCATGCTTGCCATGTCGGCAAACATTATTGCACAAGACAAAGTGCAAAGCGTGTCGGTTGAACTGCTTGGCGCACAGAATATGAATGGCTTCATGTTCCGTGTAGGTGTGTCGCCGTCATTCAATTTCGGCGACAAGTACAGTCTTATGAAGTCGACATTTTATCCGTATATCGGATTTTGTTGGTCGTTTTAAGGGTTTCTATGGGTTTCAGAACGCAAAACCGCAACATTATCCGTGGCGGAGGTCTCCGGCCTCCGCTGCAACCATTGTTCACAACTGATTACATCTCAGCTTATTAGTAACCTTTGCTTTCTGCGGATGCCGGAGACCTCCGCCACGGATAATCCCAATTGCGCGTTTTGGCACACCGCCTTCTCCTACAAATTGCTGTTTTTCATCTGTCCAGCCATTTCTTGAACTGCGCGGTCTTTTCCTTGCTTATCACGATATTGTCGTCGTCGCATCCCTTCAGTCTGACGATAAGTTTTGAACTGAAGAACAGACTTATTTTCCTGATGCCTTTTACGTTAGCGATGTATTGTCGGTTGATGCGGAAAAATTTGTCGGGGTCTAATGCCACTTCCAAGTCAGCCATGCTCATGGGCAAGGGATAGGATGTGCCGTCGTCCTTGAAAGCCACGACATGATTATCCATCACGCTGATATAACTTATGTCGTCAGCATACAACACGATCAGTTCGTCGCCCTTGTTTACCAAGAAGCGTTCCCGGTATTGACGCGTTTCTTGCAATAAGCCATCCAACCGGTTGTAAGAATCCGCTCTGCCGTCAGCATCCAACATCTTCAGTTTGGCAATTGCCGCACCAAGTTCCTTGGCGTCAATAGGCTTCATCAGATAATCAAGACCATTGTTCTTGATAGCCTGCATGGCATATTCATCGTATGCCGTTGTGAAAATGACAAACGACTTGGGCTTGACCCGGCGGAAAGCCTCAAACACGTCACCGTCGGCAAGGCGTATGTCGGAGAATATCAGGTCGTAGTCGTTGCTCGCCGTCAGTTCTTCAACCACTTCATTGACGCTTCCTAAAGGACCATGCACATCGACCGTGTCGTCAACGTCCGTTATCAGCCTCCTCATTCGCTTTGCACTGAAATATTCATCCTCTATTATCAATACCTTTTTCATAGCTCTATTGGTGTTTTTTTATGATTGGCAGACGTATTTCAAAAGAGTCACGGGTGACGTTATAGTCTATTCCCCTTCCGCACTCCAGCTCATACCGTTGCCGTAAGTTCTTCAATCCGATGCCATACGACTCGCAAGTCTGGTCGTTATTTCCATACGCATATATTCTGTTGTTCCTAACAATAAGCATCGTGTCGCTCACACTTATCTTTATGCAGAGAGGCTTGTCTTGCTGTGGCTGGTTGTGCTTTACGGCATTCTCTATGAGCAGTTGCAGGCTCATAGCTAATATCTTGTCGTTCCCGTCCACATCACCGTTATCCGTCTCCAACATTATTTTTCCGTCATATCTCAAGTTGAGCATACTGACATATGTCTGGGCAAAGTCCATAGCCTCATCTATGGTTATGAAGTCTTGGTCTATATTGCGTAGCGTGTAGCGGTAGACTTGCGACAGCCTTACCACGTATTCCTCTGCCCGCCCAGGTTCCTCCTCAATCATGCCGGCCAGCGAACTTAGGCTGTTGAACACGAAATGCGGGTCTAACTGGAGTTTCAGATATTTCTTTTGCAGACTTATATTCTCCTTGTTCCTACGAATCACTACATCCGAATAATGCAACAACATATGTATAAGAGCCAGCAGACTGGCTATTATCCCGAACAGAAAGAACGTTCCCCAAACGTCTTCTATAAAGCCGGGGTCTATAACATCCAGCAATAATTCAAAAAAACCGGCAATAGGTATGTTTATCGCAACTATAATTGCAATACTATAAAGAAACCGTTTACGTTCTGTCTCTGCCATTTTGAAGAATCTCTGCCTAAGCAATCTTTGGTTGACCGACAGACTTACCAAAGAAAAAACGCTACAATAACCAAAGTCTGCCAATAGCCAAAGACAATGTTCGTCAAGGTAACTCTTGAAATCCTCAAAGTCAGAGATAGCCCATATTACATCGTATAGAAAGAAAAATATAAGAGTGAAAACTATCCACTCCTTAAGCACTGTCTTGAATTTCCCTATCCTTCTCATCGTTGTTTTAAGCCTTAAAAAACAATCAAGGAATCCATCTTCTGCGAATCTCCGTCACAAAGCCCTTCTCTACCACAATTTCTGTATTAAGGCAATTGAAATAGTCCTTGCGATAGTCGGGAAGTTTGTCGATGTATTCTTTACAGTTGGCACGGATGGTGTCCAACGGGTCGTGGTAGTCCTCTCCACAGTCGATGACGACCATATTCTCGGCAAGCCTCAACCGGACTTTGCCCAACTCCGTATATACAGAATGGTCGTCCATTAGCATTGTACGATAAGTTCCGCCGCCATTCGGGGCCAGTTCGGCGCCACCTGTCTCTATGCCACCATTTACGACCTTAGCTCCCCTGCTCTCCTCAATGGAATTTACCACCATAGGCTTACCCTCATATATAAGAGTGTCGCCAGCACGCATGTGCCCCACTTCTACAGCATCATACAGGTCCTTGCTGAACACGCTGCATGACAATGTCTTTCCACTCCAGTCTATATCTGAAGCCTTAAAGCCTACTGCTAATGTGCAATCATTGAGCGAGTCAATATTCAAGCCGCTATCCAATGGAGCAACTCTCCGGTGTGCCAATTTGGCTGCTCCGGTGCAGGCCATTGCAAGTAATATGGCTGCTGCAATAAAACAAGTATTCCTCATAAAATTTATGTATATCGTTT
>CALBYK010000146.1 GCA_937889855.1 uncultured Prevotella sp.
GTGATTGGTAGTGCAAAAATACTACTTATTTCTGATACTGACAAAGTTTTTCTAACTATTATTTCACTTTTACTACAATATTAGGTCCAACCACATGCACACACACCGTCATTTGCCTCAATCCTACCTATCACAAAAGCCATCAGCCTGGTGTATGCGGTTGTATCAAAAAGTAAGTAAAAAGTACAGGAAACAGCATGACACACGCCTATAAACTTTCAAAACGTTCACATCGCTTCCAATTTATAACTTTTACTGGGGCTAAATTGAAATATTGTAATTTCTTTGTGTTTGAAACGTAAAAAGTCAGACAAACAATTCATGTTATCATAATTTTATATTAATTTTGCCAACAACAAAACAAAGAAACAAAAAAAATGAACCACGACAATGTTATAGCACGCCACAACAAAGTGCTGCTCATCTATACAGGAGGAACCATCGGTATGGGACGCAACCCCCAGACCGGCGCGCTCGAGCCACTCAACTTTGAGCATCTCATTGCCAACTTGCCTGAGTTTGCATATCTACAAACCGAAATCGACACCTACCAGTTCACACCGCCTATCGACTCATCCGACATGTCGCTGCGCAGGTGGGCCCAGCTGGTGCGCATCATAGCCGACAACTACGACAGCTACGACGGGTTTGTAATTCTGCACGGCACAGACACCATGGCATACACGGCCTCGGCATTGTCGTTCATGATGGAGAACCTCACCAAGCCTGTCATCCTCACAGGCTCGCAGTTGCCCATCGGACAGTTGCGCACGGACGGCAAGGAGAACCTCGTGACAAGCATCGAGCTCGCCTCCACATACAACGAGGAAGGGCATGCCTTAGTGCCAGAAGTGTGCATCTATTTCAGCGGGCGCCTGCTGCGAGGCAACCGCAGCACAAAGGAGAACGCCGACGGGTTCAACGCCTTCGTTCAACTATCCCCATCTCTGTGATGCAGGCGTTGAGTTTCAGTTCCACAAGCATTATATATTGAAGCCCGACTTCTCCAAGCCAATGATTCCACATTATGCCATGGACCCAAACGTCGTGGTTTTCTCACTGTTCCCCGGCATACAACAGAACATCGTCAGGCACGTGCTTGAGGCGCCTGAGCTGCGGGGCATTGTCATGCGCAGTTTCGGAAGCGGCAACGCGCCGCAAAAGCCCTGGCTACGGCAGTTGCTTAAAGACGCTACCAAACGCGGCGTGACTGTTGTCAACATCAGCCAGTGTGTCGCAGGATGTGTCAAGATGGGACGCTACGAGGCGAGCTACCAGCTCAAGGACGCCGGCATAGTGAGCGGCTACGACTCCACGGTCGAGAGCGCGGTGACAAAGCTCATGTTCCTTCAGGCACGCTACTCCGACTGCCACACCATACGCAACCTCATGAACAAGAACATCTGCGGCGAGATTACGAAATGAGCGGCCTAAGCATGGAATTACCTCCACGCTAAGGCTTTAAGTCTACCATTACCAAGTAGACAGTCTACCAAAATCATGTAACGCGTGTACCAAGCACTTGTAGCAATTTTACAAAAGCCTGGTAACGTGAGAGAAGACACCACATAAAAAATGGCGTGTATAGTGACGGATGTAGTGACGGATTGTGCAGTCGCGAGACTAATCCGTCACTACATAAATCATTGGTATTTAGTATCTTATCCTTAAAAGTGATGGATTGACACTTTTTTTCAAGTTTTTTGTTATCCTACCTTGTAATCATCAATGTCCTTGAAGCCATTCAAGAAATCCCTGGCAGCCATACGCTTCTTGCCAGCCGCCTGCAGCTCGACAATCTCAAGCCACTCGTCGGCAGCAGCCACATACGGACGGCCATGCTCCGCCTTCAGCGTACCGGCGCCACAAACGGCCTGATTGCCTGTCTTCGCCGTCCTGAACACCTTCAGCACAGACGGAGCCGCATCGCCAGCCTTTGGCGACAGCGTTGTCCATGTACCAGGATAAGGACTCAGTCCACGCACAAAATCGTATATGGTCTTCGCCCTACTGTTCCACTTTATCTCACACGTTTCCTTGAATATCTTAGGAGCCGGCTTCAGCTCAACACTCTCGTCCTGTGGCTGCGACGGCACATTGCCGTCGGTGGATATAACAAGGTCAATGGTGTCCTGGCAAATGCCGGCACCAAGATCCATGAGCCCGTCGTACACATATTCAACGTTGGCGTCGTCAGGTATCGCAAACTCACGCTGCATTATAATCCTGCCCGTGTCGATGTCATGGTCGAGGAAGAAGGTGGTGACCCCTGTCTTCGTCTCGCCATTTATAACAGCCCAGTTGATGGGTGCCGCGCCACGATACTGCGGCAGCAATGCAGCATGCACATTGAACGTGCCGAAGCGAGGCATCGCCCACACCACCTCTGGCAACATGCGGAAAGCAACGACAGCCTGAAGGTCGGCCCTGTATGAGCGCAGCTGCTCAAGAAACTCCGGGTCCTTCATCTTTACCGGCTGCAGTACGGGCAGTCCCTGCGACAAGGCATATTCCTTCACAGCCGACGCACGCAGCACCGACCCGTGGCGTCCTACGGGCTTGTCGGGCTGTGTCACGACAGCCACCACATTATATCCGTTTTCAACAAGCCGCTTCAGCGAACCCACGGCAAACTCCGGGGTTCCCATAAACACTATCCTTAAATCTTTCTTTTCCATATATCCAACAAATATCACGTTATCAAAGAGTCGAGCAATTTCTCGACACTTCATGTCCATCTGCCATCCAGGCAAGAATTCCTCCCTTTAGGTCGTAAGCCTTGAAACCACACTCTGTGAGTCGCTTCCATGCGGCATGGCTACGCCGTCCACTACGGCAATATACATAGACAGTATGCTTTTTGTCTATCTTGCCAATGCCCTCCTCAAAGGTAGCGACGTCGAGCACATCGAGCAAATGAGCCCCGGCGATGTGTCCATCGGCAAACTCCCCCGCATGCCTCACATCAAGGACATAAGCCGTAGAGTCGGAAGCCAAGGACTTGGCAAACTCCTTTGGCGACAACGTGCAGTTGCCGCCGGCAGAACAACCGGTGCTGAAGCCCAGCGCGGCAATCAAAGAAACAAAGAAATTTCTCATATTGACTTGGTTTTTGATTTACTTACAAAGGTAGGAATTTTCAACGAACATTTGGCGATTTATGCATAAAAATATGTAACTTTGCGTTTAATAAGTAAAATGAAAAACTAAGATGACACAACAGGAAGACATCAAAAACGCTATTGAAACAATGCGTAAGGGCGGAGTGATACTCTACCCTACCGACACCGTATGGGGAATAGGCTGCGACGCCACAAACGCCGAGGCCGTGGCAAAGGTCTATAAGATAAAGCACCGCGACGACTCCAAGGCACTCATCTGCCTTGCCGACTCCACCAACCGCAT
>CALBYK010000147.1 GCA_937889855.1 uncultured Prevotella sp.
GGGACATTGGCAGAGAAGTAGGTGCCGGAGAGAGACTGAAGGATTGTTATCATGTCGATCGCTTTTATTATGTTGCGAGGGCAAAGGTAGCAACAAAAATATTTATATTAAAATACAAATAAATAGTTGCAAGAAGCTTGTACATAATCAAAAAAATTTTTTTATTCACGTCGGGTCGAATTTTGCTTTTTACGCCGCAAAACGACGACAGAAAAAAAGGCAGGAAGACAAGAAGAAGTGTGGAAATTTCGCGGAATACCGAGTTTTCTGAAGGAAGCCGTAGGAAGAGGAAAACCCGGAAGGCTGCCGCGAAATTTGTGCAGCTTTAGCAGGGCGGTTCTTGGCTGCAAGCCGTCTGTCGTAACTTCGCGGAGGGAAAACGGACTTCGGGCTGATGTACCACTATAAAAGGCTCTCAATCGGACCAGCGCAAGATGTGAAAAAATCATTTTCCGACGGAGAATACCACCCGAAAGCCCCGTTTTCGGCAACGTTTTTGCTTCTTTTCCGCAATAAAAAGAAGCCAAGAATAAAGAAATGTCGCGTTTTCGCGTACCTTTTCCATAGCCGCAAAATCGGACTGCTTCAAAATCAATGAATTATGCAGTCCGATTTTGCGGGGTGCAAGACTTTCAGTCTGAGCAGCACTACACCGCCCTGCGCCGTGACGGCAATTGCCTCCCTCGAAGCAAGCGGAATATGTGGGACGGGGACGGCAAAGTATGTGATTTTGGCAGTGTGGCAATTGCCCAGTGTGCGTTGTCAGCGGTTGATGGAGGACGTGTGGAGCTTTGGCAATTGCCAAAGAAAAAGCCCCGACACTTGGGAGAGTGCCGGGGCAGGTGTGATAAAAAATAATCGCCTAACATTTAAACATCAAGCCAAATGAAGCGAGCCTATACGTGAGCTTATATCTTTCAGGGCATCATTAAAAATACGCTTCTGCTCATCGTTGAGTGTATAAGTCTTGCCACGCACCAGTGTGCCGTTGATGCGCTGTGAGAGCCATGCCGAACTTTTGCCGAAGTAATTCTTGGCTATATAGGACATTGGAAGCAGACGATAATCCTCATCGATGATACGTGAGCGCAAGGCGTTGATGTCGCCAGCAATATCATCGAGTTTATTGTTTACAAACTCCTTTGCCTTGGCTTTTGCCTCCTCATTAATACAAGGCTGCCGTCTGCATCTTATTGGCAAGGCTACAGAAACCGTTGATAATTTGTACCTTGCACTCCGCGCTTGACTTGCGTGTGCCGATGCCATACAGCCGTATGACGGTATAGCAAGACCTTTCTCACACGCGGCTCCAGCCACATTAGCAAAGTCGTAATAGTTGAAGAGCGAGTCGACATCTAACTTGTCAACTTTAGAAAGCAACATTAAATCCAAGATTCACACTTGCATTCGATGAAAGTGGGATAAATTCCTTGCTAATATTGCCAAGAATATGATCCATGCCAACAAATACATTCATGCCCTTTGGATGAATGTTCAACACCCATCCACAACTGGCAGTGAAACTGTTCACAGCAAAGTTCACGCCACCATCAAGCCACTTCAAAGGAGCCACATTAGCACTCAGACGCCCTTCTGTCCATGAATATTTGCCATTGATGCGGGTCGAACTAAGAAAGCCGAAATGCAGCTTGCGATAAAGAGGAAATACATACTCAGCGCCAAGATTCAACGTTGCACCAATTCCTGTTGTACGGCTGCCCTGGTCACCGGCATCAGAGAGGTTGGCAAAGTTGGCCAACTGGTCAGAATAGCGGTCGCCCTGACTCTCAAACGAGTTGTCTTTCTTGTTACCGTCCTTATCGTTCTTCTTTACAGAAATGTCATGAAAACCGTTAAACTCAAATGTTTCCTGCCTGTTGACCGCCTGCATATTATTTGTCCAACTGATGAAACCAAGATCCAATAAAGCGGCGCTCACTTGCCAATCGTCATTTATCTTGTATGTCGCGCCAAGGTCGAGTGCCATTCCGAAACCTCCCAAGCCAGCTCCGTCAACATCAACATCGTTGACGTAACGGTAAGTGCCCTTACCTTCCTGCTTATATTCCTTTTCCTTCTCTCTATACGTGAACCCCTTCATAGATACATTGGCGGTGGCCTTGCCGGACATTATCCACTTATTCTCACTGGCAAGGTCGGCACGCAACCCTTCAATCTTCACGTCGCCGCGTGCTGCACCAAATAGAAGTTTCAACTTTGCACCAACACGCAGCTTGTCGTTTATCTTGCGAGAATGCCCAAAAGCCAACTGCACGAACGACTGCGCATGCACATTTAGGTCGTCAATGTCATAGGTCTGGTTACCCGTGTTCTTGGCAAACTCGAAAAGAGAGTAAGGAAGGGATACTCCAATATCTGTACGAGCGTCAACAGATAATGTATTGTAGCCACCAAATCCCTTGAAACCTGCCGAAAGCAAGGTTATGTCAACATCGGCATTTATGCGGTTGCTGCCCGTTTTGAAACCACTTAAAGCGTCACTCGTAGAGACATACGGATTCATGAATGTGGTCTTCTTCTTGTCACTGTCAACACCGTAACGTGGGTTATCAAACAGCACGTCACCAAGACCGAAATTACCTTGCGTACGCACATTCAGATTGCCAAGCGCAGGAAACGACACATAGTTCTGCTCATTGCCATATGCTGGATTAAGATTGTGGCGAAACTTGTAATCATCTGTAAAATAGCCCGAGTTAAGGCCCTGCGCCATCATGTTGCCGCAAACAGAAGCCATTGTTGCGGCAAGTATATATTTGCCTAATCTTTTCATATCTTTAATAGTCTTTTTGTCGTGTTTAGTTTAAGTCTGCAATAATACGGCCAACAAGTCTAACCTTGATGTTAGTAGCCGTAAGTGTCTGGCTGATAGAGTTGATTGTCTTTCCAACAATACTCTTGTTGTCCTCACTGGCAGCGGCCGCAATCATGAACGAAAGCCCGTCAACAGTCTTTAGTGCGCCCTTTTCTTTCTCCTTTAAAGTAATTACGATAGGGGTCGTGACAGCCGTATTGCCATCCTCTGAGGCTTTTACCGAATTCGACACCACAACTTCTATGCGGTTGTCGGGTATGGCATTGCCGTCCACATCCACGGCAAAAGCACTGACGTTCAGATAAGCAGGCAACCTGTTCACAATATCCGACTGCAATTCTATGTATGCACCGTCTGCAAAATCAAGATCCTTGATGTCGTCATTCCAACCGTCAAGTGTGTCACGATACACTATCTGCGCTCCTTCGTCGAAAGCAAGTGGAGCCATGACTTCATAATGGGGAGCTATAGTATACTCATGTCCGAGTCTTATCTCGGCCTCTTTCGTGGCATCCACCTTTGCGTCAGCCTCAAAACGAATGGAATTTGGGATAGTTCTCAATATGTCAGAAAGGTTTGACACTCCTATCACCTCGTCATACTTACTTTGGTCCAGCTCGGCAGGATACTTGCATATACCTACTCTTGTGACTGTACTTGAGCCCTCATCACCAGTATGCGCATATATGTCCATTTCAGGAACATGAACAGAGGCAAGTGTCTTCCCATCCCTGTCGGCTGCTATAATATTACCCGAGATTTTGCCTGCAAGTGGCACATTGTTGTCTATTGTAAGCGCGATAACCGGGTTGTATAGGTTCACCTTCACGTCATCACCGGTAAGAAAATCGGGCACGCTGCCGATGTCAACGCGACCAAGATTGCCAAGGTTTATTTCCGGATCGAAACATCCCTTCGCACCATTTATGACGATATTGCCCATTGACATGGAAGCCGTAAGATAAAGGTTGGAGGTATTGGCATTGCCTACATTCACCTCATCAAAGGAAACCCCAGTTCTTATTTCACCATTCAAGTCTATGCTTCCGTTGCCATTATTCTTTCCTGCCGTAAAAACAAGTTTGTTGGCCGAAGTGGCCTTCTTCGTGAAGTCCAAAGTACGCACTATACCTTTTATGTATATTGGAGATGAGGTATTGACATTCAGTAGGGTTATCTTTCCCGTGTTCTTGTCGTAAGTATAATTTGAAGCAGGAGAAGAACATGATGTTATATCTATAATCATGTACGATGGCAATGTAAGACTCAATGTCTTGAATGTTGTTATACATGACTTCAAATCAGGGGTAAGATTAACATTTATCGACACATCCGAAGAAACGCTGGCAGTTACAAGCTTCTTTATTTCCTTGGCTGCACTACCAGAGAAGCTGAATTCAGACACTTTATCCTCAAAGCTTACATCATTAATCTTTACTCGACGAGGGGAACGCTTTCTCGCTGCCAGAGCCGAACTTGGAATGTCGATATGCAGCTTAAAGCTATTGTTAATATCCGCCTTTTCAATGTTTACTCTTTCTACAAATGGATGCGCTGGGATACAGTCTCCTCCATCCTTACTGAAAATATAGTCACCATTGTCCGCAATAGAAACAAAATCACTATTACCTAAATCCAGAATATCTTCAAGAACTATATTCTCTGTACTGTTCACTGGCAATTCGAGTCCGTCACCACCAATGCCTATAGTAGCATCAATGTTGGACAAATCGAAATCCTTGTCGGTACATCCTGTCCCCACAACCAAAAAGCCTACAGACAATAGACATATCAACATCATTGATTTTTTACTATACTTTTTCATAATCTAAAAATTATTTTTGAGTTAATAATTAAGCAATTAGTTTTTTATGTTTAATGGTAATAAATTTATAGATTTCTATATCTAATAGATTTCTATATCTAAATGCAAATTTAGATAAAATATTACACATTCAAAAGAAAAATGCAAAAAAGTTATATTATATATAAAAAATAGTAGACACCACACATAGGCACATACATACGCAAAAAAAGGTCTCCAAAGTCGTTAGACCTTGAAGACCCTAAGTAAAAGAAGGCA
>CALBYK010000148.1 GCA_937889855.1 uncultured Prevotella sp.
TATGCAACGCGTCGGCCGCAAAGCTATATGGATTGAAAGTGCTTCAAGACCAGATACAGGACAACAAGCACAACTTCACGCGATTCCTTGTCGTTGCGAATCCCAATAAGGCTGATTTCCTGCGCCCTCTTGAGAAGGTGAACAAGGCAAGCATTGTGTTTCATGTGGCTCATGAGGAAGGCAGCCTTTCGAAAGTTCTGACAATACTGTCGTTCTACGGCATAAACCTTACAAAGATACAGTCGCTGCCAGTTATAGGGTGCGAGTGGGAATATCTGTTTTATGTGGATTTGACATTTGGCAACATAACACGCTACAGACAAAGCATAGACGCCATCATACCGCTGACGCGGTCGCTGAAAGTTCTCGGTGAATATGAGGGAAAGTAAATAAAAACGAATAGAATATGAACAATTCAACTCAACTGAATATGACAATACGACCAGCCGAGCGCCTCGCGCTTGTGCAGGAGTACTATTTCAGCCGCAAACTAAAGGAGGTGGCTGCGATGAACGCAGAAGGAAAGGACATCATCTCGCTCGCTATAGGCTCGCCAGACATGCCACCGTCAAGACAAACCATCGAAAAATTGTGCGAAGTGGCACGTTGTCCGGAGGCGCATGGCTATCAGCCAACAATTGGTACCCCAGAACTGCGTGAGGCTATGGCCTCATTCTACAAGCGGTGGTATGATGTGGATGTAGACCCGAAGACAGAAGTCCAGCCGCTAATAGGCTCAAAAGAAGGCATACTGCATGTTACGCTCGCTTTTGTTAATCCTGGAGAGCAAGTGCTTGTGCCAAACCCGGGCTACCCGACATACACTTCGCTTAGCAAGATACTCGGGGCAGAGATTGTCAACTATAACCTCCGCGAAGACAACGGGTGGCAACCCGACTTTGACGAGCTTGAGAGGATGGATCTCTCACGTGTGAAACTTATGTGGACAAACTATCCAAACATGCCTACTGGCGGCAATGCAAGACGCGAAACCTATGAGCGGCTGGTGGCATTCGCCAAGAAACACAACATTGTCGTTGTAAATGACAATCCTTACTCGTTCATACTCAACGAGCATCCGATGTCGCTCCTTCAGGTTCCAGGAGCGAAGGACTGCTGCATTGAGTTCAACTCCATGTCGAAGAGCCACAACATGCCTGGTTGGCGTGTCGGCATGTGTGTGTCGAACCCAACGTTCATATCGTGGATACTGAAGATAAAGAGTAATATTGATTCTGGCACATTCCGTGGAATACAACTTGCCGCAGCAGAGGCTTACAACACCAATTCTGCCGAGTGGCATCATGAGGCAAACATAAATACCTATCGCAGGCGACGTGACATCGCGGAGCGGATAATGAGCACTCTTGGATGCACTTACGACAAAGAGCAGGTGGGCATGTTTCTTTGGGGCAAGATACCAAACAAGTATACTGATTGCGAACAACTGACAGAACGTGTGCTTCACGAGGCGCGTGTGTTCATAACTCCAGGTTTCATCTTTGGCTCAAATGGACAGCGTTATGTACGCATAAGTCTTTGTGCAAAGGATGCAAAAATAAAGGAGGCGTTTGAGAGAATCTCTGCATTGAAATGGTAGACAACTTGAATCGCAAATAATAAAATAACCGATAAAAACTATATAACTATGGAATTAGAATTACAACCGTTGAACCTTCCGAGCGACAATCCTCGTCCTTTCGTTATAAACCGAAGAGCAAGTTATGACAACAGCACAGCAGCTAAAGAAACTTGGCTGTCATATGTTTCGCGCAGGTGTGTGGAAACCACGCACAAAGCCGGGTGGCTTTGAGGGCAATGGCGAGAAGGCATTGCCTTGGCTTAAGCGTGTGAAGGCTGAAACCGGGATGCTTATATCCACAGAAGTGGCTACACCGGAGCATGTGGAGCTTGCCTTGAAATATGGCGTTGACATCCTTTGGATAGGAGCGCGCACATCTGCCAACCCGTTTGCTATGCAGGCTCTTGCCGACAGCCTGAAGGGTGTTGACGTGCCAGTGTTTGTGAAGAATCCAGTCAATCCAGACCTCGAACTTTGGATTGGCGCAATGGAGCGCATAAATCAGGCTGGCATTAAACGCATGGCTGCCATTCACAGAGGATTCTCAAGTTTCGACAAGAAAATATACCGCAATCTTCCGATGTGGCAGATCCCAATAGAACTTCGCCGTCGAATCCCGGAACTTCCCATCATCTGTGACCCGAGTCATATAGGAGGTCGTCGGGAACTTGTGGCCCCATTGTGCCAGCAGGCAATGGACCTCGGCTTTGACGGACTTATGGTTGAGTGTCATTGCTCGCCAGACAATGCTTGGAGTGATGCCAAACAGCAGGTTACACCTGACGTGCTCGACTACATTCTCGGCTTGCTTGTCGTGCGTGACGAGACGGTCACTACCGAAGGTATACATGAACTGCGAAAGCAAATTGACGAACTTGACAACAACCTCATGGATTTATTGGCAAAACGTATGCGTGTGTGCCGTGAAATAGGACAGTATAAGAAGGAACACAACATGACTATCCTTCAGACCGGACGTTACAACGAGATTCTTGACAAACGCGGCGCACAAGGCTCTCTGTGCGGTATGGATCCGGAGTTTGTGAAAGAGATATTCGAACATATCCATGAGGAGTCTGTAAGGCAGCAGATGGAGATTATAAACCAGAAATAACAGATTATGAGAATTCTTGTTCTTGGCGCAGGCAAGATGGGGAGCTTCTTTCTCGATGTGCTCAGTTTCGACCACGAGACCGCAGTATACGAGAAGGACCCTCGCCGCATGCGTTTCACGTATAATTGCCAGCGTTTTACAACGCTCGAAGAGATAAAGGCTTTCGAACCTCAACTTGTCATTAATGCCGTCACGCTCAAATATACTTTGTCGGCATTTAAGGAGGTGATGCCAGTTATTCCCGACGACTGCATTATAAGCGACATTTCGTCGGTGAAGACAAATCTTAAAGATTTCTACGAGCAGTCAGGACACCCATATGTGTCAACCCATCCAATGTTCGGGCCAACTTTCGCCAACCTCGGCCAACTCTCAGAGGAAAACGCCATAATCATAACAGAAGGCGACTATATGGGCCGCATATTTTTTAAGGACTTGTACCAGCGTCTCGGACTGAATATCTATGAATATACGTTTGAGGAGCACGACAAGACAGTGGCCTATTCACTGAGTACGCCGTTTGTCAGCACGTTCGTGTTCTCGGCTGTCATGAAGCATCAGGACGCGCCTGGCACCACATTCAAGCGCCATCTCCGTATTGCCAAGGGGGTGCTTAACGAGGACGATTATCTGCTTCAGGAGATTCTGTTCAATCCATACACCAGCGCGCAAGTGGCACAAATACGTGACGAATTGAAGGAGTTGATTGATATAATTGATGCCAAGGATTCCAAGCGCATGAAGGCTTATCTTACAAAAATACGCAACAATGTAAGGCAAGACATAGAGAATATATAAGTAATGATTAAAAAATAACTTGGTACATTTTTGTGTCCTTATTATGAAGTAACA
>CALBYK010000149.1 GCA_937889855.1 uncultured Prevotella sp.
ACAGTGGCGTCGATAGGCCATGTCACTGAGTAGAGATAGTTCTCTGTCTGCATCGTTTGTCCGATAGAGTAGAAGTCGTCCTCAGACTGGCCGTTCATCTGTGTTATGCGCACGAGGTCGGAGTAGCCCTCTACGCCGCGTCCGTAGTCCTCGGCGTTGATGGCCTGCGAAGGTGTTGTCACTGCCACCTCGGTAGCGATGATGAGGTCGCCTGAGGGAACATCCTGCGGAGTATTGAGCTTCACGATGTTGCGCTTGCCATATTCAAGTTTCTGGCTTACGGGTTGTGAGTAGAGCTTCTGAAGCTTGCCGTCATCATTGTGGGTGTAGAGGCTTACTGTCCATCCGCCCTGCTCCTCAAGAGGATAGAATCCTACGGAATAGATTTTCTGTCCCTTGTATGCGCTGAGCTGCTCCTTGTCGAAGGCTATGGCTGTCTCGTAGCTTACGTCATTGGTGCCGAAGCCGAATGTCTCGATGTCGGCATCCTCGGCGTTATAGTAGGTCAGTCCGCCGAAGTTGGTCTGCGGTGCGCTCCACTCGAGGTAGGCTGAGTTGTAGCCGTGCTGTTTTGTGTATAGTCCCTCTGGTGTAGAGAGTCCCTTCTGTGCCACGGTCAGTGCCACGTCCTGGCTCTTGTCCGACTCCACGTTGCCGTATATAGCGCTCACAGCATATTTGTGTTCTCCGAGTTCTACATTGTTGTCGGCGTAAGAGTTGCTTGTGCTTGTCACAGGCTGCTCGTTGACTTTCTTGCCGTCGCGATAGACATTGTAGCCAGTAATGTCCTTAGCAGCCACGTTAGGTTTCCATGAAACGAGCACAGAGTTGAGCCCTGACAACTGCGATGCCTTCACGCTTACAGGCACAAGTCCGCTTGTGGCCTGGTTGAACTTCACTACCATTGACTGCACGGAGATGGAGTAGTTGCCCTGTGAGTCCTTGTCGTCGTTGTAGTACTGGAATCCCATCACGTTGTCGTCGGCAGAAACTGTTGACGCGCGTGATATCTGGTAGAGAGTGTTGCCTTCAGAGTCGGTGGCACCGTCTGGGTTGACAAAGATATGGAGCTGTGACAGGTCGATGCCCTTGTTCTCAAGATACTTGTAGGCATATTCGCCCTTGCCGTCCTGGATGATGTAACCGAGGTCGCCAAGTTCGCACATCACAGTGTTCTTGTTGCTGATGTCGAAGAAGTCGAAGCTCTCTTCGTCGGTAGACGGGCGTAGGCTTGTCGACTGCTTTGTTTCCATATCGTAGAGAGCCGTCAGACCAGCGGGAGTGGTCGACTCGTCCCATCCGCCGAAGTAGAGCAGTGTCTTTCCGTCTGGTGTGAACTTGCGGCCGGAGCTCCAAGGCGACTCATAGTTGGACAGGGTGGTGTAGGTGCCGCCTTCCACATCCCAGATGCAAGCCTGTCGGTTCTGGTCCTGCACCCATCCTGCGACATACTTGCCGTCGGGTGAGATGGCGTAAGGCATTGACACGCCATTCTTGTCCTTCAGCTTTTTGTAAATTTTGCCATCCTTCCAGACATATCCTATATACTGCCCGTTCTCCTCGACATGTCCAGTGATGTACTTGCCGTCAGGCGAGATGCCTGCGGCGCCTGAAGCGTTGACAGTTGTTGTAGGCTGCTCCAGACGGTTCCACTTATGGTTGGCCCAGTAGCCGGCGAGAGTGGTCGCGGCGCCATTTGAGCGGAACGAGTGGTCGGTGTAGTTGCCTACAACAATGCCGTTGTCGGACACCGAGTAGGCTACAGAAGGATAGGCAGGATTGAGAAGCTCAATCTCGTTGCTCTCAAGATTCCATCGGAACGCGTAGCGCTCGTCGCTATAGTCGGCATACACTCCACACGCCCACTTGCCGTTAGGCGATGCGGCGACGATGTAATACTCATTTGGAGAGCGCATCACCATTGGTGTAACCGTGGTTTGTGCCAAGGCGGCAGTACTGCCGGCGAGCAGTGCTCCAAGAAGTAACTTGTTTCTCATACGTTTGTTTGTTTTTATTTTATTAACATGAAAACAAGTAGGCAGGGTAATCCCTACCTACTTGCAGTCTATTTTTTCAAGAGTTTATATGGAATGTTATCCATATGTTCCTAAAATGCTTTATTTAACGTTGTACTTATAAGCGTTTACCTTGCCGTTCTTCTCCACAGCCACGATGTATGTGCCTGCAGACAGGTTGCCGAGGTTAACGTTGTTGGTGTTCTGCTGCTCGTAAACCTTCTGTCCGCTTGTAGCGAACACAGCCACGTTGGCGTTCTCGCCGAGCGACACGGTGTTGCCGTTGAATGTCACCTTCACAGCGTCGTTCACGGTCACGGCACCAATGCCAGTAGCAAGTGCCTCGATGTCCTTGAGCTTCACGTCGATGGTGTCTGAGATAGCCTTGCCATACAGGTAGCTTGTCACGACATAAGCCTGTGCGTCCTCATCGTAGAGCATCACGGTAGCCTTGTCGGCGTTTACATCGGTAGTGTCTACTTCAGAAACCCCCGCTCCTACGAAATAGATTGAGTTCTTGATGAAGCCATACTTGCTGGCATCTTCAGGATTCTTCCAAGAGAGGTTGGCATAATAGGTCTTCTTAATGTTGACAAACGAGCCTGTTGTCTCAATCTTGCCGCCTGCGAGCTTGAGGTCATCGACGGCAGGGAGTTTGGTGTTTACGGTCACGTCAACAGGATTTGATGAATAGTAGCCAGTGTAAACTGGTGCGTCGTCACCCTCCTCAGCGTCGAGCAAGTCACCGCTTACCGGTGCGAAGATTGGCTGCACGAAGTAGGTGTATGTGCCGTTCTTGAGATTCTTGTCGTTGTAGATGCAGCACTGGCTATCTTCATCGTAAATGTCGAAGACTCCGACGGTGTCGATAGGCAGACAGTCGCGGTAGATGACAAACTTGCAGTCGTACATGCTTGTCATGGCGAGCTGCGGAACGCTGAACGCAAGGTTCGTTGTGTTGATGTTGTCCGGGTCGGCCTGTGATGCTATAATCTCAACGGCTGTGGCTTCTTTCATGTCTGCGAAGTCGGTGTAATATTCACGTTTCGGAAGTCCTGAGTTGTACCATTTGCCTATAGCGTTGTTGTTGTCGTCTACCTTGACGTTGCCGTTTTCATCGTAGTCGGCAGAATAGTCATACTCGTTCACGTCAATAACGTTGGTGTTGCCGTTGAACGGTGTGTAGACACGCTTGAATGAAGGAACCTCATCCTCACCGTTAAAGACATTCTTCTCGTATTGTGCGAGAATGTTGTCCGTGTAGGTCCATGTCTCATGCTGCTGGCCAGCATACACGGGATACTCGGGGTCTTCGCTTTCCTTGACAGTATAGCGGAATTCGTCAACCTTGTTGCCGTTTTCATCGTATGTGATATCAGCCTGATACTTGTAAGAGTCATAGGCGCCGTCCGACACGTAGTGCAGCGCGTTGCCGTTCTCATCGTAGTTGCTGTAGGTGATGGTGTGAATAGGAGTAGTGGCAGAAGGACTTGTAAACTCATTCGATTCCTTCAATGTGCCGTCCTCGTTGTAGGTATAAGTGAAGTATTTCACACCTTCTGTCTTGGAGGCAACCTTTCCGTCCTCGTTGTAGGTGTAGCTCACGCAGTTCTTGGTCTTCTTCCATGCATAGTCGTCGAAGTCGTACCATCCCCACTGGTAAGCGTCCTCGTTTGTGGTATTGCCGTTTTCGTCGAACACGTATTTTGTTACGTCTGTAGCTGAGAACTTATTGCTCTCTTCGCCATATCCGCGTGCTGTCTTTGCGCTGCCCACGAGTTTGCCGTCGACATTGTAGTAGTAGAAGTAGCGATTTGAAACCTCGGTTGTCGAGATGTCGCCCATAGAGCTGCCGTAGGTGTCGCTCTCGACGAGCATACGTGTGTTCTTCACCGGTTCTGCTGGCTTCTCGGCTGGAGTGCCGTCCTCAGTCGACTTGTCGTATGTCGCTCCAGCCACAGGCTT
>CALBYK010000150.1 GCA_937889855.1 uncultured Prevotella sp.
AGCAGCAGATGATCAATCCCTACACATTCGTCAATCTCTACAAGAATGGGTACAAGCTGTCCTCAAAATCATCCGCCAACGGTAATGAAGTGCATCTCGTCTCGGCAAAGCGGGGCAAGGGCATACAGGAGATGTACATAACAATAAACAAGAAGACTTATGTGCCATCCATGATAAAAATGAAGCATGGCGGCAAGTGGTACCGCATATCCATAAGCAACTTCTCCAACCGCAAGCAGCCAAACAGCGCATTCACCTTCAACTCAAAGGACTATCCTTCTGCCGAGATAATAGACTTAAGATAGAAAGAACATCTCCTAAAGGTGTGCCAACCACCGAAATTGGCACACCTTTATTTTATCGTGCATCCAATACAAGACAACATGCGACAATCCCTGACCTTCATACAAATAGTGAAACTGCTTCTGCGCCACCGCAAACTCGCAGATGCAAGAAGTTTCGGTTCCATAGAGAACAAATTCGCGCGGTTCATGATTTACCTCTCAGTAGGCTTCGTGTTCATTTATCTCATGGGGCTGTCAATACCTTTCGCGATGATAGCCAACGAGTCGAGAAGCATGACGTCGGCCGAGCTTCTTTGCCAGATTTTCCCGCTACTGCTTGCAGCCGATTTCGGGTTCAGGTTCATCGGCCAGCAGACACCCTCACAAGTGGTTCGCCCTTATTGCTTGCTGCCACTCCCTCGCTACGCCTGCATAGACACTTTCATAGCGTCCTCCATTCTCACGTGGGGAAACGTTGTATGGATGGCGTTCATATTGCCCTACATCATTATGTCGATGGTCTTCAGCTATGGGCTGCTCACGTCAGCAATCGCGACAATATCCGCTCTGCTCCTTATTGCCGCCAACAGCCAATGGTATGCCATCGTCCGCACACTTGTGAACGACAACTACATCTGGTGGTGCCTGCCTGTTACGGTATATACAGCCATGGCCTCGCCGCTTTTCATCGGGCATGACGCGGGGCTTGAGAACTATATGGCCACATACGCCTATTTTGGAGGTCTTGTTGACAGGCACAACCCCTTGGCCGTGCTTGCCCTACTCGCCGTGCTTGCCGCACTCGTTGCGACTAACCGGAAAATACAGTTCATTTACGTGCAGCGCGAGCTCACACACACAGAAAAGAAAGAAGAAGTGAAGGTTGTGAACAAATACCATTTTCTTGATCGATATGGCGAGATTGGGACACTTCTACAACTTGAAATCAAGCTACTAACGCGAAACAAGAACCCACGTAAGGCTTTCTTCGCTGGCATTGGCACCATGCTCCTAATAAGCCTGATAATCATTTTCTCCGACATTTACGACAACGTTGCCATGACCAATTTCTGGGGTCTTTACAACTTTGTACTCCTCGGAGCTACAATACTCGTGAGGATTATGGGTTATGAGGGCAATTATATCGATAGCCTTCTTGTAAGGCGGGAAAACATACTGACGCTACTAAGGGCCAAGTACATCTTCTACTCAATCCTACTTGTCCTGCCATTTACGCTTATGCTGCCTGTGGTGATATCCGGTAAATGGTCGTTGTTCATGCTGGTGAGCTATATGGCATACACGATGGGGGCCCAGTACTTCATGATATTCCAGATGGCTGTATACAACAAACAGTCAATACCGCTTAATGAGAAAATCACAGGCAAGGGTGGCCTTGACGGCAACTATACGCAGATGCTTGTAATGGCGGCTATATTTATTGTTCCAAACGCGTTGGCGACCATTCTACAGACAGTGCTTGGGGACAAGGCCGCATACAGCACAATGCTTGTCATAGGGCTTCTGTTTGTCCTCACTAACAAGCTCTGGCTGCGCAACCTGTACAAGCGCATGATGAAGCGCAAGTACCAGAATCTTGAAGGCTTTATTTCAACACGATGATCGACGAGCCAACGAACAAGGCACAAAACGGCGAGGGCGTATAATTGCACATTTTTAATTATACGTCCTCGTTTTGGTTAATAAAATCGAAATAGCCAGTAATTGTTAACCAAAACATCTTGCCATTCAGTTATTTGGTTTAAATTTGCAGAAGAATAAGAACTCATATACAAAATATGACATGAAGAAAAGAACAATTTGGACAATAGCATCAATAATGGGTTTCTCTTTCCTTGCCCTACTCTATCTTCAACTAAGATACATCCAGGAGATGGTTGACATGAAGAAGGAGCAGTTTGACGAGTCTGTGAACCGTGCGCTCTATCAGGCGTCACGCAACCTGGAGCTGAATGAGACTTTGCGCTATCTCGAGAAAGATGTGAACGAGACAGAGCGCCGAGCCTTCAAGAAAGACTCCCTCGGCTCACGATCAGGCAAGCTTGACGGTAGCATACAGCAGTCGCACCAGTATTCGGTAACCGGCAAGGACGGCACCATATATTCGTCGTTCGAGCTGAAGACCATAACAACCAAGCCGTCGCAGATGCCCAAGGCCATGATTCTCCATACAGACAAGAACTCGCTAAGCGAGGCGTCCAAGTCCCTGCAGGAGATAGTGAAGAACAGGTATATCTACCAGAAAGCCCTGCTTGACGAGGTTGTCTACTCCATACTTTACTCCGCATCCGACAAGCCGCTCAAAGAACGCATAAACTTCAAGCTCCTCGACCAGGACATAAAGGCTGAGCTCATGAACAACG
>CALBYK010000151.1 GCA_937889855.1 uncultured Prevotella sp.
CCATGGCCGAGACGCTCCGCCGCATAGCCGCTTACCGTGCGCACAAGCAGCCCATCATCTTAGGCTATATATCGGACCAGATACCGTTCTGGAACAACATACACCACTGGCTCACGTTCCTCAACCACGACACACCGGTGCTCACGGGCAGCGAGAAGATTATCCGCGCCACCAAGCAAGCCACCTTCTATGCCGACGTGAGGCGCATCAGGCGCGGATATTACGAGTGTACGTTCGTGCCCATGACCATGCACCCCGAGGAGACCCACGAGTGGCAGCTCACCGACCAGTACTTCAGCCTGTTAGAGGCCTCCATCCGTCGCCAGCCCGAGTGCTACCTGTGGACTCACAACCGCTGGAAACGCACGCACGAAGAGTACAACCTGCGCCTGGACCCCGAGACGGGCCGTGTCAACATCACCGACTCCATCGAGGACATCAAGCGGCGCAAGGGACTGCTCTGACCCACGCCCCACAGCCGCCCCGACAGCCACAGTCCACCATAAAAGGCATACCGCTAACCCCCACGGGGCTGCGAAGATTTCATGAAGTGGCCACAAGGACAACATCACGTGGAATTTGTCAAGCTCAACATTAATAAACAGCAAGTAAATAATATATGACAGAACAAGAATTACTTCAAATGCGAGACTTGGCTGAAACCGGACGGGTGCAGTTTAAAGAGCGAGCTAATGACCGTTATGACATCGGCTGTGAAATGGTGGCATTCAGCAACTCGCGCGGTGGAAAACTTGTTGTCGGAATTAACGATAAATCAGGAGCAATTAATGCTCTTTCCTACAGGGAGCTACAGGAAACCACTAATTTGCTAACGAGCATTGCATCTGAAAATGTAATTCCCAATATACTAATAGATGTAGACAATGTGCCTACTGCAGAAGGTACAGTTGTCGTTGTCACAATTCCTGAAGGAAAAAACAAGCCCTATCACGACAATAAGGGGATTATATGGGTGAAGAATGGTGCTGACAAACGTAAAGTGTTCGACAACTCAGAACTTGCCGAGATGATGAGTGAATGTGGTAGTTTTGCTCCTGACGAGGCTGCTGTTCCTAATGCTACGATTAACGATCTTGATGCTGATACCATCAAACTTTATCTAATGAGCCGTTTCGCACCGGTATTCAAAGGAAAGAATATCAGTGAGCTGAATATGAAAGACTATTCACTTGACGCAATGGCTGATGTTGTTATAAAAGGAGCAACCATCGAAAAATTGCTTAGTAATTTACGCCTCATTCGTCCAGATAATAGAATAACCGTTGCAGCAATGCTGCTATTTGGAAAATATACTCAGCGTTGGCTACCTGTTATGACTGCAAAATGTATCAGCTATATCGGTAATTCTGCTGGTGGAACACAATTCCGTGATAAAATGCATGATATGGAAATCGAGGGCAACTTGCTCCATCAGTTCCGTACTATTATGAATTTCCTTACTCGCAATCTGCGGAAGGTGCAGGTCGAAAAGGATTTCAATTCTATTGGTGAGTTAGAGATACCTTATGAAAGTCTTACCGAG
>CALBYK010000152.1 GCA_937889855.1 uncultured Prevotella sp.
TATGTTCGGCCAGTACAAGAAGCTCACCCACCAGTTTGTGGGCGTGCTCACCGGCAAGGGACAGGAGTTTGGCGGATCGCTCATCCGTCCTGAGGCCACTGGCTACGGCAACGTCTACTTCCTTGAGAACATGCTCAAGACCCGCGGCATTGAGCTTGCCGGCAAGCGTGTGCTTGTGAGCGGCTCGGGCAACGTGGCCCAGTATACAGTAGAGAAGCTCATCCAGCTTGGCGCTATTCCAGTTACATTGTCTGATTCTGACGGTTATATCTACGATCCTGACGGCATCGACGCTGAAAAGCTTGCCTACGTCAAGGAGTTGAAGAATGTTGAGCGTGGACGCATACGCGAGTATGCCGAGGAATATGGCGTGAAATATGTTGCCGGTGCCCGTCCTTGGGGAGAGAAGGCCGACATTGCTCTTCCTTCTGCAACACAGAACGAGATTGACGGCGACGACGCGCGCACACTTGTTGCCAATGGCGTCATTGCCGTTAGTGAGGGTGCCAACATGCCGTCAACACCGGAGGCTATCAAGGTGTTCCAGGACGCTAAGCTTCTCTATGCTCCAGGCAAGGCGGCCAATGCCGGCGGCGTGGCTGTGTCGGGTCTTGAGATGAGCCAGAACTCTGAGCGTCTGCGTTGGAGCAGCGAGGAGGTTGACTCCAAACTCCATGGCATCATGAACGAGATTCACGCCAATTGCGTGAAGCATGGAACAGAGCCTGACGGCTATGTCAATTATGTTCGTGGCGCCAACGTTACGGGCTTCCTCAAGGTAGCCAAGGCAATGATGGCACAGGGCATTGTATAAGTGAGAGTTTGTCTAAATAATTGACAGTTTATGGGAGGTGTGGCTCAATGGCTGCACCTCTCTTTTTTTTACACGCTTGATACAAGCCTCTTGTAACATATTTACAAGACAAAGGTAATAGTTCTACTTTTGTTTTGTAAATCTGTTACATGGGCATTGTAATATAGTGCCATCAATACAGTGGTAATTTAACTCATAATGCAGCATGTAAACATGCCGTTTGTCTTATTTCTTATCGTCACAAAATATGCACTGGTTCAGGCGTGATACTTTTAGTGATACTTATTTATATCCGTCACTATATCATACACTGCGTAACACTCTGAATATAAGCAGTAAACATCGAGAAGTGATAGATTGACGTATAAAAACAAACAACAACAATATAGCCAAACGTCTGATACAGTTGTTAATATTGCCATTCTTTTATTGCATAATGCTGTCAAGTGTCTTCAGGGCGTATCGCACAATTCTTGTTATATTTATTGACGTTTTCTTTGTGTATAACAAAATTATGTTTATCTTTGCATTTGTTAAGCTTACAGAGCTGATTAATGTCAAATGTTGCATAAATCAAGTAAGATGTGCATAAATACCGAGAACAAGTTTATTAACTAACAGAAAGGAATAATATGAGAAAAATTTTTACACTTCTTTCGTTACTGCTGACAACTGTAGTAGCTATGGCGACAAGCTATAATGACGCGCTAAACTACAGCATAATGGGAAACGCCGGCTCCAACCCTTCCCATGAGGTTACGATAGAGAGTACGGGTGACAATCTGTATAAAGTTGTTGTGGCTAAGCTCAACACTACTTCTGCCCTTGGTGCAGAGGTGGGGTCCGTCACATTCAATGACGTGCAGGGCACAACCGCTGACGGACTGACAACCATCGAGGCTACCGACCCTGCCATGGTGATGGGTGACGGCACGGCATTCTCGTCGGCAAACCAGGGTGAGCTTACGGTTAAGTTCACCGCTGAGAAGGCATATGTGGCTTATACGGGTAAGATAAAGCATCCGTTTGGCAGTTTGATAGCCTTTTCCTTCACTTTCGGCACTGACGAGTTCTCTACCGGTGGAGGTGGAACAACCCCGTCCGAGCCTACTTGTGAGAGTATGTTGTTTGTGTATGGCGACATGACAACATCCTTGTCAGTGGACGGTGGTGAGCCGGAAGTTCTTACATCCAGCAACGAGTCAATGACATTGGACGACTATACTGACGGCTCGCATGGTGTAACAATCGATGATGTCAAGGTTGGCAACGCCAAGGACGAGCTTGGCGATATATGTCTGAAGAATCTCAAGTATAATGAGGGGACTTCTGCTTGGGAGCTTGATCCCGAGAAGGAGTACGCAGTGACCGTAAATGTAGAGGAAGGCTCGGCCTACAATGGCGTTGTGTTCAAGGTTGTGAGTGCCTCAATACAAGAGTATGTTGACGGTGACGATCCCGACGCAGAGGATGCCGAAAAGTTCGCGTATGGTGTGGTGACACTCCAGGGTGAGAAGGATGGCAAGAAAATTGACGTGACCATCACCTTCGGCAAGGACCCGAATGCATTCGAGCCGGAAACAGAGGAGGTAAACGGCAAGGCCGTGTTCACATACAATGGCCAGACAACCAATATGGACAATGCTACTGTTGTGTTGGAGGAGTATGAGGAAGATGTCTACAAACTCACGGTTAAGGACGTTACGGTGAGCAATGGCTTGCGCATCGGCGATTTCAATATATCAAACGTAACTGCAACTACTGACGAGGCTACGGGTGTTGCCACCCTTTCTACAGACGTCACATCAGGCACATGGACAAATGTCAATGCCGAGTCTGGCTTGTCAGAGGGAATGGTGTCTGCATTCACAGGCTTTGAGGCAACAGCGAAGGCTCTTGCCGGTGAGGGTGATGATTTGTCATACAGCCTCTCCGTGAAGTACGACATCTCATTTGGATTCGGCAAGATTGGTGTTGACTTCTCTACTGAGTCCGAACCTGTCACGCCAACAGAGCCTACCCGTGAGTCGGCAACATATGTGTATGGCGACATGACAACATCCTTGTCAGTGGACGGCGGTGAGCCGGAGGTTCTTACATTCAGCTACGAGTCAATGACACTGGACGATTATTCAGACGGCTCGCATGGTGTAACTATCGAGGATGTCAAGGTTGGCAGAGCCAATGATGAGCTTGGCGACATATGCCTCAAGAATCTCAAGTATGATGAGGAGGCTTCTGCTTGGGAGCTTGATCCCGAGAAGGAGAACACCGTGACCGTAAATGTAGAGGAAGGCTCGGCCTACAATGGTGTTGTGTTCAAGGCTGTGAGTGCTTCAATACATGAGTATGTTGACGGTGACGATCCCGACGCAGAGGATGCCGAAAAGTTCGCGTATGGTGTGGTGACACTCCAGGGTGAGAAGGATGGCAAGAAAATTGACGTGACCATCACCTTCGGCAAGGACCCGAATGCATTCGAGCCGGAAACAGAGGAGGTAAACGGCAAGGCCGTGTTCACGTACAATGGCCAGGCAACCACCATCGACAATGCTACGGTTGAGATTGAGGAATATGAGGAAGACGTCTTCAAGCTCACGATGAAGGACATAACCGTGAGCAATGGCTTGCGTATCGGCGATTTCAACATCTCTAACGTAACGGCAACTGCTGATGAGGCTACAGGTGTTGTCACCCTTTATACCGACGCCACATCTGGAACGTGGACAAATGTAAATGCCGACACTGGT
>CALBYK010000153.1 GCA_937889855.1 uncultured Prevotella sp.
TGCCATACCCAGCATGTAGAGGCTCTCCTGCGCATTGTCGGTTCCTTTCTGCAGAGTGACAAGTCCCTGCAAGACTGTGGAAGCCCGCGTATACTTGCCACGTGCATAGCACTCCTTGGCATATTCATACTTGTAGGCATTGTCGCTTGTCTTGTATACTTTATTGAATTCGTTGGCGCAACTCGTTAGCAGCAACGCCAAGAAAACAACAGCTGTGACGGTATTCTTCATAACTCTTTATTTTTTGAACTGCAAAAATACACATTATTCATCTATTAACAAAGCAACGTGTGGATTTTTATATAATATTCACTCTAAATAGCACCTTTCTCTTGTCTGTTTTCGTATTTTTTAGTATTTTTGCTTTTCGGTCTACGACAACAATTTGAATATGGATTTCAAGATTACATCAAAATTCTCGCCCACTGGCGATCAGCCACAGGCTATAAAGCAGCTCACCGATGGCATCATGAATGGCGACGAGGCCCAGGTGCTCCTTGGCGTCACAGGCTCTGGCAAGACATTCACCATGGCAAATGTCATTGCCAACATAGGGCGTCCAACGCTCATACTGAGCCACAACAAGACACTCGCGGCCCAATTGTATGAGGAGATGAAAGGGTTCTTCCCAGACAACGCTGTTGAGTACTATGTGTCCTACTACGACTATTACCAGCCGGAGGCATACCTGCCGTCGTCCGACACATACATCGAGAAAGACCTCGCCATAAACGAGGACATAGACAAGCTGCGACTATCGGCTGTCAGCGCTCTCCTGTCGGGAAGAAAGGATGTAATTGTCGTATCCTCTGTGTCGTGCATATACGGAATGGGAGGGCCTACGGCTATGTCTAACAGCATAATAAGCGTGAAGCGAGGACAGACCACCGACCGCAACGACTTTCTGCGCAAGCTTGTAGACGCGCTGTACCTGCGCAACGACATAGAACTCAAGCGCGGCAACTTCCGCGTAAAAGGCGACACCGTTGACGTGTCCATGGCATACAGCGACAACATATTGCGCATCACATGGTGGGACGACGAGATTGACTCCATTGAGGAACTCGACAGCGTTACATTCCACCGCATAGCAAGTTTCGAGGAATACCAAATATATCCTGCCAACCTGTTTGTCACGTCCAAGGAACAGACAGAAACAGCCATACGCCTTATACAGGACGACCTCACCAAGCAAGTCGACTTTTTCAACAGCATAGGCGACAACATCCGCGCCCAGCGCATAAAGGAACGCGTTGAATACGACATGGAGATGATAAAGGAGCTGGGCCACTGCTCAGGCATAGAGAACTATTCAAGGTATTTTGACGGGAGACAGCCCGGGCAGCGCCCTTATTGCCTTCTCGACTTCTTCCCGAAGGACTATCTGATGTTCATTGACGAGAGCCATGTCAGTGTGCCGCAGATAAGCGCCATGTATGGAGGCGACCGCGCACGCAAGCAGAACCTTGTGGAGTACGGATTCCGCCTGCCGGCTGCCTTCGACAACCGTCCGTTGAAGTTTGACGAGTTCATGGACATGGTCAACCAGGTCGTTTATGTCTCAGCCACACCTGCCGACTTTGAGCTGCAGCAGGCTGACGGCGTTGTCGTGGAACAGATTATCCGTCCTACCGGGCTGCTCGACCCGGTCATTGAAGTGCGCCCGAGCGAGAACCAGATAGACGACCTCCTCGAAGAGATTCTGCAACGCTGCGAACGTGACGAGAGAATTCTGGTAACCACCCTTACAAAACGAATGGCCGAGGAGCTGACCGAGTATCTCGTGGCACATGAGGTGCGCGCAAACTACATACACAGCGACGTTGCCACTCTCGACCGAGTGCAGATAATGAACGACCTCCGCGCAGGGTTGTACGATGTACTTGTAGGGGTGAATCTTCTGCGCGAGGGGCTCGACCTTCCTGAAGTGTCGCTTGTCGCCATACTCGACGCCGACAAGGAGGGCTTCCTCCGCAGCCACCGCTCATTGACACAGACAGCAGGACGCGCTGCCCGAAACGTCAACGGCAAGGTCATCATGTATGCCGACACCATAACAGAGAGCATGCAGCGCACCATAGACGAGACGGCACGCCGCCGCCAGATACAGCTTAAATATAACGAAGAGCACGGCATCACGCCTCAACAGATACGCAAGGACATCAAAGGCGTGCTCGCATCTGCCACGTCATCCAAAGGCAACAGCGACTTCCACAAAGCCAATGGCGAGGAAGCCAAAACCTACAAGCCATACATCGAGCCCGAGGGTCTTGACTATGCTGCCGACCCTGTCGTCAAGCGCATGACCAAGCAACAGCTCAAGAAGAGCATTGCCGACACTACCGAGCTGATGAAAGAGGCGGCCAAGAACCTTGACTTCATGCAAGCCGCACAATACCGTGACGAGATTTTAAGGCTACAATCGCTCATGGACAAGGACGGCGAGATAGTTAAATAAACTATAATGGAATAATCATAGCATTTAATTTCGTAATTTTGCAAAACAAAAACATGTTCGTATGAAAAAGAATTCATTGTTAATACTTTTAGCTTATATGCCCATGCTATGCTCTGCGCAAAGCGAATGGGAAGCGCCAACGTCAGCCAACAACACAGAGAATGCAAGCGTCGAGAAGAAAGCGGCAGGAAAAGAGAGCAAGATAAAAGAAGCGTCCCCCAGCGAGACAAAGGACTGGAAATACATACAGGACAATGCAGTGCCGGAGGTAGAAGGGAAAGTCGTTTTCAGCTACGACAAGGAATGCCCAGGCAAAAGCGCGCAACAGATATACGATCTGGCCTACGCCGCGCTCGACAGCATAGCGCACAGCGACAACCAGATAAGCAGCAGCATAGCGCTCATCAACCGCAAGGAGCACGTCATTGTGTCGCGCAACACGGAATGGCTTGAGTTCAACAAGAACTTTCTGTCACTCGACCGAACCAAGTTCAGCTACACCATCATTGCAAGATGCGCCGACAACCACATAAGCATCACTCTTGGACGCATATCCTACAACTATGAGGAAGATCGTCCCACTGGCTTCCGCACCACAGCCGAGAAATGGATAACCAACAAATATGCTGTCAACAAGAAGCGCACGAAGCTTACGGCAGGAGCGGCGAAGTTCCGTAAGAAGACCATTGACCGCAAGGACGCCATCTTCGAATACATCTACAAGTATATAAACAGATAACCCTACAGAAGCAGCAGAATCATTATGGAAGACAACAACATACAGGATACGGGCAGCGGCAACCTTGAGCGCCCGGTACGCCATCACAGACGTGACGCGTCTAACGACAAGTACTTCAAGATACGCAACACCCTCAACATCATATTCATCATAGGGGCTATAGTGGGCATGGCTGTCTTCTATTTCCATGACCGTACAACAGGCACAATAGTAATACTCACAGCCATGGCTTTCAAAATTGCCGAATGTTGCTTCAGATTTATCCGACAATAACACAAACAATGATTAAGCTAAAGATAAAATCAATAGCAGCCGCCCTTGCCTTCGCCGCAATGCCTTTCGTGGCAGAGGCACAGACCGGCTCCAACAACCAATTCGACAATTTCAGCCAGATGTCGGCAGACGGCACCATCAGCCAACGGTCAACGCGCGACATGGCCGACTCTCTCGGCACCGACAAGGAGATTCCGCGCGGAATAAAGGTGTGGACTGTAGACAGCCGCTTCGGCGACCGGAGCGCCGCCACGGTGGACACGGTGTCACACATGTTCCCAAACACCATCTTCACAACCGGCATGCGTGGCGAGTACAACACTACTGGGAACCTTGGCGCGCCACGCATCAACCGCATATACATAGACAGGCCTGACGCAGCACAGTTCATATTCACCCAGCCCTACGACTATGTCGTGACGCCCGTCGACCAGTTTCATTTCACCAACACGCTGTCGCCTTTCACCAACATAACATACAACAATGCCGGCAGCCGCACAAATGGAGAGGACCATCTTGTGGCGAAGTTTGGGGTCAACGCAGGCAAGCGCATCGGTGCCGGATTCAACTTTGACTATCTGTACGGGCGTGGCTACTATTCAGCGCAAAGCACCTCACACTTCAAGTATCTAATGTACGGCTCCTATCTTGGCGACCACTACCAGGCTCACCTCCTGTTCTCAACCATACACCAAAAGGTCACAGAGAACGGAGGCATAACCGACGACGAGTACATCAAGCACCCGGAGAGCTTCGACGACAACTTCGCCACAAACGAGATTCCTACCGTCCTTGAGCAGAACTGGAACCGCAACAGCAACCAGCACATTTTCCTCACCCACCGCTACAACATTGGCTTTAGCCGCAAGGT
>CALBYK010000154.1 GCA_937889855.1 uncultured Prevotella sp.
AAAATAAAAACGAATAATCATGACAGAAGATTCTTTGAAACCCTATGTTATTGGTTTGGACCTTGGCGGTACAAACTCGGTATTTGGCATCGTTGACAGCCGCGGCGACATCAAGGCTACTACAGCAATCAAGACCCAAGGCTACGGTGACAATGTGCAGGCTTATGTTGATGCTGCTTGCGATGCTCTCCAGATAATCATCGACCAGGTGGGCGGCATAGAGAAGATAAAGGCTATGGGTATAGGTGCCCCTAATGGCAACTACTATAACGGCACAATTGAGTTTGCTCCAAACTTGGAGTGGGGACGTAATGGTGTTGTGCCATTGGCAAAACTCTTCTCCGAAAAACTCGGCATTCCGGTGGCCCTGACAAACGACGCCAATGCAGCCGCTATAGGCGAGATGACATATGGCGTGGCTCGTGGCATGAAGAACTTCATCGTTATCACTCTCGGCACTGGCGTGGGCTCAGGAATCGTGATAAACGGACAGCTTGTTTACGGCTGTGACGGTTTTGCGGGCGAGCTTGGCCACGTTATTGTAAAGGAGAACGGACGTGTCTGCGGATGCGGCCGCAAGGGTTGTCTTGAGACTTACTGCTCGGCTACAGGTGTGGCTCGCTCGGCACGCGAGTTCCTCGCCAACTCCAACGAGCCTTCGCTTCTCCGTGAGCTTGACCCGGAGAAAATCACTTCTTATGATGTGGCTGTCGCAGCAGGCAAGGGTGACAAGATTGCCAACGAGATATTCGAGTTTACAGGCAAGCTTCTTGGTGAGGCCTGCGCCAACTTCGCTGCATTCTCGTCTCCTGAGGCGTTCATCTTCTTCGGTGGTCTGACAAAGGCCGGCGACCTCATAATGAACCCAATCAAGAAGGCTTACGACGCGACTGTGCTCAACATCTTCAAGGGCAAGGCCAAGTTCCTCGTGTCGGGTCTTGACGGCTCATCGGCAGCTGTGCTCGGCGCGTCGGCTGTGGGCTGGGACATACAGGAGTAAGCTCCTGAAATACAGAAAGCAACCATGACTAATCTTGTGGTTGCTTTTTTTCGGTTATAACAGGATAAGTTAATTTTTTTAATAGTTTTATTTTTTTAAGGTATGAAAAATCATCTAAGACATCTCCTCGTTGTCGGTGCGCTGACAATGGCTGGCACTGCCAGCACAATGGCGCAGTCGGTGATACGTGGAAAGGTTGTAGACGCAGAGACAGGTGAGCCGCTCATAGGAGCGACCATCACAGTCAAGGGTATCAAGACAGTGACCGACATCGACGGACTCTTCTCGGTGAAGGGTGCCAGCGGCGCAAAGGACCTCACGGTGCAGTACATCGGCTACAAACCGCAGACTGTAAAGGTGGGCGGCAACGGCGAGCTTGGCGACATCTCCATGAAACAGGACGGGCAGGTGCTCAAGGACGTCGTGGTGACGTCGCAGGTGGCCGTTGCACGTAAGACACCTGTTGCTGTGTCGCAGATTCCGATGTCTTTCATTGAAGAGAAGATTGGTACTCAGGAATTCCCGGAAATATTGAAGTCAACACCGGGTGTGCACGCAAATAAGGAGGGCGGTGGTTATGGCGACTCCGAGATTTACATGCGCGGATTCGACAACAGCAATATTGCGGTGATGGTGAACGGCGTGCCGATGAACGACATGGAGAACCAGAACGTCTATTGGTCGAACTGGTCGGGACTTACAGACGTGACACGCACAATGCAGACACAGCGCGGTCTTGGCGCCTCAAAGGTTTCGGCCCCGTCTGTGGGTGGCACAATCAACATCATAACAAAGTCGCTTGAGGCAAAACGCGGTGGCGCCTTCTCCTATGGAATAGGCAACGACAACATGAACAAGATGATGTTCACAGTGTCCACAGGTCTGTCGAAGTCGGGATGGGCAATGACATTGCTCGGCTCAAAGACATGGGGTGACGGCTATGCGCAGGGTACCGACTTCACCGGCTATACATATTTCCTCAACATCTCAAAGCGTATCAACAATGCCCACCAGATTTCGCTTACGGCATTCGGCGCTCCGCAGGAGCACTACCAGCGCAAGCAGGGACTGACGCTCGCCGGATGGAAGATGGTGGAGCAGCTGTATGGAGTAACCGGACATAAGTACAACACCACGTATGGTTTTGACAACAACGGACAGCGCCGCCGCGGTGAGTACAACGTATATCACAAACCACAGATAAGCCTCAACCACCAGTGGCAGATTAACGACAAGTCGGCACTCAGCACCGCTATCTACGTGTCAATAGGACGTGGCAATGACTATAGTGGACAGGGCAACGATGAGTATGGCTACAGCTACAAGGACTGGAACGGCTCTTACTATGGCGAACTGCAGACAAAGTTCCGCCGTCCAGACGGCACTTTCGACTACGGGGCTATTGAGGACATCAACGCAGCCTCTGAGCATGGTTCCATGCTTGTGATGTCAAAGCGCAAGAACAACCACGACTGGTATGGGCTCTTGTCAACATACACCACAAAGTTGACCAAAGACATCGACTTCTATGGTGGCGTTGACTTCCGTGCATACAAGGGCACACACCGCAACGAGATTGTCGACCTATATGGCGGCAAGTATTATATGGACACCACCCGTAAGAACGTGAAGGCTGAGAACAATAGCGCGGCGGCCAATTCGGAGTGGGCATACGAGAAGTTAGGAGTGGGCGACGCCGTATACCGCGACTTTGACGGACATGTTGTTCAGGAGGGTGCTTTCTTCCAAACTGAATATTCAAAGCATGATTTGTCGGCTTTTGTGTCAGGCTCGTTTTCTAACACCTCTTATTGGCGTTACGACCGTTTCTTCTATGACAAGGCACACGCCAAGTCGGACACCAAGAGCTACATCGGTTTCACCGTCAAGGGCGGAGCCAACTACAATATCAACAAGCTGCACAACGTGTTCGTCAATGCAGGCTACATCAGCCGCGCGCCGAGGTTCAACAACGGCGTGTTCCTCAGCCCTATGTCAAGCAACGTCATCAACCCCGACGCAAAGAACGAGAAGGTAGTGTCTGTGGAGGTTGGATACGGCTTGCGCATGAACGGACTCACCGTTAACGTGAATGGCTACTGGACAAAGTGGCTTGACAAGACCATGACAAAGAGCGCAACGCTCGGCACTGCCCAGACTGAGGCTTTCGTCAACATGACTGGCGTGAACGCCCTGCACAAGGGTGTGGAGCTTGAGGTGAAGGCAAACCCTCTTTACTGGCTTGAGCTCAACGGCATGTTGTCGCTTGGCGACTGGAAGTGGGACAGCAACGCCAAGGGCTACGTCTACGACAACAACGGACAGCCTCTCACCAAGGACGGCAACATAGCCTCTGGCATCGGTGCCGACGACCATCTTTCTACAGGCATCAACCTCAAGGGCGTGCGTGTTGGCGGCTCGGCACAGACAACAGCCGCTCTCGGTGCCACGGTGAAGCTTAACAAGGAAATACGAATTGGCGCCGACTGGACTTTCTACGGACGCAACTACGCCTACTATTCGCTCAGCGGCAGCAACCTCACACTCGGCAAGACTAACACGGTTGTAGCCCCGTGGAGAATTCCTTCGGCAAGCCAGGTTGACGTTAACGCGTCTTACAAGTTCAAGATTGCTGGTCTGAACGCCACTATCTCTGCCAACGTCAACAACCTCTTCGACTATCAGTACATCGGAAAGGCATGGAACCCGCAGTCGGGCGCAGCCAACGAGAACACCATCTATGGCTTCTACGCGTTTGGACGCACGTTCAGCACACGTCTGAAAATCAATTTCTAAGTAAAAACAATATAGAATATATAAGTATATGAATAAGATATTTTTATTGTCGGCAGTCGCGGTTATGGGCTTGGCTTCATGCGATGACTATGACGACCAGTTCAATCTTGGAAACCAGATTTCCGATGTGAAGCAAGGCACTCCAATCGTGCTTACCGATGCCGACTATGCCACTATCGCCAATCTTGCCGACAACAAGGCGCTTGCCGCAAAACTCGATCAGGAGTCGGGTACTACGGCATATACAGATGCTCTCGCCAAGCTTGGCTCGCAGAAATACTTCGGCACGCTCATCACAGCCGACCAGTTCCTCCCTGCCTTCATACAGAACAAGTATAAGGAGGCCGATCTCGGCTCCACGTTCAAGGTGACATACAATGAGTATACAGGCAAGTCAGAGTATCTCGCCGACTTCAGCCAGCTCAAGGGCGAGTATACCCTCACCGCCAACGACTACGGCACGGCTTGGAATGGTGCTTCCTCTGCTGCATATCTCACTCCGAAGACTGTCTCTAAACTGCCCGAACTTCTTAAGGGTGCATATGCAGACGCACAGGAAGGCGATATCGTGGCAGTGAACTATGCTTATTCCGACTTTGAGCCTGCAGGCGGCAGCGACACTCCGGGCGAGAACTACTCGAAAATCTCTGACGCCACTGCCAATACCGCCGGTGGAGAGTACAGTGTCAAGGGTATAGTGTGCGCAACCTACAAGACAGGCTTCCTCCTTACCGACAATACTGGCTATATTCTTGTCTACAAGGTAAGCGATGTGGAGGTTGGCGATGAGGTGGCCGTCACGGGCACTACCACGCAATACGGCGGACTAATGCAGTTTCCTGCCAAGAACACCGACCTCACCGTCACTGTTCTAAAGGCCGGCAAGGAGCCAAACTACAAGCATCCGGCGGTTAAGACCCTTACAGGTGCTGACTTCGATGCTTACGCTGTCAATCCTTATGTGGCTTACGTGTCGTTCCAGGGAAATCTCTCGATTACCACCAACTCCAAGGGCGTTAAATATTATAATGTGACAGTGGCGGGCACGTCAAACATCGGCAGTCTAGCGAATGTGCCAGACGGATTGGTTGACGAGTCGCTCAACGGCAAGGACATCATTGTCTATGGCTATTCTATTGGCGCAACAGGCACCAATGGCAAGTATCTCAATGTGATGGTGACAAGCGTTGTCGAGGCTACGGCTGCTCAGAAGGCAAAGGTCATGGCGCGTGCCGCAAGCAACGGCGGGGCCAACAAGGCTGCTGTCTACCGCTTTGACGGTTCGGCTTGGAAGATATATTCCGCAGACGGTGCCAAGGTGATTGCCGCGCAGCCGGAATGGTATGACCTAATTGGCGCAACGACAGTGTCAAAACCTGCAACCTACTTCCCGACACTGCTCCAGCGTGAGTATCCGTTTGCCGGCGACGGTCAGAAGGTGGCTGTGGTCTACCGCAAGGCAGAGTCGGCTATGGCTGTTGTTGAGTACACCTATTCAGCTGCAGAGGGATGGGCAGAGTCGAAGGATTATGTCAAGACCTCCACTACCTTTGCCAAGACCGAGGCTGGCTATGAGGCACAGGTAAGCACATATCTCAGCAGCACTCTTTGTGGCGACGAGGGTGGCTTCGTGGCTTACAATGTCAACATTGGCTCACTCAACTATGTGTGGACCAACACGTCACAGTATGGATGGAAGGCTTCGGCTTACTCCAACAAGCAGAACATGGAGTCGGAGAGCTGGCTTGTGTCGTCTGCCATAAACCTTAAGAAGGGCAAGAGTCCGCAGCTTGTGTTTGATGAGGCAATGAACCATCTTGGCTCTAACAACATCAATGACTTCCTTCAGGTGAAGGTGTCAGCCGATTTCGACGGTAGTGATGTTGCCAAGGCTACGTGGGAGACTCTCGACGTCACCGGACGCAGCGAGGGTTCGTCGTGGACATTCGTTACTGTGAATCCGGTTTCGCTCGCGCAGTACAACGGCAAGACAATACACATTGCCTTTGTATACAAGAGCACCACTGAGGCTGCTCCTACATACGAGTTCAAGAACATCGTGGTGAAGGAGGCTGACGCTGAATAATAAAAACTCTTAAAAAACAAAAGAGACCAAGCGGAACACCGCTTGGTCTCTTTTGTTAAACGGTAAAATTTGTTAATATAAAATATTTTTATTGTTTGTATTGATTAATTTTATATAATTACAACATTATATTGATTCTATTGAAAAGTGGTGTCAATAGATAATTAGGGTACACTAATTATGAGTAAGTGATATTGTTTATCTAATGATACTCTAAAAGAAGAGCAGCACTACATAATCTTACCTAAATATTTTAGTTATGAGAAAGCTGTTTTGGGTAGTTGTTTCATTGGTTGCATTTTTAATGCAACCATGTACAAGTAGTGATGATGTCTCTGTTGGGCAAGATTCAAAACTTTTCAATAAAGAAGATTTGTATATAGAAAGAGCTCCTTCTTCTATATCAATTACTGATGCTAATAAAATTGCACGGCTTTTCAGTGGAAATAACGTGAATAATACTCGTGCATTGGAAAATCCTGAAGTAGTTACTATTTCTGACAGTATTACAGGCACAGCGTTGTTGTATATCGTAAATTATAGTCAGAATAATGGGTATGTGGTGGAATCCGGTGTATATGCGGGGTGAAGATGGAAGTGACGGACATGCATGGGTGTGTGATGGCTATAAGTATATAAGGGACATGGGTATGGCCACACTTATTCCAAATCCAAAAGATCCAGGGTTCTGGTTGGAGGAAAAATCTCCCAATGGCTATATGGCCTATGGATTGTATATCAATCAAATATCAGCTAATGCAGGTGAGTATTTTCACATGAATTTTGGTTGGGGTGGAGGTTCTGATGGATGGTATAATCGCAATGTGTATTAACAGAATACACTACTGTCCACGAAATTCCTTTAACATTTCAAAAAGTAACAAATTGATAGTTACCCATCAAAATTGAGACAGAGCTGCTGGTATTTTCCTTCAGTAGCTTCTTCCTCTTTCTGTTCAACGAGTAAGTCACACTGACTTAATACAGATTTACTTTACACGCTTTTAACAATTAAAATCGTGTAAAAAT
>CALBYK010000155.1 GCA_937889855.1 uncultured Prevotella sp.
ATTTTCGTTTGTGGCAAATATCCTACCGCCGACATTTATCAGGGAGGTGAACAGCTCTGTGTCGAGCCCTGGTGTTGTGGCCGTGCACTTATGGAATTGATTGTCGGCGTAGTCGTAGAAGTCGATACCCCGGTCGCTTGCCACGTATAGGCCTTGGCTCGTTGGAAGCACCACGTGTATGTTGTTGTTGGAGATTGTAGATTGATTGAGGTTGTCATGCCGGAAAACACTGAAAAAAAGTCCGTCAAACCTTGCAAGTCCATTGGATGTGCCTATCCATATGAATCCGCGATTGTCTTGTGCAAGGCAATTGGCGGTGTTGTCGGGCATGCCTTCGTTTATACCATAATTAATTATGTGTGCCTGTGATGGCAACGCAAACATCAATATGCTATAAAGCAAAAGTAGAGGTCTAAGAAAAAGTTTCATTTTAGAAATATTAAGTTCTTACAGTCAGTAAACTAAGGTATGCAAATTATTGGCTGCAAAATTAACAAAAAAAATGAAATTAGACAAGTTTCAAAAGTAAAAGAGGGAACCGCTCTTTGCAGAGCAGATTCCCTCTTCACTCAATTTTCACCTAAACTAATACCTTTAAAGAACCTATTTAAAGTTATCCTCTACTATAATCATTTCAAAAGCTACTATAATTTAAATCAAAAGCTACATTTCGATTCGTCTACTTCTCGGCCGCATGACCTGCCACTGTAGGCCAATACGGGTTCTGATAGAGCACACTGTTCTCCACAGTGGCATGGTCGGAAGCCGTGAGGAGGAACTGGCGCACGGGCAGAGGCTCCAAGTAGTGAGCCATGTGCCATGTGAGTCCGCCGAGGAAGCTGTTGTTGGTAGTGTTGATCTCCTGCGGACGCAGATAGTTGCTCAGACGCGGAGAAGAAGTTGTGGCCGACTTGCCTGATCCGTCGCCGTCGTAGAAGAGCTTGCCACTGTATGCAGGATCGTTGTGCATGTCAGAGCCCCAGAGGTTGATGCCCTCGATATGCACCGGATTGGCCATCAATTGGTCGAGCGAGCGCCAGCGCTGCAAGTCCATCCAGCGGAGTCCTTCAGCCACAAGCTCACTCTTGCGCTCACGACGAATGTTGTAGAGCACGGCGTCGGTGAGTTTCTTTCCTGCCGAGTAGGCACCCCAGTCGCCATCCTCGCGCGACATATCTGTGGCGTTGATGGTGGTCATTGGGTCGGTGGCGCTGCCAGTGAAACCGGCGCACTCGCGTACGGTCTTCCAATAGCTGAGAATCTTGCCTGAGTTAACATTCTTCGTAAGCTCATACTCAGCCTCCATATAGTTGAGCAAAGCCTCAGTTGCACGGAACACCACTGCAGCTGTGCTGCCACCACCGTTCACACACTGTGTGCGGTCGAAAGTGCCGCCTTTGCGCAGGGCGTAGCCTGTGCTGTAGCCCTTGTCCTCGCTACCGTTGATGATGTCGGGCATAGGCTCGTTTATAACAACATGGTCGGCAGTAGACGACATGTTGCGAAAAGCATTCTTCTGTCCAGGCACCTTGAGGAATACCGAGAGGCGCGGGTCGCGATCCTTGGCAACGGCTGCGATGCTGCTGTCGTCGTAGGTGTATTCTGAATCATAGCGCGGCTTGCCGTCCTTCATCAAGTAGGTCTCCACCATACCACGTGTCACACCAATGTTGTAGTTGCCGAACTGTATGGACACCTCAACATTGTTGACAACACCAAGAGTTGAGTTGTACTCACGCCACAGAAGCACTTCGGGCTTCGATGAGAGGTCGGTAGAACCCCATATCTCCATGTAAGGATTGGCAGGGTCGGACTCGCTTTGCGGAACCATACCAGTGTTCTTCACCAGTTCGCTCTGATACTTGTCTGCCACCTGCTCGGCAGCCTCAGCAGCAACCTTGTAGAAGTATTCCGACTCTTTCTCCACAGATCCAGTCGTGTAGGCGAAACTGCTGTTCTTCTTTGCACCCGGCCACTGTGCATCGCCAGGCACGAAAGGTGTGCCGGCAAAGTAGCGGAGCCATGAAGCCTCATAGAGAGCCACGCGCGACTTCAAGAGCATTGCAGCGTCGTAGGAGATGCGTGTGTGACGACTCTCAAAGCCGTCCTTTGCAAGATAAGTCATGGCCTCATCGAGGTCGGAGAGAATGAAGCGTGCCACCTCGTTGCACGGGCTGCGCTTGTCGGCCTCAACAAGCATTGCCTCGTCTGCCTCGAAAGGCTCCTTGAGGATAGGCAGGTCGCCGAATTTCTGCATGAGGTCGAAGTAGGCGAAGGCACGCAGGAAGTAAAGCTCGCCGATATACTGGCGTACCGTAGCGTCGTTGCCGCTCACGGTCTTTGCCTCATAACTCTTCAGACTTTCGCTGAGCCAATAGTTGACGTTGCGTATGTTGGTCCACTTCCAGTCACTGTTGGTGCTCGACACAAGCCAAAGGTTAGTGCCATACTTATTGGCTGGCGTGCGTCCCATCTGGTTGTCGGTGTTGTTGTCCCATCCGAAGATGCCGCTGCACCATATCTCTGATGAGTTGCCAAGTTTATGATGAGACGGCAGAATATCGGTGTAGAGTCCGTCGACAGCTGCCAGAATCTTAGTGTCCTGATTGATGAAACCGTCGGGTGTCACCTTTGATGGAGGTTCCTGCTCAAGCCAGTCGCTGCAAGATGTCATGGTGGCAGCCATTGCGAGGGTTATCAATGATAATCTATATAGTTTCATATCGTTGTATTATTATTGGTTGATGGTAAATTGTTTACACTCTTTAGATTAGAATGACACGTTCATGCCGAAAGAGAACGTGCGTGAGAGCGGATAGCCGTTCACGCCAGAGCTCTTGTCGCTGATAAGTTCTGGGTCGAACTGTCCAGGCATACTTGTGATAGTGAAGAGGTTCTCGGCAGAGAAGAACACGCGCAGGTTGCTGATGCCCCAGTTGCGGGTTATTGCAGCCGGGATGGTGTAGCCCAACTGAAGGTTCTTCATGCGCACATAAGCGGCGTTGAGCAGATAGCGGCTCTGCACCTGAGTGTTCTTTGAGCCACCATTCTCCACGGGGCGCGGCAGCCAAGAGTCGGTATTGGCGCTCTGGTAACCGTTCTTCACCGACCAAGAGTCCTCATTGCGGAAGTAGTCCTGCACGGCTGTTATGCCAGATGCCCACCAGCGTCCTGAGCCAGAGCATCCGAAGAGATATTCTCTTCCACCCCAGTCTTTAGTGATGGCGAAGTCGCGCTTTAGCACACCCTGGAAGAAGGCACGCACATCGAAGCCTTTCCATGAAGCCGTGAGGTCGAGACCGGCAAGGAAGCGAGGCGTTGAGTTGCCTATGACCTTGAGGTCGCCGTGGTCGGCAAGTGTGCGCGAGCCGTCGTTCACGTAGCCGTCGTTGTTGAGGTCGCGATACATGATGTCGCCAGCTGCCCAGTTGCTGCCGAGAGCCGACTGGTCGGCCTTGGCAAGGTGTTCTGCCATCTGCTCGTTGGTCTTGGCGATGCCAACAGTCTCATAGCCCCAAATCTCGTTGATGTAGCGTCCGGCAATATAAGTGTCTACACTGTTAGTCGGGTTGTTGGGATAGCGCGTAATCTTTGTGCGTGCGTCGGAGAGATTGAACGTAACGCCATAGTTGAGTCCGTTCTTCAGAGCGTCGCGCCATGAGAGCTGCAACTCCCAACCCGTTGTACGGAGGTCGGTGTTGTTGGTCACTGGCACATCGGCACCAAGAATAGCAGGAAGCTCAGGAGCGTTGCCTACCATGTCCTTTGTGTTGCGCACAAACCAGTCGAACGAACCGGTCAGTCGGTTGTTAAACAGTCCGAAGTCGAGACCAATGTCATAGCTCTCGATTTTCTCCCATGTCAGCGTCGGCGAGACAAGCACCGGAGCCGTCACCGTAGAAGGCTTGGCACCGTTCTGCAGCCATGTGCCTGCATTAGGATTGTAGGTGAGCACCTGATATGTGCGATACCAGTCCTCGGTGTTCTGGTTGCCGAGCGAGCCGTAAGATGCGCGCAGCTTGAGCTGGTTGACGGTCTTTGACCATGGCTCGAAGAACTTCTCGTTGGCGATGTTCCATCCAAGCGATACCGACGGGAAGGTGCGCCACATCTGGTCGCGGCGGAAACGTGAAGAACCGTCACGGCGCACGTTAGCCTCGAGCAGGTAGCGGTCGTCGTAGTTGTAGTTGATACGTCCGAAGAAGCCGGCAGTCTGCCACTGGTCGCGGTTGCCCTTCATTGTGGCAGTCACTTCCTTGCCGTCATATCCGAGTCCGGTGGTGATGTCGATCTCAGGGTGGTTGGGGTCGATGATTCCGGCGCGTGTAGCCTCAAAATAACGCTGCTTGAGCTGCTCTGCTTGGAAACCAGCCATGACGTGGAAGTTGTGCTTCTCGGCAAGCGAGAAGTCGTATTCGGTGTAAGCCTGGAAGTTGAAATAGTTCTGGCGTTTTGTGCTCTCGTGCGCCTCAGCATTAGCAGCCGACGTACCGTTGGCAGTGTTCACGTAGGGCTGACCGTTCACATCGTGATTGTAGGTGGTCTCCGTGTCGTAGTGGTTGTCGGTGTAGTCGGTGCGGTAGGTGAAGTCGAGATGCGTCTTCCATTTCTTGATCGGCTCAATGGTGAAGTTCACCTGGTTGGTGAAGATGTTGCGCTGAGTCTGGTCCTTGCCGCCTTGTGCGAGGTCGAGCACTGGCGACGGTGACGAGTAGTAATATCCGTTGCGGTCGTAGAGAGGCAGCGTTGGCCATCCCTGACGTGCGAGGTCGTTATAGAGCGCATCCTTTAGGTCGGCAGGCCGCACAAAGTCGGTGCGCGTGAAACGCGTGTTGTAGTTCATATCGAGCCAGTCGGTGAGCTTGATGCCGAGTTTTGCTGTGGCATTGTAGCGGTGGTAGTTGTCATCGCTGAGCTTCATGAATCCGTTGTTGTCGAGATAGTTGAACGAGGCATAGTAGTTCACCTTGTCGCTTGCTCCGCTCACACTCGCGTTGTGCTCCATCGAGAACGACGACTTCTTGAATATCGCGTCGTAATAGTCGACATCGTCACAACCTGAAGCATATCCGTCAGCCCAATACTGCGAGTTGCCGCTGTTGGGGTCGATGGCATAGAGCAGTGTGCCGTCGGCAGCCTGGCGTACACCAGGGCTTACTGGCTTTGCGTTGTGGTAGGCTACAATCTTGTCCATCTGTGCCGTACTGAACTGCGGTGAGCCACCGTCGGCAGAGCTGAGGTCGTTCATCCAGCTGGCGAAGTCAACAGAGTTCATCATGTGCTTGCCGCGTATCATGCCGCTGAAACGGAACGAGTTGTTGTAGTTGATGCTCACCTTGCCCTGCTTGCCCTTCTTGGTGGTGATGAGAATCACGCCAAACGGAGCACGCGAACCATATATAGATGATGCGGCAGCGTCCTTCAACACCGACACACTCTCTATATCCTGCGAGTTGAGCGTGTTGATGTCGCCCTCGGCACCGTCGATGAGCACGAGCGGCGAGCCACTTGTGCCCTGTCCTATTGTGCCCGTGCCACGCACGTTGATGCTTGGGTTGGAGTCGAGCGTACCGCTCGAGGTGCTAATTTGCAAGCCCGGTATAAGTCCTTGCAGAGCCGATGCTGCATTCTGCACCGGACGCGAGGCAATCTCCTTGCTTGACACAACCGATACGGCGCCGGTAAGGTTAGCCTTCTTCTGTGTGCCGAAACCTACGACAACAACCTCGTTTAGAGCCTTGCTGTCCTCAGAGAGTACAATCTTCATGGAAGGGGTGGCCTTGAGAGTCTGCGGCTTGAATCCTACATATGTAACCTCAAGCATACTGCCTGCTGGCGTATCTATAGAGAACTTGCCGTCAATGTCGGTCACCGTTCCTGACGACGAAGCGCCGACAACCTTTATGGAAGCACCAATAATAGGTTCACCATTACTGTCTACTACAGAACCTACAATCTTTGTACCTTGTTGCTGCAACATGGCAACTGGCGAACTTGCCATAGATGTTAGCGGATATGCTGCCAACAATGACGGAACAATAACCGATGAGAGCAATACTCTTCGAGTCGGTGATATGACTTTGTTCTTCTTCATTTTTGTTTGGTTTAAGTTTTGGTTTAAGTTTTTTTCTGGTTGCAAAATTAATATATAGTAGCAACCTACTGCGGTATATTTGTAGTAACAAATGGGGTATTTTTAGGAATATTGTGGTGGAATGGGTATATTTTTGTATATTTCAGGCAATTCTGTTACTTTTTGTATTCGGCAGCAAGTCTTTTATATTCTGCGGACGTAATCTGTATCACTGTGCCGTGGCGCGGAGTGAACGCTCCAGATGTTTTCGTGTCGGCAACCCTGCAGAATGAGCGAAGGTCTTCGGAGCGGGTAAACTGATAATAGCCGTTCATGTAGCAGTCGTACATAAGGCACCAACCGCCTCCATAAAGCGGAAATACCCCCGCGCCTTCCACGTTGTTCTTTGTCTGCTCACAGAAACCGTCGAGGAGAGTCCACGAGGCAGGATTGTGAAGGTCGCGGAACACATACTGGCGTATGCCCTTGTGCGCACCATCCTGCTCAGTTTTGAAAAAAAGGTGGTAGACACCTTTGTTGTCCCTTACAATGTCGGTGTCTATTGCAGGTGCCTTGAAGTCGAAAAGCACTTGCGGTTTGCCGTCAAGGTCGGTGAAGCCATCATTGGCATAGCACCAGTAAACGCGGTCGTAGGGAATGGTGCCGTCGTTGGTAAGAAGTGAGAAGTAAACCATATATCTTTTTGCCTTTTCGTCGTATATGGTCTGCGGAGCCCAC
>CALBYK010000156.1 GCA_937889855.1 uncultured Prevotella sp.
CGATGTAGAGCAACTTTGCAATGTGATACACCCTGAAGAATAAGTAAGTGTGTAAAGATAACAGCATTACAAGGCAACAGTAGCTGCATTACAAGATAACGGTAGCAGCATTACAATATAACGGTATCGGCATTACAAGATAATGGTAACAGCATTACAAGATGACGGCATACCGGTCGCCATATATATTTACTACCAGTGAAGGTTAAAGTGATACTTCCAGTGATAGCAGCGGTGGATTTTATCGCAATGTATCACTACGTAAAATACTGTAAATCACGACAATACAAGATTTAGTGATACTTGTGACACTTTTTTCCGCATTTCTTATTTTTTAAATTCCACCCGATATGTACATCCCTCGCGCCAATTGCTGCATCCGTAGGCAGTCTTGCCTTTTATTATCGTGCCTTTGCCACACAACGGACATTTAGTGCCGATGATGGAATCGTCGGCCGGCGCAGCTTTGGCAGGTGTCTTTTTCTTTGCCGTGCGTTTCTTCTTCAAGTCCTCCTCGGTGAGCGTCGTGACACGCCGGTTGGAGTTGTCGCGCAGCACATCATTCACGATTTGCGTTATCTGCTGCTTTAGTCCGTTGATGAAGTCGGCGGCATCGTCTTTCTTGTGCTCAATGTCACGCAGACGCTTCTCCCATATGCCGGTAAGTTCGCAGCTCTTGAGCAGTTCCTCATGGATGGTGTCGATAAGCTCAATGCCCGTGGCCGTGGCGACAAGGTTCTTGCGCTCGCGGCGTATGTAGTGACGCTTGAACAATGTTTCTATGATACTCGCACGCGACGACGGACGGCCTATTCCGTTTTCTTTCAGCGCGGCACGCAGGGTCTCGTCCTCGACAAACTTGCCAGCCGTCTCCATAGCACGCAGTAGCGTGGCCTCGGTGTAATACTTCGGCGGCGTGGTCCATTTCTCACTAAGTGTCGGCACGTGCGGCCCGCTCTCGCCCTTGGTAAACGATGGTAGCGTGCGCTCCTCGTCACCCTTCTTGTTTTCATCGTCGGGCTGTGCGTAGACATCGCGCCACCCAGGAGAGAGTATCTCCTTGCCACTCACCTTGAACTCCACATCCTCCACCTGCCCAAGAACTGTTGTAGTGGAAAACTTGCAGTCGGGATAGAACACGGCAATGAAACGACGTGCTATGAGGTCGTAGACATTGCGCTCCATATCGGTAAGAGCAGTGGCTGGCACGCCTGTGGGGATGATGGCATGGTGGTCGGTCACCTTCGACGTGTCGAACACGCGCTTCGACTTCGGGAGTTTCTTGCCCATAAGCGGCTGCATCAATGCGCCGTACTGCTTGCTGATGCCAGAGAGTATGCTCGGACACTTGGGGTAGATGTCGTCGCTCAGATACTGTGTGTCGACACGCGGATATGTGGTGAGCTTGCGCTCGTAGAGTCCCTGGATGAGCTTCAGCGTGGTCTCGGCACTGTATGAAAACTTCTTGTTACATTCCACCTGCAATGACGTGAGGTCGAAAAGTCGCGGCGCAGGCTCTGTGCCGTTCTTCTTCTGTACAGCGGTGACGGTGAACGGCTTGTCGGCGATGGTGGCAAAAGCCGCCTCGCCCTCTTCCTTGGTAGTGAACTTGCCCTTGGTTGCTGTAAAGGTAGTGTCGCGGTAGACTGTGGCGAGCACCCAGTATGGTTCCGGCTCAAACGAGTCGATTTCCTTCTGTCTGTTCACGATGAGCGCGAGCGTCGGTGTCTGCACACGTCCGATGGACAGTATTTGGCGGTCTTGTCCATACTTCAGTGTATACAGGCGTGTGGCGTTCATTCCGAGAAGCCAGTCGCCGATGGCACGGCTCAGTCCGGCTATGTACAGTGGCTGATATTCGCTCTGGTCCTTGAGCGAGGCAAAGCCTTCGCGTATGGCCTCGTCCGTCATGGACGATATCCATAGCCGTTTTACGGGACATTTAGCCTGCGCCTTCTGCATCACCCATCGTTGTATAAGCTCTCCCTCCTGTCCGGCGTCACCGCAGTTGACAATGCCGTCGGCAGCCTGCATGAGCCTTTCAATGACGGCAAACTGGCGCTTGATGCCATCGTCGTCGATGAGCTTTATGCCGAACCTGGCAGGAATCATTGGCAGTGACGAAAGGCTCCAGTGCTTCCACATGTCGGTGTAGTCGTTAGGCTCCTTGAGTGTGCAGAGGTGGCCGAAGGTCCATGTCACCTGGTAGCCGTTGCCCTCCATGTATCCTTGATGTGCGCTCGTCGCGCCCAATATCCGTGCTATGTCCTTTGCGACACTTGGTTTCTCCGCTATACAGACAATCATCTTTTTGTTTTATGTTCTTGTATTATGGTTGTTATTCTTTGCGTGATTTTGCAAAGTTAGTCATTATTTTCATAATATCCATAAGTATTTTGGCCTAAAAGCACGGCTTGGCTATTGGTCGGGGTTCTCCCTGAATCCCTGATACTCGGGCACGAGCGACGACATCACGGCTTTGTAGCTCTCCGCCTCAAGATATTTGATGTTGTCGTTGCCCTTGCCGATGGGCTTGATGGGCTTGTGTATGGTGAGGCGCAGCGGATGCCATGTCACCCATCTCATGTCCCTCATTCGTGGCATCACGTCGAACGAGCCGTTGATGGTGAGCGGAGCGACCGGAAGCTCAATGTCGTCGGCGAGCATGAACGCCCCGCGTTTGAACACTCCCATGTGCCCAGTGAATGTGCGTGCTCCCTCTGGGAATACCACGAGCGACATGCCGTCCTTCAGTGTGGCGCGCGCCCGGTCGTAGGTCTCGCGTATCTTGCTCGGACCGCGTTTGTCTACAAATATGTGGTGAGCCGACTCGCATGCCTTCCCTACAAATGGCATCTGACGCAGCTGGCGCTTCATCATCCACTTGAAGTTGCGGCAGAGGAATCCGTAGATGAGGAATATATCGAACGAGCCTTGGTGATTGGCCACAAAGACATACGACTGTCCAGGCTCAAGATTCTCGCGTCCTTCCACTTTCACCGGAAGAAGGAGCACGCGCACAATGAACTGTGCCCACCATTTGCCTGGGTAGTAGCCCCAGAAATGGCCGTTGCCTATGGCGCAGCCAACGATGACTATGATGCATGTGAAGATGGTGTAGACTGCTATCAGCGGGAGAGCGATGCAGAGCTGGTAGATGCGGTATAAGTATTTCATTGGTGATGGATTTTTTTTGTACCTTTTTTACTTTTTTGTTCTTTTTAGAGTTATGACAACCACTTCTGGGTCCATATGGAAACGGAAAGGAACGAAACCGCCGAGCCCGGTGGAGACGAACAGGTGGCGTGAGCCCTCCGTGTACAGTCCGTCATCAGGTTTGCCGGTTAGCCCGGTGGGGCGCAGTCCGAAGAAGTTCATTTGCCCTCCGTGTGTGTGGCCGCTGAGTGTTAGTTGCACGTTGCTGCCAGGCAGTATGGACCGGTGCCATGCTGAGGGGTCGTGCTGGAGCATTACGACGAACGATTTGGGACTTATGCCGCGCAGAGTGCGCTTTAGGTTAGCTTTTTGCGGGAAAGGAGGTTCACCGTCGTTCTCCTCCCCAGCTATAACGATAGAGTCGTTGCCACGGCGTATGATGCTGTTGTCGTTAAGCAGGAGGTGCCATCGTAGCGATGTCTCGAAATTGCGTGTGAGGCACTCGTTCCTGCGTTTTGCCGCTGCCGGCAGCTTGGGCACGTATTGTGTGTAGTCGTGGTTGCCGAGCACGGAGTAGATGCCGTCGCGTGAGCGGAGACGTGCCAAGGTGGGTGCGTGTGGCGCCAGTTCCTGTGGCCGCATGTTCTGCAGGTCGCCGGTGAAGACAATGATGTCAGGTCGCTGCGCGTTCATCTCAGCCACGGCACGTTCGAGCATCTCGGTTCGCATTGATCCGAGATGTGCGTCAGAGAACTGTACGATGCGGTAGCTGTCGAAGGCCTGCGGAAGATCGCTGAACTCAATGGTTACGCGGCGTACACTTAGTTTGTCTGTGCCCGCCATCGACCCGCTGAACAACACATAGTATTCGCCGAGCACAAGCACTAAGCCCGCGTAGTTGCCCCAGTTGCGTGTGGTGTGCAGCATGCGTCTTGCCAAGCTTCCGGCGAGCGACGCGCCCACGAACAGCACTTTTGGCATGACGATGAGCCCGAGCATGAATAGGTAGCCATTGAATATGGTGAGATTGGCAGGTGCAAAGTCGTCAATCATGGCATAGACCAGTGTCACTGCCATCATTGCCGCTCCCGGCAGCCACCATAGGAAATGTTGCCATGCCGAGAGGTCGAACCTGCGGCGCAGGAAGTGGCGGTAGATGTAGACATCTGGCAGCAGGGTGGCAAGGATTATGATAATGAAGATGCGTGCTATCATTGTAAGCTGTTTATTTGTATTGAAGGCGTGACGCAAGGAATCGCCGTGCGAGCTCAAGCGGTATGTGGCGCCGCCGTGCGTAGTCGCGCAGTTGGTCATCGCCAATCTTTCCGAGGTCGAAATACTTGGCCTTTGGATGTGCGAACATCAGCCCTGACACCGATGCGTGCGGTTTCATGGCGCCGCTCTCTGTAAGCCTGATACCTATGCGCTTCATGTCGAGGAGTTGGTCGAGGATGAAGTTGACGCTTGTGTCGGGCAGCGATGGGTAGCCAATGGCGGGACGTATGCCCTGGTATTCCTCTCTTAGCAACTCGCGTATGGACAGGTTCTCGTCGGGAGCGTAGCCCCAGAAAGAACGTCTCACCTGAAGGTGCAGAATCTCGGCGGTGGCTTCGGCAAGCCGGTCGGCAAGTGTCTGCGAGAGCATGCGCAGGTAGTCGTCGCCGGTGAAGTCGCGCTCCATGGCAGCATCGACAGTTGTGGCAAAGCATCCTGCCTTGTCGGCTATGCCCGATGAGAGAGGGCGGACAAAGTCGGCAAGGCACAGGTTTGGAGCTCCGTCGCTTGTTGGGTGTTGCTGACGCAGCATTGGTAGGCGTGTGTTGCCGAGCAGCAGGTCGTCGCCAACGCTGTTGGCGTCGAATAGTCCGAGCACGGCGTGTGTGCGGTAGCGTCCTCCGAAAGTGTCGAGCATATTGTTGGCATCGTTGAGCATTCGTTCTTTCTCGGTCTGGGGCTTGCCTGAGAGTCCCCATGCGTGGTAGAAGTAAGCCCAGTTGATGTATGGGCGCAACTCGTCTATTGTGTAGTCTAAATACTTTAGCATGATGATGGAGAATGTATTGACGCGTTTTTAGTAGCGGAACACCAGTGCCTCTCCGTGGCTGTTCTCGTCAAACAGGCCGTTGTTGTAGATAATGTTTCCGTTACATATTGTTGTGCGCACCTGCCAGTTGAACGTGTGGCCCTCCATGGGGCTCCATTTGCATTTTGATTGTATAATGTCCTTTGTCACCGTCCAAGGCGAGCCTGGCCGCACGATGGCGATGTCGGCCTTGTAGCCTTGGCGCAGGAATCCTCGTCCGGTCACCTCAAAGAGCTGTGCCGGGTTGTGGCACATCAGCTGCACAAGACGCTCGATGGGCAGCACGCCCTTGTCGACAAGCTCAAGCATCGCCACAAGCGAGAACTGTATCATAGGCATGCCGGATGCGGCGCGTGAGCATCCTCCTTGCTTGTCGGCGAGAAGGTGTGGCGCGTGGTCGGTGCCGATGGTTGTGATGCGTCCGTCGGTGAGGGCGCGTCTGAGGGCATCGCAGTCGGCCTTGGTCTTGACGGCTGGGTTGCACTTGATGCGTGTGCCGAGAGTGGCGTAGTCGTCGGATGAGAAGAAGAGGTGGGCAATGACGGCTTCGGCCGTTATGTTGCGGTCCTTGCCGAAGAGTTGCAACTCGCGTGCTGTCGTGAGGTGTGCCACGTGCAGGCGCGCTCCAGCAGCCGACGCCAGCTCAACTGCAAGTTTTGTAGACTGCCAGCATGCTTCTTCAGAGCGTATCTCGGGGTGGTGCCCGACGTCAGGGTCGTCACCGTATTTTGCTTTGGCCTCCGCCATGTTGCGGTTGATGATGTCGGTGTCCTCGCAGTGTGCCATCACAGGCAGTTGTGCCTTCAGAAAGAGTTGCTGCAAAGTGTCGCGTCGGTCGACGAGCATGTTGCCGGTGCTCGATCCCATGAACAGCTTTATGCCCGGCACACGGTGCGGGTTGATGTTGGTGACGATATCCAGGTTGTCGTTCGTGGCTCCGATGAAGAATGAGTAGTTGACGTGCGACTTCCTTGCAGCGTCCTCAAACTTGTTGTCAAGAGCCTCGATGGTAGTGGTCTGCGGCTTTGTGTTTGGCATGTCGAAGTAGGATGTCACGCCGCCGTAGGCCGCCGCCCGGCTCTCTGTCTCGATGTCGGCCTTCTGTGTGAGTCCAGGGTCGCGGAAGTGGACGTGGCTGTCAATGACTCCCGGCAAAACAAAACACCCCGTAGCATCTACGATTTGGTCGTAGCTGCCACGGGGAGTGTTGTTGCCTTCAGTTATGTCAGCGATGCGGTCGTTGTCGATAACAATGGATGCTGGACGAGTAGTGCCCTCGTTGACAACCTTTCCGCCAAATATCAATGTTTTCATGAGAAACAGTTGTTGTTATGGGTATTTTCTTTTGTAATATGCGTGTAAAAGTAGAAGCTTGCCCCTTATTGCCCGGCCGCTGGCTCTTTGCCTCCGTCAGATGGCTGTGCCATCTCGTTTGGTGTGGGCCCGTCAGGTACTGGTTGCTGCATGTATCCGTCGGGAGGACCCTGCGGTGTCTTCATGCCGTTCATGATGGCCTGGTTCTCCTGTGCCTTTTGGTAGTAGTCCTTCACGTAGGCGTCGTTCTTGAACTTGTCGGTAGCCTTGCTCATTATGTCTTCAATCCATGGCGTGAGCTCTGGGTAGGGATTGCCTATTGTGACCATGAAGAATACTCCGGGTCCTAAAACGTTGTCGAAGTTCTCCGTGACGAAAGACGTGACGAGCTTGTCCTCCTGCTCGGAGAGGCGCTGCGCCTCGGCATTGAGCCGCTGGTTGACGACATTCATGTCCTGTCCGTTCATTATGGCACGGTCGTGTGTGTGCACCAGCTCCGCCTCCTGGCTCTTGAGTTGGTTGTATTTGTTGAAGAACTTGAACAGCTCGTCGTTGAGTGGGGTGCCGCTGACGGTTTGCTGTGTGTTGTCTATCTTTATTGTTATGTCGCCTTTCTCTATGACCAGTGGCATCACGCTCTCATCGTCCATAAAGATGTTGGCCATGCGCACGGTGTCGAACGTTCCGCAGAACTGGAACTGGCCGTGCACGACATCGCAAGAGTCGATGTCCTTGAAGTCGTTGTTCTTCAACACCTTCAGATAGAGCATGCGTCCGTCGAGCGTTGAGACGTTGGACGAGCCTTGGATATTGTACTGGTTGGCGCACGATGCAAACACCAAAATTGTAAGAAAAGCGTATAATATTCTATTCATAAATTATTGTTCCCTCGTTTTGTATAAAGGCAAAGGTAATATGTATTGTCGAATAACGGATGATTATGTGCGGGTTTTAAATTATGATTATCCTTATTTAGGAAAATTTTTCAACTCTCGACGGTGCGTCAAGCTCCGTCAGCGTCTGCTATTCGTCTTTTGGCTCTTCCTTGTTCAGCTCTTTTGACAGGCGGTGCATCGTGTACATCTCGAGAATGGCCGCCACGAGCAGTATCAGCACCCACTTGTTGTATATCAAGTTGTAGTAGGTGATGATGTCGGTGAAGGCGTCACGCACGAACTGGTAGGCACTGTCCACCATGAGCAAGCCGGAGAGCACGAAGAGTATGTCGGCAACTGTCATGATGCGCTTCAGGCGCCTTATCGTCATGCTGGCTCCCTCATAAGTCTCGCTCACCTGCATTGAGGCGAAGAGCAGGGCCCCCACAAGATATACCCAGCAGACCACTTGCTGTCCGAAGATGAACGCATAGCAGCCCGCTCCTACAACCATGAGCATTCCCCCTATGAGGAAGATGATGCTCTGGACTTTACTCATTTGTTTCATTGTTGATATTTGCTGGTTTTTCGTCGTCGCTAAGTACGTAAATGTCCTCGTCGTCGGCCTTCATGAAATAGCGTTCGCGTGCAATCTGCTCGTAGGCTTTGGAATCGTGCCTGAGGTCCTTGAGCTGTTTGAGGTCTTCCTCGTTCTGCTTGTTGTAGCGCTGTATCTCATCGGTCAAGTCGCTGATTTGCATCTCAAGCTGGACACGGTGCATAAAACTGTTCTCATCGACAAATCCCACGAGCAGTATGCCGACGACAATAGTTATAGCGTATTTGTAGTGGCTGACGAGAGCCATTATAAGTTTTAGACGACCCATTGTTATGTAATTTGTATGCAAACTTACTCATAATTTTTGGTTTTCATACATGAAAATAGAAATTTTTATAGTAAGTTTGCAGTTGGTATCATTACAGAACACATTATATAAATATGGAAGACTACATAGTATCAGCCCGCAAGTACCGCCCGATGACGTTCGACTCGGTAGTGGGTCAGGCAGCCCTTACCACTACGCTGCGCAATGCCGTGAAGAGCGGCAAGCTGGCGCACGCCTACCTGTTCTGCGGTCCGCGTGGAGTGGGCAAGACCACCTGCGCCCGCATATTTGCCAAGGCAATAAACTGTTTGCACCCCACAGCCGACGGCGAGGCTTGTGGCGAGTGCGAGAGCTGCCGCGCGTTCAACGAGCAGCGCTCCTACAACATATTTGAGCTTGACGCCGCGAGCAACAACTCCGTGGAGCACATCAAGTCGCTCATGGAGCAGACGCGCATACCGCCGCAGGTTGGACGTTACAAGGTGTTCATCATCGACGAGGTGCACATGCTCTCGCAGGCGGCATTCAACGCCTTTCTCAAGACCCTTGAGGAACCACCGGCACACGTTATTTTCATCCTTGCCACAACCGAGAAGCACAAGATTCTGCCAACCATCCTCTCTCGCTGCCAGATATACGACTTTGAGCGCATGTCGGTTGAGAACACAATAGCCCACCTTAAGTATGTGGCACAGAAGGAGGGTATAACATATGAGGACGAGGCCCTGAGCGTAATAGCCGAGAAGGCTGACGGCGGAATGCGAGACGCGCTCTCCATATTCGACCAGGCTGCAAGTTTCTGCCAGGGCAACATAACCTACCAGAAGGTGATAGAAGACCTCAACGAGCTTGACGTTGACAACTATTTCCGTATTGTCGACTATGCCATGGACAACAAGGTGAGCGACATTATGCTTCTTCTCAACTCAGTAATAGAGAAGGGATTTGACGGCGGCAACCTCATCAACGGCCTGGCGTCGCACATGCGCAATGTGCTCATGGCTAAGGATGCCGTCACGCTGCCCCTTCTTGAGGTGAGCAAGCAGCAGAAGGACAAGTATGCCGACCAGGCGCGGCGCTGCCCAACCAAGTTTCTGTATGCGGCGCTGAAGCTTCTCAACCAGTGTGACCTGTCCTACCGGCAGAGCAGCAACAAGCGGCTGCTCGTGGAGCTGACGCTCATACAGGTTGCGCAGCTGACGCAGCCGGACGACACCTCGGATGGTGCGGGGCGTAGCCCCAAGCGACTGAAATCCCTGTTTAAACATCTTGTAATGTCCCGGACAACGGCGGCTCGGCAGGTGGCTGCCCCGGGAAGAAACCTTGGTTATGCCTCGCTTAGAAACGCCGAAAAGGCTGTTGCCGTCGAGACAGAGGCCAGCGACACCAATGCCCTCAACTCGGCAATGATGGCAGCCACGGCAAGCATGACGCAGGCCGCCGCTGCACCGGCTGCCGCCGTACAGCCGGCTGCTCCGCGCAAGAAACTCTTGAAG
>CALBYK010000157.1 GCA_937889855.1 uncultured Prevotella sp.
CGGCGCGCCCGGTGTTGCGCCCTTCGCCCTGCAGCGAATAGAATATGTCGTTGACTCGTTTCATAGCCTGCAACCTCCTAATCTTCCTCGTATATGGCCTTGTTGCCCTCACTCTCCTGCACCATGCAACGGTAGCACTGCGGTATCTGCCCTGTTATCCAGCGGGCTATGTTCTCAGCCGTAGGATTGAACGGCAGCACATCGTTGAGATTGGCATGGTCGAGACGGTCTTGCACAAGTCGCTTGATGTGTGTGAAGTCCACCACCATCCCGTCCTTGTTCAGCTCACGCGACTTGCAATACACGGTGATAATCCAGTTGTGTCCATGCAGGTTCCGGCACTTGCTCTCATACGATAGCTCAAGGCGGTGACACGCCGAAATCTCAAGAGTCTTTTCAATGTAATACATAGTTTTCTTTGTTGTTTTTGAATTTTACTGATTATTATGATTGCAGGATTACTCCGACCTGCAAGATCTTTTTTTTTGGGGGGGGAATATTCATGCCGACACTATTGTCACATTTTGTGTCGAGTGGGAGCTCGACACCTCCTATGCTATGATATTGTTGCCCAAGAGACGGGCGAGTTTCGACCGCAGCTCGTGCGTCGTCTTATACTCCTCCATGAGTTGCTTGAGCTTGTCAGCATCGCCTACAGCCTGCGCTATCTGAGCCTGCAGGTCCTTTAGGTGTTGTTCCAAATAGTCCATACGGAAGTCGTTGAGCAAGTGTTCGGTCTGCTGGCGAAGACCGTCTATGCGGTTTTCCTCTTCCACACGCATCTCGTCGGCGTTCTTCGGCTCCTCGCCGGCGTTTTTTTTCTGCTCGTCAAGCATCCTGTACTTGTCCACACACAGGTCGGTGGCAATGCGCGATATGTCGATGTCCTCATGATGTATGAAAAACTGCTCTGTGTTGAACGCCTTGTCAGAGCTGTGCGCCACAGCCTCTGCAAGAATCTTGACAAAAAGAGGGTTGGCAAACTTCAGTCCGTCCACACCGAGGTTGTAGTCGATATACTGCGCAATGTTCAGACTCATCGTCGTTCCGTCCTCCGACTCCACATTGTCATATATCACCGTGTCACCATTGCGTATGATGAGCTCCACAAGCATGCGCTCCACTTTTGACGCCTGCTGCAGCGGTGTCACCTGCTGCATGACGGGGCGTGTTGTCTGGACATTCTGCTGTTGCTGCACGGCGCGGGCTTGCTCAGACGTCATGTCCTCACGATTGTTGCGTATAAACCCGTTAAGGGTGTTTATGAGCGTAGCCTCATTCAGTCCCATACGCACGGAACAGTCGTGTATGTAGGTGTCGCGCAGGATTGGGTTCAAGACGAACGATATGCTGCGTATGATGGAGTTGATAGCCTCCGAGCGCTTCAGAGGGTCGCGCTCGTTCTTCAGGAGGAGGTCGGTCTTAAACTGTATGAAGTCGGTCTGGTGCTCCTCTATATACTTACGGAAGTCGGACGCCGAGTGTTTCTTGGAGAACGAGTCGGGGTCGTCGCCGTCAGGCAGCAGCAGCACTTTGAGGTTCATGCCTTCAGAGAGAAGCATGTCCGTACCCCTCATGGCAGCATGTATGCCGGCGGCGTCACCGTCGTACAGCAATGTTATGTTGGATGTGAATCGGTGGAGTATGTGTATCTGGTGCACGCTGAGAGCCGTACCCGAGTTTGCCACCACATTCTCTATGCCGCATTGGTGCATGGATATCACGTCTGTATATCCTTCGACCATATACACGCGGTCTTCCTTTGCAATTGCCTTCTTAGCCTGGTAGAGTCCATATAGTTCGCGGTCCTTGTGGTAAATCTCGGAGTCGGGCGAGTTCACGTATTTCTGGTTCACACCCTTTGTGCGTGAGTCGAGCAGGCGGCCACCAAACCCCACGACCTTTCCGCTTATGCCTATCCACGGGAATATGACACGTCCGGCGTAGCGGTCGATTAGCTCACCACGGTCGTTCTTGTAGCAAATTCCTGTCTTCAGTATGAACTCCTCCTTATAGCCCTTGCGCAGGGCCTCGGCAGCCAAGGCATGACGGTCTTGTAGGTCGTAACCAAGCTGGAACTTTCTTATTATGTCGTCGCGGAATCCCCTGCTGCGAAAATACTGCATGCCTATGGCGATGCCGTCGGGGTCGTCCTGCATCTTTTCCTGGAAATATTTCATCGCCCACTCATTGACGATGAACATGCTCTCGCGCTCACTCTGCTCACGCTTCTCATCGTCCGAGAGCTCGCGCTCATGTATCTCAATATGGTATTTGTTGGCGAGCCATCGCAGAGCCTCAGGATACGTCATCTGCTCGTGCTCCATAATGAAGCCTACCGGATTGCCGCCCTTTCCGCATCCAAAGCAATGACACATACCACGGGCTGGCGACACGTAGAACGACGGGGTCTTCTCGTCATGGAAAGGACATAGTCCCTTATAGTTGGCTCCGCTGCGGCGTAGCGTCACAAACTCCGACACCACCTCAACAATGTTGGCGGCATCCTTTATCCTTTCTACAGTTGCGTGGTCAATCATGTGTTTTTAATGAAACTGGCTTTTATGCAAAGTTAGTGCAAATAATCGGGAATATGAAATGTTTGACAAACAAAATATTGCTACAGTTCTCTTACTACATGCTTGATGGCAGCAACCGGATGATACAAAATCATTCTCGGCCCAGCCCAGCGCATCACTTTACACATTCGCTCTTTCATTTGAGGGCGGTAGCAGTGGATGGGACACTTCTTGCAAGTTGGCTTGTTCTCGCCGAATTTGCAACGTTCCAGCCTTGCAGTAGCATACTGTAGCAACTCTTGGCACTCATGACATAATTCCTTGTTGCCCTCCTTCTTCCTGCAGTACAGACGTATCATCTGCTCTACAACTCGCATTTCTTCATTTATCCTGTCCATCTTTTTATTTTAAGAACGGAGTATATGTTTAGAATTATATTTAGTAGGAGGGTGTGGCATCCCTGCCATACCCACTCTGCCATAAAGTTCTGTCCATTTAGTGGGTATGGCAAGGATACCATACTCTCCTACTATATATAAAGATAATTTTGAACAATTACTTAATATTAGTAAAAGGGAATCAATAGCCTGGATTCTGCTCAAGATTTTTGTTCAGCTCACGCGCCTTCTCTGGTATAGGGAACACTATAGTGTAACCCTTGCTGTCGGCATCCGAAGGCGTGTGAATGTCATAAGCCTTGTTGTAGGTATTGAAACGAATCATGTCCTGCCGGCGCCAGCCTTCCCACACAAGCTCAAGCAGCCGCTCATCGAGTATATTGTCGAGCGTAGCCTCACGCGTCGGCATACCTACACGGCCGCGCACGGCGTTCAGCTCGCCATTCCCCGAACTTCCACCACGCACCTTGGCCTCAGCCTTCATAAGCAACACGTCGGCATATCGGAACAGCACTATGTCATTGTCGGGCATACGGCCGTCGGCATACGCCGTGCGGTCAACCTCATACTTCTTCATTCTGGCTCCCGCCGTCGCTATATACTTGCTTGCCGTGAGATTCTCCTCCACGGCGAGCGGCATATACACAAGCGGTGTGCCGTCGTCAAGCGTCACATCCTTGCCGTCCACCGTCACCTTGCCCGTATAGAAGTTCATGTCAAGGCGTGCGTCAGGCATGTCCGTGCCGTATCCGTTTACAGCCATGGTGTGCAGTGTAGCACACGTGCCGTTCTCCGAAGCGCCGCCATAGGCGCCGCCATGGGCGTAGTGGCGGGAGCGGAACAGATAATGGAACTCGTTCTGATATAGCATTTTGTCCAGCGGGATAGTGAAAATATTCTCCTTTGAATTCTCGTTATGCACGGCAAAGTTCTGTGTATAGTCAGATTCAAGCTCATAACCAGCGCCTGTTATAAGATCACAGTAGTGTATGCATGCCTGCCACGCATTGAGCTGCGAGCCGTCAACATCAAACATAATGGCCTTTCCGTCTGGTCGGGATGAGTCAGTCCAGTTGTCATCTGCATACACCTCGGCGTTGAGCGCGAGCTTGGCAAGCAGGAACCATACTACGGGTCGTGTCACACGGCCATAATAATTGCCTTGCAGGTTACTGTGCTCGTTTGGCAGCAACGGGGCCACAGCCTGAAGTTCCTTCACTATATATGCAAACACGTCGCTGCGGTTGCTCTGTCTGATGTCGGTCGTCTTCTGTGTGGACGACTCTATTATTGGCACACGCCCGAACATATCCATCGCATAATAATAGAACATTGCTCTAACGGCACGCACTTCCGCCTCATACTCACCGCGTTGCTGCGCTGTGAGAAGCGAGGCGTGTTGGTTTATCGTCTCAAGCGACTTTGTTGAGAGCATTATCACCTTGTAAAGGTATTTCCACACATTATACAAGTCGGTGTCTGTCGCTGTCCATGTGTGGTCGTACATGCTCTTCCACAGTCCGCCGTCATACCAATCGCCGCCTCTTATGGGGATGATGGCCTCGTCGGTGGTTAGCGTGTTGTAGTCGTAAACGCCACGGCACGTGCCTTGAAGTCCCTCACCTTCCTCATGTGCTCCTATATAATTGTATAGTGAAGCGACGGCATTGACATAAAGGCTGTTGGCTGAGTCGTAGATTCCCGACTCAGGTATCTGGTCCTTTGGACTCTCGTCGAGGCAAGAGGTAAACGAAAGAGCAGGGATGAAAAGCAAGAAGCCCCACCCCCTCGCCGTTGACACGGCCCTTGCCCCTCCCCTTAGGAGAGAGGAGCAGAATGTATCGAGGACGAATTTTGCTGATTGCGCAAAAATTTCCAAAAGCATATTGCTTGATATATCTTGATATCGCTTCATAAATTATCGATTTTTATTGATATGCATGACTTAAAACTGCACACTTACTCCAATGGAATATGTCCTGTACGTCGGATAGCACCGTTTGTCGTCTATGCCCATTGACGAGTTGAGCACATACGAGTTGACCATTGGTGTAAGTCCGCTGTACGACGTGATGGTGGCAAGGTTGTTGACACTTGCCGACACCCTCAACGAGCGCACGATGTGGCTCTTCACCGGTACGTTGTAGCCAACGGTGAGATACTCGAAGTTGAGATAGTCGCCACGCTCCAGCCAATAGTCGGACACGTTCTGGTCGACGATATTGCGCTCGGGTGCACCCTTAAGCACATTATATATCGGGAACGACGACATGTTGTTATAGGCGAGTGCCGTGCCGTTGAATATCTTGTGTCCGAAGGCACCGTTCATCTGAAGCGAGAGATAGAAGTTCTTGTAGCGCAGAGATATGTTGGAGCCGAGCGTCGCCTTTGGCGTGGCCTGCCCGCATATACGGCGGTCGCCGCCGTCGCCAAAGTCAATGGTGCCGTCATGGTCGATGTCCTCTATCTGATACTTCATCGTGCCTTGCTCGTCCTTGTACAGTCCGATGCAGTGTGGCAGGTAGAACACGCCGAGCGGCTGCCCAACGATTTGGTAGAGCACATGGTTGTTGTCGCCCCCATTCTGTCCAGCTCCGTCGATAGAACCGATAGCCGTGATATTGGCAGCCGACATTGCCATGCCGTTGTAGTTGCCCGACAGAGACAGCAGCTTGTTCTTCTGGAACGAGAGGTTGAAGCTCACGTTAAGGTCTACATCCCGTGTCTGCACGGGGGCTATGGAAAAGCCGATTTCAAGACCTTGGTTGGACATGGAGCCTATGTTTGCCAACAGTTTATCGTAGGCAAACGGCGGCACAGGCACGTCGTAGGAATAGAGCATGTCGGTGGTCTTGGAATAGTAATATTCGGCTGTGAGCATCAAGCGGTTGTGCCACAGTCCTATCTCGCCGCCTATGTTGAATGTCGACTTCGTTTCCCATTTAAGGTCGGGATTATTGTTGCGTATAGTGCCGAGTGTTACAGTCGGTGTGTTGTTCACTGGAACGATGCCGGTCTGCTGCACATTGTTCATTGTTGTGTAGGCTGTTATGCCTCCGAGATTTCCGGAGCGTCCGTACCCTGTGCGGAATTTCAACGTACTTATTCCGCTGAACGAGCGCAAGAAACTCTCCCTCTTCACGTCCCACTCTGCCGACACCGACGGGAAGAAGCCCCACGTATGGTCGTCGCCCACCATCGATGAGCCGTCGCCGCGCATTGTCAACGTCAGCTTATACCTATTATATAATGTATACGACGCGTTTGCCATGACCGACGCAAGCGACTGATCCTCGTATGTGCTTCCCGTCGCACCGTATGGACGCGATGCCGTGGCGCCGATGTTGTCGTAGCCGAACCCGTTTGTCGTTATGCCCTTGGCACGCGTCCAGAACGCGGTGCGCTCCTGGTAGTGGTATTCGGTGGAGAATCCTGCCGCAAGAGCGTGTACTCCCCACGTGTGGGCATAGTCGAGCGACATGTTGCCCAGGTATTCCTGCTTCTTGAACTCGCCACGATACACGTTGCCCTGTGCCCACACCCATGTGGGGCAAAACTCCGAGTTCTCGTCTGACGAATAGGAATAGCTGCCGAATGCCGACAGCTTTAACGATGGTGCAAGGTCGTAAAGGAGCCGCAAGTGGGTGTTGAAGTACATCTCATTCTGGTCGCTGCGCTCGGCAAGCACGGCACCTGGAGGATTTATGCGGTAGGCCGCGCCATTCTTTGTCCAGTTGCCAGATGCGTCACGCCCAGCCGGATAAGTGGGGTTTTGGCAGGCAGCCGAATAGAAAAGCATCTGTGAGTCGAAGATGTCGTTGTTCTTGTATGTAGAGCCAAACACGCCGAAATCGCCTGTCAGACGATTGTTGAAAGCATGCTGCGTGACGTCAATCTTCGCCACGAAGTTGTTGTAGTCCTTGGTCTTGATAATGGTGTTGTGGTCGATGTAGCCGAACGACGCGCGGTAATTAGACAGCTCCGAGCCTCCGCTGAACGCAAGGTAATGGTTCTGCACAAATCCCGTGCGGGTTATCACATCGTAGAAATCGGTATCGAAACCACCATCGTTGGCATATACCCCGAGCCGCTTTGCTGTGGCAAGATACTCGCTGGCGGACAACATATCGAGTTTCTTCGACATCTGCTCAAAACCAATGTTTGTCTCATAAGAGATTTGGAATCCCTTGCCGGTACCTTTTTTAGTCTTCACCTCTATCACGCCCGACGCTCCACGCGAGCCGTAGAGGGCTGTCTCGGCGGCGTTCTTCAGCACCGAGAAACTCTCGATGTCGGCAGGATATATGGTGGAGAGAGTTGCAATGTCACTCGTGACACCATCGATGATTACGAGCGGGTCGTTGCCGCCGACTATTGACGTGGTGCCGCGCACGCGCACCGACGAGAGCTGCGCCATGCGGTCCATGCCGTTGGACGTGACATTGACACCGGCGGCATTGCCGTTGAGCACGTCAAGGGCATTGTTGACAATACCCTTGTTCTGGACTTTAAGATACGTGGAGATTGTGTCGCGCTGCACCTTCAGTTCCTGCACTTGCGCCATTGTCGGCTGTGCTGTAAGAAACGACAACGAGAACAGTGTCGTCGGCAGTGCTACTGTACATAGTCGCTCTGAAATTCGTTTCATCTTAGGTTTTTATTTTGTGGGTTACGGCAAATTCATTTTTATAAATGCAAATTTACGAATTTTATACAAATTCCAAAGCACACGGCTATAAAAAAAATAGAATATATTGGAAAGAATACAGCCTGATGACACGCCTAAGCACATGCCCAGTCAAGCCCTGAAAGTTTCGCAAAAAAGCGATATAAACAGACCGAGAAGATAATTTAAATGCCGAGAGAAGTTAATATGCCGAGACGTACAACGGTAATCTGTATGAGGGTATGGCATGGATGCCATACCCTCATACTATATGTAAAGATAATTTTGCACAACTACTTATTTAACAGATATCTTATATATTTTACCATTTATAGACAATAGATATATTCCTTCTGTTGGAACAGGAATAGACACGCATTTCTCGTATGTTTTTATGCTTTTTACAATTTTTCCATCAATTGAGAACAATTTTATACAACTTCTCTTAGCCGCTTGTTTTATTACTACTATACCATTATCAACCCTTACTGTGATTTTTTCATCTCCAGTTCCGGCAATGCCACTTGTCTTCCCGACAGACATCACATTGCGCTGGTTGACAACAACATCACCATCTTTAGTAACGAGAGTTCCTTCGGGGATAATTATGGAATATCCTTCCTCTGAGACAAGTGGCGTGTTCTCAAAATCGGCAATCAGTACCCATTGACCATTTTCATTGGAAATAATAGGAACAACCTCCTTAACGACAAGGTTCTCATTATTATTATAAAGCTGAACAAGAGGGTTTGCGGAAAGAGCAACAGGTTGGTTGTAGAAGAATCTCACTTCGCCAAGCACATCTGTTGGATGGTGATCGTATAGACTGCACCATGTATACATAATTGGATTCACTGGTTCTGTGTAGCCGCCTGTAAAACTGACTTCAGCCTTTTCATTGACAATATCTGGACGATGTAGAGCGCTTACACAACCTTTCGGCAATTGAACAGAGTACCTTACCCCATTCTCAAAGTTTATTTCTTCACCGAAATCGATTCCTGCATAACCGAGATTCCAGTCCCAACTGACATCACAGTCATACTCCCTTACAGGAACGCCCTCACGTAGCAGCTTTACTTTTCCGTTCTCTACCGGTGCTGTTTCGACTCCAAAATAGAATCCTATCCGATCGGCACTCTCTACTATCGAGCCGTCTTTGATAGACGGAGTCGCTGGACCAATAGTTGCAGGAACACTAAATACAACGGAGAGTTCTTCATTTGATATGTCGGATTTATCCTTCCGCATAATGACACCTTCAGGCACTACAAGCCTATATGTTCTCCCCTTCGGGAGCAGCAAAGGTGATTCAAATTTCACAACAGCGGTGCCTTGAGTTCTTTTCTCTCCAGTATAATTAGAACATGATAGAGCCCCTGTTTCTAAAGGCTGTCCATCTGAATAAATCGTTGCTGTGGAGTTTTCCAAAATGGATATAGCTCCATCAAACGTAAATCCTATATCTACTATAGGATTGCAAACAGGCTTGTCTCCAATCGTACATTGTATCGGAACTAAGCCGGAAGCAAACCCGTTTAATGTTGATGCTATGGACATTATTGAAAGCATACAGATAAATATAATTTTTTTCATACATAAATATCTTCTAACACATTGACAAATTTATATAATTAGCAAATCGCTGCAAATTATAAGGGTGTATCAAATGGTAGGTAAAAGGAGTTATAAGGAAGTAAACTCGCTTTGCGAGTGAAATTAACAGACTAATATTTTGTTGTTATCTTATTAATAACAAAACTATAGTCAACTTATTTTTATCCGCTATAAGCGGTTTTTTCCGTCTAACTTACGATAAATACCATTTTGACGCACTCTCATAAATTTATTACGTTCATTGACGAGGAGTATTGATTACTGCTTGATAGGCATCTATAAGACCATAACCATAATTTTCATTCCACGTTCCATACACATTGTTGATACTATATGGAATATTTCCAACCTTTTTCGTGTTTCTTGCTATAATCTCACGAATCTTTTTAGCTGTCAGAGAAGGATTCCGTTCAAGAATCAGAGCTGCCAATCCGGCGACATGGGGACAAGCCATTGATGTTCCAATCTTTCTCTGCACTTTATCACCAGGAATTGTAGACAGTATATCCGTTCCCGGAGCTGTTACAAAAAGATTAGAACCGTGACCTGAACTTGAAGACAAAGAACCGTTAATAGTCATATTGGCAACAGCTAACACATCTTGGCTGTAATCTCCTGGATAAGAAATCG
>CALBYK010000158.1 GCA_937889855.1 uncultured Prevotella sp.
GAACCTGTTCACATCATGGCGGAGTGGCCAAATGGTATTGAATAGAGTCTGTATTCATCTTATATAAAATCATTTTTTTATTTTAAATTTAAATTTTGAATGTATGGATTTTACAATGTATGTATTTCCAGGGATATTGTTTATTGCGATATTGCTTTTCTTTTACTTTGTCCCAGTCTTTTTATGGTTGTCTGCATTGATTTCTGGCGTTAGAATTTCATTGCTTCAACTGGTATTGATGCGAATCAGAAATGTTCCGCCCAAGACAATAGTGGACTGCATGATTACGGCCACCAAAGCTGGACTGTCCGATATAACGAGAAACGATCTCGAGTCTCTTTATATGAGTGGTGGACACGTTAAGAATGTTGTACGGGCCATGGTGTCAGCAACCAAAGCGAAAATCCCAATGACTTATGAACAAGCCGCTGCTATTGACTTGGCAGGTAGGGATGTACTCGATGCGGTGAAGACAAGCGTGAATCCTAAGGTCATTGACACTCCTGCCGTTGAGGCTGTGGCGAAAGACGGTATACAAGTAATAGTGAAAGCTCGTATTACCGTCCGTTCAGACATCAACAAACTTGTTGGTGGTGCTGGAGAGGAAACTGTACTTGCCCGTGTGGGAGAATGTATTGTCACGAGTATTGGATCGGCTGACACTCATGAAGAAGTGATGGAGAATCCTGACAATATATCCAAACTTGTCATGGATAAGGGACTTGACAAGGGTACAGCTTTCGAGATACTCTCTGTTGACATCGCAGATGTTGACCTCGGTAAGAATGTTGGTGCAGGTTTGCAAATCGAGAGAGCTAATGCGGACAAAAACATTGCTCAAGCCAAAGCCGAGGAACGACGTGCCATGGCCATAGCTCAAGAGCAGGAGATGAAAGCCAATAAAATCAAGGCTGAAGCAGAGGTCGTCCTTGCAGAAGCCAAGGTGCCTCTTGCATTGGCTAAGGCTTTGGAGGATGGGAACATGGGGTTTGTCGATTATTATAAATTGAAAAACCTGCAGGCTGACACGACGATGAGGGAAGGCTTCGCAAATGGGGATAATTCGAAAGTCACGCCAGTTGTTGATGTACAAAAAAACGATGTAGAAGATTTCTTTGAGAACAATCACGATAGACATAATGTACACAAGCCAAAGAGATAATCAGAAAAATTGATTTTTTCATGCTTATCGCCAAGAAGTAAAGCAATAACATCAACAAAACATAAAACAATGGAACAAAAACATCATTACACTGGCTTGACCGATGCCCAAGTGCTCGAAAGCCGCAGAAAGAATGGCGCCAACGTGTTGACACCGCCAGAGAAGGAACCTCTATGGAAACAGTTCTTGGAGAAGTTCGGTGACCCGCTTATCATCATCCTTATGATAGCAGGCGCATTGTCGATAGGCATATCATGCTACGAGTATTTCGGACTCCACGAGGGGGCTGCCGTGTTCTTTGAACCGGTAGGAATATTCGTTGCCATCCTACTCGCCACTGGACTTGCCTTTTATTTTGAGTTGCAGGCCGACAAAGAGTTCACCATTCTCAACCAGGTGAACGATGACGAGGCTGTTGAGGTGATACGCAATGGCAACACCACACAGATTCCGCGCAAGGATGTGGTGGTAGGCGACATTGTGATTCTCAACACTGGCGAGGAAGTTCCTGCCGATGCCGAGTTGTTAGAAGCTACTTCATTGCACATGGACGAGTCAACACTGACCGGTGAGCCTATGTGCGGAAAG
>CALBYK010000159.1 GCA_937889855.1 uncultured Prevotella sp.
CAGCGGTACACAATCTATCGGTATCGCTGATAAGGTTTTTAGGGCAGCTAACCACAACTCACTGACTGACGCCAAGCCCAATACTATCCATTTCGGAAATATTGTCAATGACACCAACGAAGTGATAGACGAGGTGCTGGTGAGTGTTTTTCGTGCCCCACACTCGTACACAGGCGAAGATTCCATCGAAATATCATGCCACGGTTCATCATATATCGTTGCCCAGGTTCTGCAGGTACTGATAGGCAACGGTTGCAGACAGGCCCAACCAGGAGAGTACACTATGCGCGCCTATCTCAACGGCAAGATGGACCTGAGCCAGGCCGAGGCTGTCGCAGACCTTATCGCTTCGACTAACAAAGCGACTCACCATATCGCCATGTCTCAACTCAAGGGACACTTCAGTAGCAACTTGAGCATGCTTAGGGACAAGCTCTTAAAAATAACATCGTTATTAGAACTGGAATTGGACTTCTCGGACCACGAAGAACTGGAATTTGCCAATCGCGATGAACTCTTGGCATTGGCAGAAGACATCAATAAACACATTGAGCGACTCTGTAACTCATTCGCATCAGGACAAGCGATAAAAGGGGGTGTTCCAGTGGCTATCATCGGAAAAACCAATGTCGGGAAAAGTACCTTACTCAACCAACTGGTAGGTGAAGACCGCGCTATAGTAAGCGATGTGCATGGAACCACACGAGATATCATTGAGGACACAACTGTTATCCAAGGTGTCACATTTCGCTTTATCGACACGGCTGGCATTAGGCAGACCAAGGACAGAATTGAGCAGCTGGGAATACAGCGCACGTACGCCAAGCTAAATTCTGCCTCTATCATACTATGGGTCACTGACAAGGACGATTTCACTAAAGAAGAACTTGATGATATATCCGCCCACAGCGACTATCAGAAAGTTATCATTGTGCGCAACAAGATAGACCTCTGCCCCACCCGCCCCATCTCGGTGCCATCAGCCTTTGCATCCATAAATATTAGCGCTAAAGACGGTATAAACTTATCCGAATTGCGAACCTTGATATACAGTGCCGCAGACATCCCTGAGATACACGAGAACGATGTCATAGTCACCTCGGCCCGCCACTATAGTTCATTGTGCTCAGCCAAAGAAGCCCTAACCCGAGTTATCGTAGGGCTACACTCCAACCTATCAGGAGACCTTATCAGCGAGGACCTGCGTCAAGTTCTCTATCACCTCTCCGAGATAACCGGCGGAGCCATCACCCCCCATGAGGTTTTAGGAAATATATTTTCCCACTTTTGCATCGGCAAGTAAAACTCGAAAATACAAAATACAAAAATGTTTAGCATACCATTATTTCAAAGTCCATACGACTGGATTACCATTATTGTGGGCCTCTGTGTAACAATATGTTTTTACAACAGATATTTTAAGGTATATAGATCTCAACAGCTATTAAATAGTTTGCCTGGTATTTGGACATCATTAGGCTTGCTGTTTACCTTCGTTGCTATCTGTGCTTCAATGCAAGAATTGCAAAATGCTCCATCTGTAGATACTATGGAAGGTAAAGTGTTGAAGCATGTTGGTTCTACCTCTATCAATATTACAAAGATTATTGGTGATATAATTCCTGCCTTTACGACATCTATTATAGGTCTTGTTGCAGGTCTTATAATCACTATCGTCAACAAATACATTTACTTTAACCCGTTGGCGGAATTAATTTAGTGCATACTTAATTCTGCCGATGGGCTTGTT